>JASLDG010000039.1 GCA_030146045.1 Candidatus Saccharimonadales bacterium | reverse complement strand
ATAAAAAATTATTTTTTATTAGTGCTATAATAAGGCCTATGATTACCGTAATTATAGCTGGGGGGTCCGGTACCCGACTGTGGCCGCTCTCGACATCGCATCGACCAAAACAACTTTTAGCATTAACGACAGAGCGCACCATGGTGCAGCAGGCATATGATCGTGCACGCAAGCTTGGCGACACTATATATGTCGTAACTGAAGCGAGCCATGCTGAGCCACTCCGCGCTCAACTACCCGAGCTACCCGATGAAGCATTCTTGATCGAGCCAGGCCGAAGGGGTACTGCGCACTGTATTATCTTTGCGCTTGACTATATTGCCCGTAACCATGATAAAGACGAGCCTGTGGCATTTATTCATTCAGATCATAATGTACGCGACCTTGCTGGATTTGCTCGCTCATTTGCGACGGCTGGTAGGGTGTCGAGTGAGACGAGCCAGATCGTTCTCATTGGGATTGAGCCAACGTTTCCATCAACAGGATTTGGATATATTGAACGCGATGGAATAATCGATGAAAAATCAGGTGTATATAATGTTGAGTCATTTAAAGAAAAGCCTGATTATGATACGGCACTTCACTATGTTGAATCTGGTAATTATTTATGGAATTGTGGCTATTTTGTTGGTTCCGTCCGTACATTTATTGGTGAAATGGCGAAAAGCGCCCCCGAGCTACAGAAAAGCTACGATTTGCTCACTGCTATTACTCAGCATGGAAGTGATGAATATAATCAAGCTTATTTGTCACTGGACAACCAGGTCATTGACATTGCTCTGATCGAAAAAGCTGAGTCTCTCGCGGTCGTTTCTGCCGGGTTTGACTGGATGGATATTGGTAATTTCAAAGACCTGCATGATGTTGTCTTTAAGGATGAAGACAACAATTATGTTAAAGGCGACAATATCCATACTATCGAAGTCGAGAATGTGTATATTCGAAATGAAGAAGATGATAAACCAGTGGCGGTTATTGGTCTGGATAATGTCGTCGTTGTTAATACTCCGGACGGCATACTTGTCGCGCGGAAAGATGTCAGTATGAAGGCTGGTGACGTCGCTAAGAAACTTCAGTCATAACTTTCGTTACGTGGTCTCTGTTCAAGATGAGTGATGGCCGCGAGGATAGCTGCTACCGACGCCCCATCTCTCATTTCACCATTAAAAATCATGGATTTTGCATGTTGCAAGGAGACTTTCTTGGTGGCAAGTATTCCATCAACTGTATCAAGCTTATCTGTTGATTGTGTTAGTCCAGTCGCAATGTAGATGTGTGTAATATGGTCACTAATTCCTATAATTGGATAAAGCGATAAAATTTTCTTCAGATGGTCTGCCTTAAGGCCAGTTTCTTCGAGTAGCTCACGTCGTGCAGCAACTTCAGTGTCCTCGCCGTCTGACCCACCAGCTGGAAGTTCCCAGCTGTTCGTATTAGTTGTATATCGCTCTTGAAGTGTTAAATGAATACAGTTATCGTTGTCTATGGGTACGATCATAACACCAGGTGATTTGATCTCGACTACGCCGTATATTCCCTCTTTTCCATCTGGTCGAATAACCGTATCCTCCCTGACCGTAATCCACGGGTTATCGTAGGGATAGCGCGATGATAGGGTTTCCCAATGTTTCACAGGTTCTTATGCTCGTTTACCGGTTAATTATTTTTTTGAAGAAATTTGTGTCCCGTATAACAGCGCCCTTTTTAAAGTAAAAGCCGTGCGCGGCTTTATGCTTATCACTTGAAGTGAATTGAAGTGCGGCTGCATCGTGATGTTGTGCCCACACGAGCATCTCGTCCCATAGTAAGCTGCCAATTCCTTCACCTTGGTGCTGGTCGTCGATAATGAAATCATCAAGCCACACTCGGCGCCCAACGCCAGATCCAAAGGTGACGCTGAGTGTTGCGCATCCAACAATTGAATTGGTGTCGGCTGCGCGCGCGATGAGAATATCATGATATGGAGAAGCGCTGATTTCGGCGATAAAATCTTCTGAAATAGCATGACTTTTTCGATGGTTACTGAGCTGTTCTAGTAATCGTTGGATTGTCTGGATATCTTGTGTCGAAGGGTAAGAGAGGTATTCAATTATTGTTGAAGAGGTTTGCTTATCCATAAGTGTAGTATACAATATAACCTACATGGCGAGGGTTAAACTAACAGAATACAGGGCGAAAAAAATGCTGGTCGATAACTATCGTGGTATTTTATTACGAATGTCATCGCTTGATGATGATGTTGCGCAGCTCGCACGTGATACAGACTATATTATTAAAGTTGATCAGGGTATTAAAAAGAGGGGTAAGCAAGGCTTAATCCGTGTGAACGTGACCTCAGATAAGGCCAAGCGAGCAGTGCATGAATTAGCCGAGCGTGGTTTCGACACATTCATCGCCGAACCGATGGTTCTTCATGAAGACACAGAAGAGCGTTACTTGAGTGTTGAGCGGGTTCGCGGAGGAGTCAAGATACTCTACTCTCCTCAAGGTGGTGTTGATATCGAGGATCACCCTGAGAACATCAAGGTATTCAGTAGCTTGAAAGACGTGCCGTTACCTCAAGCATTTATGCAACATCTTGTTGATGTTATGGATAGTGAACATTTGAGTTTTGTTGAAATCAATCCGCTTGTCGTGCGTGGCGAACAGTGTGCTCTACTTGATGCGGCAGTACTGGCTGATAGTGCGGCTGAGTACATGGCGTCATGGAATAATGATGACATCGCTGAGGCTGTACATAAGACTGCTACTGAAACAACTATTAATGACCTAAATGCGGGGTCGCCGGCATCTTTTTCGTTTAGAATCTTGAATAAAGATGGCTCTATATGGCTGCTGTTAAGTGGTGGCGGTGCTAGTATTACAATTGCTGATGAGGCGGCGAACCAGCAGAAGGCTGAATTGATTGGTAATTACGGAGAGTATAGCGGTGGTCCAACGCGTGAAGAAGCACAAGTGTACACTGAAGCGGTCATTTGCCAGATGTTTGAATCATCAGCTCGGCGTAAGGCTATGATTGTTGCGGGCGGTGTGGCAAACTTTACAGACGTCAAAAAGACGTTTGGCGGCGTGATCGATGCGTTTACGAAATACCTTGACCAGCTGAAAGAGGCTAAAATCAAGGTGTATGTGCGCCGTGGTGGCCCGAACGAAAAAGAAGGTTTAGCAGCCATGGAAGCATTTTTGAGAAAACATGATATTTATGGTAGTGTTCATGGCTCGGATACGGTATTAACAGAAGTAGTAGATGAGGCGCTTGAATATGTCGATGCATAGTATTGAAGATATCCGTAAAAGCGGAGGAACGATTTTAGCGGTTGGCGCATATAAGCCAGGTTATCAGGCTATTTTGGATTTCGATGCACTTTGTGGCCGAGAAACTCCGTCGATTGTTGGTATTGTTGGTGGTACGAAGCGGTTCGAGAAGTACTTTTTTGGCGAAAAAGAAGTACTGATACCATGCTATAAAAGCCTGGAAGATGCCAAAGGGCAAATTGAGCATGTTGACTGGCTACTGAATATTACAAGTGCACGGCGTGCATCCCAGACAACTGAAGATTTTTTTGCACAGTACCCCAATGCACTTGGGGCGCATATATTTGCTGAAGACATACCAGAAGTACAGGCGCTCAAGCTACATGAGACGTATGTGAAAAACGGCAAGACGATTGTTGGGCCAGCAGGTGTTGGTTTGATTGTGCCGGGCGCTTTGAAGCTCGGTGTGGTTGGTGGTGTTGACTGGCGGCAGATCCAGAAGAATCATTTACACGAGTCGGGTTCGGTGGCGGTACTTTCTGCGAGTGGCGGTATGATTAATGAGCTGATATCGATGGTTGCTGCGAGTGGTCATTTGCTGAGTTTTGCGCTTTGTTTTGGCGGTGATCGATTCCCAACGACGACTCCGCGTGATGCGTTTTTGGCCGCCGAAAAAGACGGGGCAACAAAAACGATTGTCTATTACGGTGAACTTGGCGGTACAGATGAATATGAGCTTGCGGAGCTGATTCGAAATGGTGACGTAACGAAGCCTGTCATTGCGTATATTGCTGGTGTGATTGGTGAGAGCTTTGAGACATCCGTGCAGTTCGGTCATGCCAAGGCGCTAGCGGGGTCAAAGAGCGAAACGGCGAGTGCGAAACGCACAGCGTTGAAAGAAGCTGGTGTGGTTGTGGCAGGCTCAATGAGCGAACTAGCTACACTAATTGAACAACTGCCAAAAGATGTCGTACAGCACGAAGAATCGACACTTGCGCATCGATCAGAAAGTCTGTTTACGTCAACGATTAGTAGCGAATCGGCGGACGGATATAAGTTTGTTGGTAAAACTATGCCGCAGTGGTCTACGGAAAGTGACATAGCACTGCAAGTCACCGCTGCTCTTTTGGGGCGCATGCCACTCTCGATGGTGACGGTGGATTTTGTGCGAACGGTTTTCTTGCTATCGACAGATCATGGTCCACAGGTATCTGGTGCCTTGACAACGATCATTACGGCACGTGCTGGCAAAGGTCTAGTTGATTCACTGGCGGCTGGCCTGATGACGGTTGGTCCACGTTTTGGCGGCGCAGTCTCGAGCGCGGCTCGCGAGTGGTTTGACGGTGTGTCGACTGGTATGCGGCCAGTCGAGCTCGTGGAGTTGCGCGCAAAGAAGAAGGAAATTATCGGTGGTATTGGTCATAAAAAGTATCGACTTGACCTGCCTGATCCGCGAACTGTTATATTGGCAGAATTTGCCGACAAGGTAGCAGAGCATCCATACTTTGACTTTGCTAAAGGCGTCGAGGCGCAGACGGTACAGAAAAAGGGAAATCTTATCCTGAATGTTGACGGTCATATCGCCGCATTGATGCTCGATATACTGACACATGAAGAAAAGATGTCTGAACGTGAGCTCGACCAGCTGATTGAGGCCGACTTCTTTAATGCTTTGTTTGTGATTCCTCGAACAATCGGCTTCGTTGCGCACTATCTTGACCAAAAGCGTCTCGACGAAGGTTTATTCCGTTTGCCCGACGACGATATTCTTTTGATAGATTAGACCCGTGTTGTATCAACCCAATCTGCCCATGTTTCGGTTGGTCCTGTGCCGATATGTGTGGGTGGGCATACATCGTTTTGATGGATAGAGTCAAGTTGGGTCACAAGTCCGGAAAGTAAAGAAAGGTTTATTCCGTACGAGCCCATTTTCTGTAGTTTGTCTACTTCAAGGATACGAAGCGCGTATGCACAATTATGGTCCTCGATATAAGATGCCACAACTGTATTGGCTTTTGTACTGTTAAGTATATTCATAAAATTATCCAACGTCTCTTTTCTGAGGCTTATATATTATTTATGTAACAATATCATGAATGGATAGGATTACGCTTTTATATTGTAATTATTACATTTTGTAAAATACTACAAAAAACTGCTACAATACCAGCACGGGTCTTGCAAATGAGTGCAAGCAGAAAGGTTTTCTATGTGCGGCATTGTAGGATATATCGGTGATAAAAAAGCGCAATCGATCTTAGTAAGCGGACTGAAGCGATTGGAGTATCGTGGATACGACAGTGCTGGTATTGCAACACTTGGCAAAAAGGGCGGCGTGACACTCCTGCGCGAAAAGGGTAAAGTCGCTGAGCTTGATAAAAAGGTCGCTTCGCATCAGACAAACGATACTGTTGGGATTGGGCATACACGCTGGGCAACGCATGGCGAGCCAAGTAAGCGCAACGCGCACCCACATACAGTCGGTGATATTTATTTGGTGCATAATGGGATCATTGAGAATTACCAGGATCTCAAAGAAGAGCTTAAGCGACACGACTATGATTTCAAAAGCGACACCGATAGTGAAGTCCTTGCCGCGTTGATTGACTATCTCTATCGTGATGAGCGTAATTTACTACAGGCTGTCAGCAGTGCACTTAAGATGGTGGTAGGGGCCTATGGGATTGCGGTGATGAGCGTGCAGAATCCGGACGAGGTTGTCGTAGCGCGCAAAGGAAGCCCATTGATCGTTGGTGTTGGTGAAGGTGAAGTGTTTGTAGCAAGCGATGCCTCTGCGTTAATCGGCCAGACTGATCAGGTGGTGTACCTACATGACGATGAAATTGGGGTGTGTACGCGTGATGGCGTGCAGCTCTATGACATTGATATTAATGTGGTTGATATGGCAGTCGAGAAGCTTGAACTCGATATGCAGTCAATCCAGAAAAAAGGCTACGATCATTTCCTATTGAAAGAGATTTGGGAGCAGCCAGAGAGCCTCAAGTCAACGCTTAATGGTCGCGTAAACGCCGAGTCGGGCACGGTGAAATTGGGTGGTTTGAATATGACTGACGACGAGCTGCGTGCGGTGCGTAATGTGCTCGTAATCGGTTGTGGTACTGCCTACTATGCAGGAGTAATGGCCGGCTATTTCATCGAACAGTTTACGAATGATGTCACGGTTCGTTCGGAGATTGCGAGCGAGCTACGCTATCGGTCGTTCCATGTACCAGAAAATACCGTTGCGTTGATTGTAAGTCAGTCGGGTGAAACAGCCGATACGTTGGCATGTCTGACGGAGTTGAAACGTCGTGGTGTCCGCTGCTTAGGTGTTGTAAACGCAGTCGGTAGTACGATTGCACGTGAAGTTGATGGTGGTGTCTACGTGCATGTCGGTGCTGAGATTAGTGTGGCGAGTACGAAGGCCTTTACGAGCCAGGCCGCAGCTATTACTATGTTCGGTCTTATGCTTGCGCAAGCAAAGGGTGCGAGTGCTAAAGAGTTGCACCAATATGTAAACGAACTCGAAATGCTACCGGATGAGATTGCCGCAGTACTAAAGAATAATGCCGATGAAGTGCAGGCAGTTGCCGAAAAGTACGCAGAGTATGACCATGCGCTTTACATCGGTCGTGATACACTGTATCCAATTGCACTTGAAGGTGCCCTGAAATTGAAAGAAGTGAGCTATATTCATGCCGAAGGCTATGCGGCGGGTGAGCTAAAGCACGGACCGATCGCGTTGATCGATGATCGATTCTTTGAAGTCTGTTTTATTCAGGACAACTGGTTGTACGAAAAGTCACAGAGTAACTTGATTGAGATGAACGCTCGTGGTGCGCACGCAATTGCTATTACCGATACGCAAAAGCGTATTCCGGCCGAGGAAGTGATTCGTATTAAAACAAAGCTTGAGCTTCTGACGCCGCTTGTATTTAATATCGCAGCCCAGTTACTGGCATATTACATCGCAGTTGCACGCGGCAACGACGTTGACCAGCCGCGTAACCTAGCGAAGAGTGTTACCGTAGAGTAGTGAGGTTAACGTGTTTGGTCGCTTATGACCTTGCGAATCTTTGTAATAAATAGCGAGGTGTCAAATCGCTTTGCTTTTCGCTGAAGGGTAGCGGGCATAAATCGTTGCATTTCGGCCTGTGAGATGGCGTCGATGATTGCCTCGGTGGTCTGCTGCTTGAAAAGAACGCCGCTGATATGATCATCAACGATATCAAGTGTACCGGCTCGTCCAAGTGCAATAACGGGTGCTCCGGCGGCTAACGCTTCGGCCTGAACGATTCCAAAGTCTTCCTCGGCGGCATAAATAAACCCGCGAGCCGACTCGAGGGCTGCAGTCACGGCTTCATCTGACGCATCACCAAAACGATCGGTAAAGAATTCGACACGGGGACCAGCTTTGTGAACGAGGTTATTATGTGCGGGACCATTACCGAATACTTTTAGCGGAATACCAAGACGTGTACATGCCTCGACGACCAAGTCGTAGCGTTTGTAGGGAAGTTGTCGCCCAAGGGTGACATAATAGTCGCTACGCTGACGTGCGGGTGAAAACCGCTTGGTGTCGACAGGTGGGTGAATAACGGTACTTGGTTTGCCATAATATTTTTTGATCCGCGCCTGTGTTTCGGAGGAATTGGCGATGAAGACGTCAACTTCTTGTGCGGCAGCGTAGTCAATCTTTCGTTGGCGAGGGATCATCAGCGGCATAAGGGTGCGAACAAGAGGATTCAGCTTGCCGTAACCTGGGTCGCGACGATATTCGTCGTAGTGGCTCCAGTAGTATCGCGCCGGAGTGTGGCAATAGCTGATTATTTTTTGTTCAGGACGAACTTTGGTGATGTGGTTCGCGTGAAGGAACGAGCTCGTGATGATAATATCAAACTCGCTAAGATCAAGCTTTTTCATAGCACGACTTGCATACGTCGGCAAAAGTTTATGGTACTTGCGCAGAAGTTTGGGCGCCTGCTGCAGGCTGCTTGTGCGAATATCAAGCTGACGAAATGCCGGCACAGCATCCGGGTTGTAGAGTGCAGTATAGATTGGAGCGTGAGGGAAGGCATCGTGAAGTGCGAGCACAACATTTTCGGCGCCGCCCATGGTCATAAGCCAGTCGCATACAATGGCGATTTTTGGTGTATGAACCACTATTTTGCTCCTTGTTTACGAACGACGACAGCAATGGTTTTGAATAGAATTTTTATATCAAGCCAGAATGACCAGTTTTGAGCGTAGAAGACTTCGAGTTCGATTCGCTCATCAAAGCTTAAATTGCTGCGCCCTGACACTTGCCAAAGACCTGTAACGCCTGATTTAACGCTATGAAGGAGCGCGGTGCGGCTTTTTGAAAATTTAGCTTCTTGGGGCAAAATGGGCCGCGGACCGACGAGACTCAAGTCGCCACGAAAGACGTTATAAATTTGTGGAAGCTCATCAAGAGATGTTTTACGGAGGAAATGACCAAATCGAGTGATGCGTGGATCGTCTGCGACTTTATGATGAATACGGTACTCTTCTGCCAAGTCTGGTCGTCCCATCTCCTCGAACTCGAGAGCTGCATCTTTCTTGCCGTACTTGCTACTCATGCTACGGAATTTAACGAGACGAACGGGGCGTGAAAATTGACTAAGACGCTTACTGACATAAAAAACTGGTCCGGGGTTAAGGATTTTTTGCAAGATGATAAGCACTAAGAAGACGGGTGACAGGACGATAAGGAGGATGCCGGAGACGATTTTGTCGAAGATGCTTTTAGCAATTGCTCCCCAGCCAATAAGAGGCGTCTGGCTGACCGATATCATGGGGTAGCCCAGGAAGACATCGACGGTATTTTTGCCAGCATAGAATTCTGAGTCGCCAGGAATAAAACTGTAGCTGATATGGTTAACTTGTGCGGCAGCAAGAACACGTTGATTATGCTCGTCGCTATCGTAGAAGTCTGTTTGTATGATAGTGGTAATTTTGAGCTCTTGTAGCTGCGCAAGGGCTTTATCTATTGATGTAAAGTGTACGACCTCTAAACCTGGTGGAACGATCTTACCTGGGCCGGCAATGGCAACAATCTTAAATCCGCTGCGAGCGGTAAAGGAGAGATTATCGGCAATATCGCGCGTGGCGTTGCTATTTCCAACGATGAGCACGCGTCGGATACCGCGACCGAATCGGAACATGAGGTTCCGAATAGTACGCATTAACTCACGTTCGAACAGGAGAAGGGCGAATGAAATCGCCAGCGCATACGCGGCCACGAGTCGAGCCGGGAACAGGTGCTTTTCGCTGATATATTCCCAGCCAATGATCAAGAGGATACCAATAAATGCACCAATGGCAATTTTGCCCCACTCTACCAAGCGTCGCGTATAGGTGCGACTATCGTAAAGTCCAAGCGTTGCAAACACAAAGATCCAAAAAGGAACGATGGCGATAAATGCGGTGAAATAGTCTGCTGCATAGACGGTATTGAGGAGGGGTCGATGGTCAATTTGAACACGGATGACATAGGCCAGTGTGAACGCCAGTAACAGGGTGACAATATCGGCACATACGAGAATCAGACTATAGAGCTTGGTATTTTTCGTCGGCATGTACGCTTAGTATACCATTTTTTAGAGGTCCAATTAATTGTATACTGGCGATATGACACTTTCACGTCTTGCTCGTATGCTGATTGCCCTTGAGGTCGTGATTCTTGTTGGTTTGGCAGTCCATACGCCAGCGACAGTATGGCTCGGAACGATATGGCCGCAGTATGGTGACCTTATGAAGGCCTGGAAAGAGATACTGATGGGAGTATGCCTACTATTAATTATAATCATATTAACAAAGCGGCATCTCTGGCAACAATTTCTTCACGATCGGATTGTGCAACTTGTAGCGGTATACGGGATCCTTCACTGTGCACTCCTTCTCTGGCGGCATCAGGGATTTACGGCAGCAATAGCGGGTATGCTGATTGATTTACGCTATATTCTGTTTTTTGTGCTGGTGTATATCACGGTGCGGCTGTATCCGTCGGCACGTCGGATAGTAGTAGGAGCGGCAGCAGCGGGTGCTGGCATTATCATAGGGTTCGCTCTGCTGCAGCTGACGGTGCTCCCGGTGGATGTACTTGCTTCGATCGGGTATAGCAAATACACTATCATGCCATATCTGACAGTCGACCTAAACCATGACTTTATCCGTATTAATAGTACCTTGCGCGGACCAAATCCTTTGGGTGCATATGCGGGAGCGGCAGCAGCCTTGGCGTGTGCGTATCTTATTCGGTATCGTGCAAAGTTACAACGTTGGCAGTGGAGTGTACTTATTGTATTTGCTATAATAAGCTTAAGCGCAGTATGGGCGAGTTACTCGCGGAGTGCGTTGGTAGCGGCATGTGTGTCATTGGGGGTCGTTGTATGTCTTGCAGCTGCCAGTTCCGTGCGTCGTATACGATGGTGGCTACTGGGGGGTATCACCTGTCTTGTGGTCTTGATTGGTGGTATTGTGGCCGCCCGAGAGATACCGTTTGTGTCAAATGTATTTTTCCATGACAATCAGGTTGGCGGCAGTGCACATAAGTCAGATGACGGGCACATGTCATCACTTCGCGACGGTATCACCGAAGTCGTAAACGAGCCGCTCGGGAATGGTATCGGAAGCACTGGATCGGCGTCACTTCGTGCAGATACGTCACGAATTATTGAAAACCAATATCTATTTACCGCACACGAATCGGGTTGGCTTGGGCTTATACTCTATAGTGCTATTTTTAGCGTAGGGATGGTCGCTGCGTGGCGTAGGCGGGATGACTGGCTTGCTCTTGGAGTATTTGGAAGCGGTATCGGATTGGCATTGATCGGTGTGCTGCTACCGGTATGGGCTGATGACACCGTGTCAATCGTTTGGTGGTCACTTCTGGCACTTGTGCTCGCGCGGTCCGTGCCAAAAGTAAAGGAGGGAAAAGCAAATGACCGAAAAAAACGCTCGAGCAAGTAAAAAGCAACAAGAGCTTCTTGCCTATATCGATACCTTCATAAAGGGTACGGGGTATGGCCCAAGTTACCGCGAAGTAATGCGGGCGCTTGGATATAAATCAGTCTCGACGGTTGCAACTCATATTGACGGGCTCATTGCCAAGGGTTACCTCCGTAAGGCTGACCATTCGGCACGATCACTTGAAGTGGTGACGAAAGTGTCAGATGAAGTGGCGTCTGCACACCATGTGTGGCTCGTAGGAGAACTAAAGCAACGCATGACAGCAGCCTCATCGGAGCAAAAAAAGGCCTTCATCCAGACGCTCGATGCGCTCGAAATATCGCACGATATTGACACATAAATACCAGGTGACAAAAGCATAAACGATATGTACACTAGAACTAGAGTATGAATCCGCAACAGCAGCCTCCAATGGAGCCGAGCCGAGATTATCAACCGCCGCAAGCACCTGGCGGTACTCCTTCTTATGCACCACAGGCTTACCCGCAACAACCAGCGCCACAGCAGCCATATACCGGACAGCCTGAGCCGGTGACGCCTCAATACCCACCTCAACAGCCTTCGGGTCCGTACTTGCAGCCCGTGCAATATAGTCCATATCGTCCACCGCGGCCGAATACGGCACCGGCACCTGGTGTCTTGCAGCCGCTCAGTATGGCAACCCCGAAGAAGCAGAAGGAGCTCCATAGTCCCGTTTCGCTACTCATCAATGACTGGTTCAAGCGTCACTGGAAAGCTTTTGGACTTGCGGTGCTTGGGATTTTTGTACTCGGTTCGGTGGTATATCAAATTGTTTATCCAAGTGGGCGTCTTTTGCCGGGTACGACTATTGACGGGCTTGCTGTTGGTGGCATGCGCAAAGATGACGCCATCAAGAAACTGAATGACCTATACGGTGAGCAAGAGATAAAGATTTATTTTGGTTCCTCCGCGGCCGCGTTTCTTTCACCAAAACTGAAGGATGTGGGTATTAAGGTGGTGAACGATGCTCGGGTGAATGATATTTCGCCGCCATTTCTGATCCGCTTTGTGCCTGGCGCGTTTCTATTTGCCGGATCAATGAGTAAGCCGGGCCCACTTGCGTATGAATATAACAATGAGCAAATCCAAGCATATACGTTGAGCAAAGTCGGTGATACGTGTGAAATTCCGGCGAAAAATGCCACCCTAAAATTGGTCGACAGCAAGTTGCAGGTTGATCCGTCGTCGCCTGGTGGTATATGTGATCTCGCCAATTTCCAACAAGAGCTTACTAAGATGAAGCCGACAGGTGATGATGATAAAATCCGCATCGCGACGAAAGACAATCCAGCTGCGATTGATGATGACAAGGCACGACAGCTGGCTGATAAGCTCAACGATCGACTAAAAACACCGGTGCCACTTTCGGTTGCGGGAACCTCACAAGAAGTTCCGGGGCGTATTGTGATGAGCTGGCTCGATTTCAAAGCTGATATTCCTGAAAAAGTCGTGGACAAGAGCGCCAACGAGACAGCGCGCCTTCTTTACGAAATCAATGAAAAGCGGTTCGGTGATTATATGAATGGTGATATTTCGGCCAAGGTAACAATTAAACCGGGTATTACCAGGATAGCAACGCTTGACTTCACGGAGACGTCACATGTTGACGGTAAAGGCGGTCGAACGATTAATTTACCAGCAGCCAAACAGTCGATGGTCGACTATATCGAAAAGAAAAACGAACAGGCTGTAGCGGTTACTCAAGATGTAGGACCTACTGTTGTCTATACACGAAAATACACGCCGTCAGATATTGGTATGAAGGCACTGGTTCAGCAGTTTGGGCAAGATAACCCAGGAGTGAGCGCGATTACGGTGCGTGAATTTGCTGGGGTGAAACTGCTGCGAAGCGGTACATATAACGGTGATGTTAAGAATCCGGCAGCTGGTATTGATAGTATCTATACGGCCTATGCGGCATTGACAGGTGTGAATGATAACAGTTTGCTTCAAGGGGCACCGATTAGTAATGGTAGAACGGTTGAAACATGTTTGAAGGATATGTTCATTCTTCCAGATGATAAATGTCGGATCGGTTTTTATAATCAGATTGGTTACAACACGATGCTTCGACGTGGCGGAGAGCTTGGGCTCAAGAATACGACATTTGCTGAGCGAGATGGACAAACGACAACCAACGATTTGGCCGCGACATTCGAAGGCATGTTTAGGGGTATTACAGCGAAAGATGGCGGTATTGGGCGACGTATTGTTTCGTACGGCGAAAATATTCGACCAAAGGATGGTATTCCTGCGGGCATTACAACGACAAAGAGTGTTCAGCATATTATAGGTGAAAGCGACACGATACGTAACGAAGTTGCGATTGTATCATCTCCGAAGGGTGTATTTGTTGTTGCGGTCATGACAAAGGATGCGAGTTGGGATGTGATTGCTAATTTGGCAACTGCCGTCGAAACGTTTGAACAAATGAAAATTCCCGAAAAGCGATAACCCCTTGACTGCTGTGTGGTATTTGGGCTATACTAACCCTTGTATTCCGGCATAGCTCAGTGGTAGAGCGGATCGCTGTTAACGATTAGGTCGCTGGTTCGAGCCCAGCTGCCGGAGCCACGAAAAAACACCCTGCCATGGGTGTTTTTTCGTGGCTATGACTCAATGGCGCGAGAACCAGCTCTTTTGCGGAGCAAGAGTGGTTCGGTATAGCGAGTGAAGCAAAATAAAGCACCGTTAGGTATTTTATATTTTGCAAACGAACGGAAGAGCGGAACGAAGTGAAGCAACCTAGCTGCCTGAGCCAAAATATTGATACTATAGTTAAAATATGCTATAGTGTTTTTATTATGGCAAACCATAGCTATGATCGATTATCTTCACCAACTAACCCAAATGGTGTGTTTGGTGAATTTATTGATGGCAGTTTGAAAGAGCAATTTCCAGAAAAGAAAGACCGCCTTATGATTGCAGTTGCCGACATTAAGTCGTTTCTAGTTGAGTCTGTAGGTGTTGACCCAGATATGGCTGAAGTTGCAGCCGCTCGAGCAGCTCAAGAAATTACTTCCGCACTAGATAGTGACCTTACGCATAATGAAGTTAACCGTGCTATTGAGATGGGTTCCGAGTTATCAAGCACGATTGCTGTTGATCGTACTGTTGACAATATTCTAGGTCAGCAATAAATCCTCCTTTATTACAGTTATAACTTCCTTTATCGTTGTGAGCCACGTAAAATCCCCACCTCATGTGGGGGTTTTACGTGGCTATCCACATGTGGCGCGAGAACCAGCTCTTTTGCGGAGCAAAAGTGGTTCGGTTGAGCGAACTTACGAGCCACCCGATTGTCTTATTCCTGCTAAACTATAACTATGTCATTTCAAGCATATCTAGACAATGTGGAGAAGAAAACGGGTAAAACACCAAACGATTTTATTGGTATGGCAAAGGAAAAGGGTTTTAACGCTGATACCAAAGCTGGTGAGATTGTTGCATGGCTCAAAGATGATTTTACATTGGGTCACGGGCACGCAATGGCAATAGTTCATGTGATCAGACATGGCTCCAAAATCAACGATAAGTATGTTGGCAGTAATGGTGCCCATGTTGATGATAGTGATACACTTCGGCTTGATGGGATAAAAAACAGATAGATTTATGTGGGTGATCAAATATGAGTAGCAGAAGTGCAGTAGAAGGTGCCCGGTAGACCGTATGGATAGTATACGCCGCCTTTATTATTTCTTTGCGCCCTATGTTGATGCCGACGAGCGGGCAGTCGGGGTATTTTTTGGCGGGTTGAGCGAGCGGAGTGCGCGCATTACGGTCCGCAAACAATTGAATGGGTTGCTTCAGCGGAATACCGCAGCACTTAATTTGTGGAGTGAGTACCGGTACAAAGGCTATGACTATTTGCGAAAGAACCATCGTAAAGAGCTCTACAGAAATCTACACAAGATTGTTGATGATTTTGAGCAATTTCGCGTGGCAGATAGCCATACATCCGAACAGGCAAAAGCCCGCATCCATCATGCAGCACCACGGGCGACGCCTGAAATTCAGCGCGCAAAGCTGCTCGATAGTTTGACCCGTTACTTTTCGCCAAGGCGCGGCGTGTATGAATACCGTACCTCGAGTTCATTTGGACGCCTACTGCGTGATCCTGGGGTCGAGAAATTAGTCGGTGATTGTAATCAGATTGTGACATTGTATATTTATATGTATTCGCGCTATTTTGATGTGAGCGATTTGCGGGTTCGTGTCTTGCCCGAGCACGTGGCGCTTCATTATAAAGGTGTCGATATCGAAGCCACTAACGGCACCTTTACGAACTATGAGGGGCGCGAAGGTGAGCGGTTGCTGCCAATTGAAGAAATTGTTAGTATTAATCTGCTCGATACGACTGATTCGTATCTAAAGACGCACGAGGTGGACCCGAGCGATTTTTTGCAGGCTTCTCGCTTTGCGTATATATTGAGCCACGAGCGTGATATTGTGACGAATAATCTGGACGCAGCATATGGTACGGTTATTAACGCGTTGATGAAGCGGGGTAACTACGCGAAGGCGCTGACGTTTGCAAAACAGAGCAAAAACCAAGAGCTGCTGGCGGTCGTAGGGCATAATGGCTCGATCTATTTTACGGAGCGCCATAATTTCAAACAAGCGCGTCGGTTTGCTGAATATTCTTTGAAACGTACGGAACTCGTCAAAAACAGTTATCATGTCGAAGGAGTGTATCTCTACAAAGCAGGAAAATACCTTGATGCAGCGCATGCGTTCGAAAAATATGGTGACAAGCAAGCAGTGCAGAATTGCTATGAGGCGTTATTTTTTACCGAGCAAAAGAAACTCGGGTCAAGTATGACTACTGCAGATCTCAAGGCACACAAGTCGATAATCAGCCGCATGGAGGTATATGCCAAGAAGTCTGGTAATCACAAACTGATAGACCATGTCGGAAAACTCAAGAGGCACATATAGAAGCGGGTGGTATCGATTGAAAACAGTACAGTTCTTATGCTATAGTAGGGGATAAAGAAGGTAAAGGGAGACACACAAAGATGGACGGGGGACTTCGTGCGCCGCGACCGACAGACCGACGAGTTGCCGCTCGACCTGAACAGCCTGTAGCACGGCAGTCAGAACCGGTAGCTAAGAAAGAAGCGCTCCCTGCGTATCGTGCAAGCACGCCTCAGGTACGGCCAGAGTCTGGTCGCTGGAAACGAGTTTTGATTCCTGTTGCTGCAGCGGTAGCGGGTATTATTATCGGTGCGGTTGCATGGATACTGTGGTCAAATATACAACAACCAGGTCTTGTGGTTGACAGTAGTAAATATCAGGCAGTGTTCTTTACGAATGGCCAGGTATATTTTGGTAAGCTGCAGGCAGGGACGAGCGGCTACATGAAACTGACAGATATTTATTACTTGCAAACACAATCGCAAGATGCCGAAAAAGATGCGAAGAATCCGCAGCAGACGACGACCGATCAAGGTAATGTCCAATTAGTGAAGCTTGGCAATGAAATTCACGGTCCAGAGGATGAGATGCTCATCGCTCAAGACCAGGTGCTCTTTTATGAGAATCTTAAGAGTGACGGTAAGGTCGCTCAATCAATCGAGCAGCATAAAAACGGTAACAAATAATTTATAGCTACGGAGCTGGTTGCGCGCTCAGTGATGATATATAGCTCGACCATCCGGCGTCGCTGATTGTTTTTTCGGACTTAATAAAAATTAACAGATTATTTTTGGTAAAGATTGTAGACTGCGGACCTTTTGCCGAAGTACCAATATAAACGATAGTACCGCTGACATCAAGTCTTCTTGTGGCCTGAAAATCGCGGGCGAGATTCGCGGTACGCTGCGCGATATCACCCTTGAATGATGCGGGCATTGCTTGCTGACTGACACTAATACGAACACCATCTATACTATCCGTATAGGCAAATACGGGGTCTTTTCCAGGTGGGCTGATGCGCTGCCATCCGCCAAGGTCTGAGACTGATTTCTGTGTTGGTACTAATGTTGCATAGGTAGGTGTGCGGGGCTCCTGATGGTTAGTAATCGCAATCATAATACCGCCGCCAAGCAGAACGCAGGCGATAATACATATGATGACAGTTTGTTGTTTTGTGGGTCGGGTTACCTTCACTGATAAGTGTCCTGTGGCACACAATGCCACAATAAGCTACTTTGTTAGTGTAGCATAAACAGGGATGGCAGGCCAAAAACCTTACGCTAGTCATTGTTGCTGAAGGCGAAGTTGAAATTACTGACATAAGCAGTGGCGCTGTTTTTGCTTTCAACGTCGATGCGCATTACCAAGCTATCACCAGGTGAGAAACCACAACTTGCTGGATCGTTGGCTAGTGCGGTCGTTGTTTTTTGCCAAGCGACAGCACCAGTGGATGCGGTGGTCGGTGTGCCGCACATAGTAAGACTCGTGCCAGGGCGGTTACGGAAAACAACGAAGCGTACAGCTGCATCACTGCTGTTAGTGCGCGAGGATAGCGAGGTTGAGCCGGCAACGAACTTTTTGAAGTTTGACGGTAGTTGGTAGTTTACATAGATACTTCGTGTTTGGGTGGCGCCTTGTGTTGATGACCATTGATAGAAATTATAGGTGTCATTGCTCCCGCATATTAACGGTTGTCCAGAAGTACCGTCGTTGATATTAAGTGCATTGGAGCAAAATCCACTACTAAAGGTGCCAGTGCCAGTTGTGTTAATGACAGCGTTTGGATATTCTGGACTTAGGAGAACAAAGGTGTCGGGCTGTGCACTACAGGCTCCCCAACCGTCAGCTTCAAAACATTGCACTTTACCTATTGTTGTATCGTAATACATGCTGCCAAGAAGGGCTTCGTTTGATGGTGCTGTGGGGGCAGTTGGACTCTTGTCGAGAGTGAAGAGTGTTGCGTTGCCCGTGTTATTGCCCGTGCCAATCTTAACTGACGATGAGGCGCTATCTGACTGTGCGACTGATAAGTCGTCGATATAGAATGTGTGTGTTGCTGCATTTGTCTGGCCAATGGCAATGAAGTTTTGGGCAGTAATACCACTTGCCGGTGTTTGGAAGGAGCAGCTTACTTGACGCCATTCAGTTGTTACGATCTCTACATCATCTGAGCAATCGACTGCCAGGTTAGTGCCGTCTGCTGAGTAGTTGACGCCGAAATCGGTAAATGAGCCGCTTTCAAGACGGGCTTTCATTGTAACGTTATAGGTTTTGCTTGGGAGAAGGGCTGCTGTGAGCTGGTTTTTAGCTCCTGAAAGCCCACCGGTTACATTAACCTTTACTGACGCAGATCCGTTAGCTATGTAATTACCGGCTGTTGTATAGCGTGAGATGCTCGCTGCACCGACACTACCCCAGGTATTAGCAGGGAAGGTAGAAGCGCTTCCACCCGCGGTTTCGGCACCAGGGTTGGTCGCATATTCATTTGAGGCGGCGCTGTTAACCGAGAAAATAGCACTATCGGTTGCGTTTTTCACTGCGAGCATGTTGCCGTTGATCGGGTCGCTTACGCTATCTTTGATAGCAAGGCCATTGGTTGAGGTTGTTTTGTTGAGTACGATATCGGCAGTCGGTCCTTGTGGATTGTTATCGTATACGTTTTGAAGGGTTGACGCGTTCGATCCACCTGCAGCTGTCCAAGCACTACCATTCCAGATCATAGTGGCGGTCATATTGGCGCGCATTGCAATTGATTGCTCAGCTGCACTCCCTGTATTGGCACGCAAGGTAAAATTGTGTGATCCACCTGCAGCCATGACGTAGATGATTCGGCCGGCGGTGGTATTGGCGGGGGCGGGTAATGTGGCAATTTTTCCGTCGGTGCTAAATCCAACAATCACTGCTGACGAGGAGTTGACAGTTGCAGCGCTCACCGTACAGTTAGAGGCAACAGGGGCGCCTCCTGTGTAGCAGTTCGAATCATTCGTGACGGTAGAGAAGGTTGGCGTGGTCATGACAACAAGGCCACTGCTTCCGGTACCGCTACCCGTCCCGCCGCTGAGCGTGATATTACCCCCGTTAGCGTTACCAGTGGTCGCATTGCCACCTTGAACGGTGAGTGATCCGCCGGCCGTCCCGCTCGCCGCACTATTAGTACCCTGAATAGTGAAGTTATCAGGGGTGGCTGCCGACACGCCATTACCAAAATAGACCGAGTTGCTATTGGTAAAGGTTGCTCGTGTCACGTCATTTGTCTTGATGCTGACCGTATCTTTAGCTTGCAGAGTGGTGGTGCCGCCGCCTGCGGATCCACTTGACCCGATTGTGACAAACGTCGTACCGCTCCCGGTATTGGTACCGATATTGATACCCTGCGAACTGCCTGCCAGGTTTGTGTTGCCAATCTGGATATTTGAATCGTTAGAGCTGCCAATATAGATGGTGCCGCCATGGCCTGTTCCGGTACCATTTCCTCCGTTAATAACAACTGATCCGCCATCTCCATTGGTGCCACCTGCATTGCCACCCTGTAGTATTAGATAACCTCCGGTTGCACCATCGCCGCTTCCTCCGGTACCTGCGGTGATACCGAGGTGTCCACCTTGTGTATTGGTGCCACTTTGTGCAACGCTAATTGTGTGATCCTGCGCCCCACCAAACTCTAAATCACCGGTGTTGCCGATGCGAAGTACGTCGGTACCGTCGTTTTGTAGCTGTGCGAAGTTGCCGTTGGTTCCGGTTTTGTTGATGAAAATGCTGCTTGTGTTATTACTCGCATCAGTCTGTACGCCCTGAGCGATCTGAACGAAATTATCTGCCGATTTGCCATTCAGCGCACCAGCGTTGAGTGCGTAAGGTACTGCGGTCATACGCTGCATCGGGAGCATTTCGCCATCACCTGTACATCCTGCTCCGCCGAAGCTGGTACAGTTTGCGGCGGTTCCTCCGACGTTCATTGAGAGCCAGAGGGTGTCGTTGTCCCAGTCAACGAGGCTGCCGAAGGGTGATTTTTCACCAAGGCTCACTGAGAAATAGCCGCCCTTCACGTACACGCCAGCATTGGTGTTATTGTTGGTGTATGATTCGATCCAGCTTGGTGTTATCCCGCCGTTGCCAGCGGTTTTACCATCGCCACCTTGATAAATCTTAAATTGAATGTTGTAATACCCATCTGCAACGACACCACCAGTCGGATAGGTAAGGCGCCCCTGGAAGTTGATAACTTTATTCGTATTGGGTACCGCATATGAGGCATGAGCAAACAGAAGCGTTGTAATAAACGCAGCACATAACGCAATAAGCCCTGTTATCCACAGTGCACGACGTTGGTTAAGGATAGTGGGGAGGTGGCACCACGCTGTCATTGTTGTATGGTTTTACACCGGTAATGCGGGTAAAATGTTTGTTTCACTCGGATGCGTGGTGGCCACCAAAGCTTGGTGTTATTTTACCACGAGCACGATGGTCGGAGCAACGATTTTACGCCTATAAAAACAGAGGAAACAGGTGCTTTTGAAATGGTCTGCCGCACATGCTTTCCAGGGTGCTATAATGAACCCTAGAATAAGCACAATCATGAAACGATTTTTAACCACAGCAGGCATCGGTGGCGTTATTGGGGCAATAGCGTTCTTTTCGCTGCCAGTTTTCGCTGCGAACTATGGGGGTGGTAATGTGCAGGGCTACGCAGCGGATGCGCCGCTCGAGAATGGTACGATCGTACAGCTGACAGGTAAAGATTCAAATCGCGTCAAGGCAGCGGTACCGACTGAGCTCCAGAATATGTTCGGTGTTGCCGTTGATCGCAACCAGCTTTCGTTTACCGTTTCAAACGAAGCGCTACAAAATGAAACATACGTAGCGGTAGCTGGGACGTACAATGTGCTTGTCAGTACTCAGGGTGGTACGATTAATCAAGGTGATTATGTGACGCTATCATCGGTAAATGGCGTAGCGATGAAAGCGAGCACCAAGGAGAAGACCGTGTTTGGTCGAGCTGCTGCTGGGTTTGATGGCAAGGGGGTGACGCTTGGGACGACCGAGCTCAAAGACACGACCGGTGCCGTTAATCGGACGGTGACGCTTGGGTCGATTCCAGTGACGATTGATATCCGTCGTAATCCCAACGAAAAGAGCACCAAGGCAAAAGTACCAGATCTGCTGGAGCGTATTGGCCAGGCAATTGCTGAAAAAGAAGTGAGCCCCATTCGTATTTACCTCAGCCTTGCAATTGCTGGTGTCAGTTTGATCGCCGCGATTATTGTGTTGTATTCAGGGGTGCGAAGCGGTGTGATATCGATTGGGCGTAATCCGATGTCTAAAAAATCGATTTTTCGGGCGTTGTTCGAAATTATTCTCACCAGCGTCTTGATTTTGGTAATTGGCTTATTTGCGGTATATTTACTATTGAAGCTATAGCAAAAAACAGGGTGGAACAGCGTGGGATTATTTAGCAACAAACAGCAACAGCAAGCAGACTCCGGCCAAACGGAGGGCGAAGATTTTGAGCGCGAAAAACTGTTCTTTGACGAAGTTTACCGGGAAGAGCTTCGAAGCCACGGTCGCTGGTATTTTGAGCAGATTATCAGCAAAAACGCAGATACTTTCAAGCAAGACTTAGACCAAACTATCAGCGATGTAAAGTCTGAGCTGAAGCAGCATGTTGCAGCTCAGATAGCTGAAGGTATAAGGCAGCTCAACGAAGATATCAAAGTACACGTCATGAGCACCTTGGATCAACAGACGGCTGCCTACAGTAAGACCTTACAGGAGAGTCAGGAAGCGGCACTTAAAACACTGACGAATAGCGCCCTCGCATTGCAGCAACAACACAAAAGTCTTAGTGACACATTACAGAAAACCGTCACTGATCAAACGGCAATGCTGACGCGGACATTTGAGGAAAACAACACGCGCCTAACAGCAATGCACGATGCCCAAGATTCAGCGCTCCATGTATTGCAGCAAAGTGTCCGTGCCCTCCAAGAGCAACATGAGAAAATGAACGAACTTGTTGGCCAGGCCTTAGCGGCGCAAGAGGCGAATTTGGTGCGTGCATTTGAAGAGAATATGGCACAGATTATCGAGCATTATGTGGTTGATGCACTTGGCGACCAATTTGATCTTAAGGCGCAGCTTCCGTCGATTATCAAGCAGATGGAGCAGAACAAAGACGCGATTGTGAGCGACATGAAATTATGAACCAGGCAGGTACGTCATCTGAATCGGTTCGTTTGCCAGCGAGTATTGTCAGTAAGGCTGATCTCGTACGGTTGATACATGAACTCGAAGCGGCTGACGATGAATTGACGCAGCGGGCGGTACGAGCCAAAGTTGGCTCGGCAGCGGGCGAACCGTTAGTTTTTTCGGAAGTGATGACAGCATTTCTCGTCGAAAATAATCTGACACTTGATGATGCGCGGACACGGGGTGACCTTGTGCGGTACATGCAAAAGCTAAAAGATACCGTACCGACTATTCATATGACATTTGCTGTACAAGCCGATCGTCCGAGCCTCGAAACACTGGCGCAGTGGTTGCGCGAATCTGTTCATCCGCAGGCTATTATTGCCGTTGGCTTGCAGCCGTCTCTTGTGGCAGGTGTGTATGTGCGTACGGCTAACAAAGTGCACGATCTCAGTGTGCGAGGGCTATTGCATCAACAACACGAGGCGCTAGTAGGTCAGTTGGAGGCACTCAGTGGAGCCGAATAAAGCCTTTCAAAAGTGTGTCGATGCAGGTAATCCTGTCGGTGAAATCGTTGGTATTGACTCATTTATGGTGAGTGTTCGGGGTTTGCAGCCGACGAACGTTCATGCAACCGTGCGATTTGAGGACGGTACCCGAGGGTATGTACATGAAATCTTCGAAGATCATGTGATTGTGATGAAGCTCGATCCGTCGCCACTCCATATGGGTGCGGTATGTGTGATTGAAGCGCATGATATTATGACACCGGTCGGTAAGAATTTTATCGGCCGCGTGGTGAATGTATTTGGTGAGCCCATTGATGGTAAGGGTGAGATTATCCCTGACCAGGAATGGGATGTGTTCCATGGGGCGCCGATGTTGTACGAACGCGAGCTGCTCGATACGCCAGTTGAAACGGGTGTGACACTGCTTGACCTGGAATATTCGTTGGCGCGCGGCCAGCGTATGGCAATGTTGGGCGACAGTAAGGTGGGCAAGACCGCACTCGCGGCGCAAGTTGCTATTAACCAGAAAAATACTGATATTACCGTGATTTATGTTCTGATTGCCAAGCGCCAACATGATGTGGCAGAGCTGGTAAATAATCTCCAGAAAAACGATGCGCTCAAAAAAGCGGTTATTGTGGTGACAAACTCGTTTGAATCGCTTATCCTCACCTATCTTGTGCCCTATGTTGGGGCTGCACATGGTGAATACTTCTGGCATAAACTCAATATGGATACGTTGGTGATTTATGATGATTTGACGGCTCATGCACAGGCGTACCGCGAAATTTCACTGATTGCAGGTGTTAGTCCGGGTCGTGATTCGTATCCGGGTGATATGTTCTATACACACTCGAGCTTGCTGGAGCGCGGCGGCAAGACCGAATCAAACCACGCCAGCCAAACACTGATTCCGATCGTCTACGCGCCGGGTGGTGATATTACGGCATATCTCCCAACAAACATCATGTCAATCACTGATGGCCAGTGGATTTTGGATGGTAAGATCTTTGCAGAGACAATGCGTCCAGCAGTGAGTACGGCATTATCGGTAACACGCGTGGGTGGTGTTGGCCAAAACAAGCGCCAGAAGTCGTTGGCTGATCGACTCAACCTGACATTATCGGGCTATCGTACCGCCGAAGAGTATGCTCACTTTGGTACCGAGCTTAGCCCGCAAGCGCAGGCCGATTACGATAAAGGTAAGGTGCTATTTAAGCTGATGAACCAGGCGATTGGTGAAATTTATAGCTACGCCGAGCAGCAATTTATCATGAGTATTGTGCTCGACAGTAGCCCGGAAGAAATTATCAATGTTGAAAAACTCAAAGAGCGTGTTCATGAATACGCACCAAAACTACAAGAAGACGGTGATCTTAATGGCAACTTTGATGAGCTCGCAGCAGCACTGAAAGCTGAAGTAGTGACGATTGATGAAGTGAGAAAAGCCGCCATCGAAAAAGCAGCCAAGGCCGATGCTGAAAAGAAACGCCAGGCTGAAGAAGCGGCTCGTGCAGCTGAAGAGGCGAACGCGCCAGCTGAATCGGCCAAGGAGGATAAGTAAGATGCGTCGTCCTCTTGAAATCAAAGCAGAGGAGTCGTCTGTTCGGTCTGTTGTAAGCCTGACTTCGGCACTCGAAAGTCTCAGTAGTATGCAAATCGCCAAGACAAAAAATAAGGTCCTGATTAGCAATCAGTTTTTCGATGAAGTCTGGAATATCTACAAACAGATTCGCGTTGACGTGCTGTTTAATTTTGGGCGTGCGCCCGATGAGAAGCCGATTGACAAAGAACTTCTCATTTTGATTACCGCTAAGGGAGGCTTGAGTGGTGATATTGACCAGCGTCTCATTCGTAAAGTCATCGAGTATTATGATGAAACCAAGCAGGATGTCTTAGTAGTTGGTCACCACGGTGCTCTGAAACTCAAGCAGCAGAATATTTTTTACACGTACTATTTTGACCTCCCCGAAAAAGACTATATCAATGTCGATCCGCTGATGGATATCATTCGTAAGTACGACAAAAGTCGAATTTTCTATCAAGACTATATTTCCCTTAGTCAGCAGGAAATCAAAGATGTTGATCTCAGTGAAGTGGTATCAAGTCGTGGCCATGTTGCCGACTTAGGTATGGTATCGGATGATGTTGTCAGTGAAAAGACTTATATTTTTGAACCAGGATCGTATGCGGTGGCGGCGTATTTGGAGAATTCGATTTTACGTCTGACGATTTCACAGTTTATTTACGACAGTCGATTGGCGCAAGTTGCAAGTCGGTTTAAGGCAATGTCGGCAGCTAAAGAGCGCTCGGTTGAAACAGCCACCGAACTCCATACCGAGTATAACCGAGCCAAACGCAATCAGGTCGATACTCGCCTCAAAGAATCATTGGCAGGACTCAAGAAAATACGTGCAGGTGGAGGAGAATAGTATGGATGCGGTAACACACGGCAAGGGAACAATTAGGACACTCAAAGGCTTGGTGATCAAGGTTCAGTTTGATGATGATATGCCTGATCTTAACGAGATGCTCTACGTTGACAACGAGACCAAGTCGCCGCTGCTGGTCAGTAGTTTGAGCCATGGCGATACAGCGGTCTGCCTGAACATCGGTGGTGAATATAGCATTAAAAAAGGTGATCGCGTGTCGCGAAGTGGTCGTAGTCTTGAAATTCCTGTTGGCGAAGAAATGATTGGTCGCGTATGGGATGCAATGGCACGTCCGATCGACGGCAAACCGCAGCTCGACCAGGCTACGCTCGACCGTATGATTAAGCGCCCGATTTTCGCCCCAGCATTCCAAGAAACGAGTCTCGAAAATCGCCCTGATGACATTCTTGAAACAGGTATGAAAGTTCTCGACTTCTTTACGCCGTTTGTCAAAGGTCGCAAAATTGGCATCGTCGGTGGTGCGGGTGTCGGCAAAACCGTGCTGACGATGGAAATTATCAACAACGTAGCCGAAGGTTCGGGTGCAATCAGTATGTTTGCCGGTATTGGTGAGCGTATTCGCGAAGGTCACGAGCTCTACAAGACACTGGATGATAACGATCTGCTCAAAAACACGGCTATGTTCTTTGGTCAGATGAACGAGAATCCGGTGCAGCGTTCATTGATTGGTCTTGCAGCCATTACCTTGGCTGAATATTTCCGCGACGATTTAAAAAGAGATGTGCTCCTGTTCGCCGACAATATGTACCGCTATATTCAGGCCAAAAACGAAGTTTCGACTATTGTCGACCAAACCCCGGCTGAAGGTGGCTACCAGCCGACCGTTTTTAGTGATGTTAAAACGTTCCAAGATCGTCTGGCAACCAATGTGAATGGTTCAATCACAGCCTTGCAGACTATTTATGTGCCGGCTGACGATCTCTCGGATCCAGCCGTGCAGATGATTCAGCACGAACTCGATAGTACGATCGTGCTATCGCGTGCAGTTGCGGCGCAAGGTATTCGCCCGGCGGTTGATATCTTGGCATCAAAATCAAGCCTACTGACACCTGAAGTAGTAGGTGAGCGCCATTATGATTTAGCAACCCGCGCGACGGCGATTTTGCAAAAGTACGAATCGCTCAAAGGTATTATCGCTATTATCGGTGAGTCAGAGTTGTCGACAGAGGATCGCGATGACTACAACAAGGCGAAGCAGCTCATCGAATTCTTCAAGCAGCGATTTAATGTCATGTACAAAGTAACAGGTGTGGAAGGCGAGCACATGACGCGCGATCAAACACTCGATGGTGTTGAAGCAATTATTGGTAAGGCTGAGGTAGCTGATACAGAATCTTCTGAAGCACCTGCAGAATTGCCTCAAGCGGATACCGAGGAGTCTGCTGAATCTCCCGAAAGTAAGGAATCGTAGTGGCCGAAGAAACGTCAGCAGTTGATACATCATCAGAGCAAGCTCCGGCGCACACAGATGGCAAGCCAAGTATGTCGGTCAAAGTCTATGCGCCGTTTCAAGTGTACTTTGAAGGCGAAGCTGCGAGCGTGAGCGCCGTCAATGACACGGGTCCTTTTGATATTTTGCCGCGCCACCATAATTTTTTATGTATGCTGGTGCCCTGTAATCTTGTCATTAAACCTCTCGAAGGTGATCCAAAAACGATCAAAATTCACCGTGCACTTATGCATGTCAAAGCCGACCGCGTGGTGGTGTTTATGGATGTTTAGCCTGCGACAAAATAATCAAACGCAAATGCTTGGCCCGCTGGCGCAGCATTATTAGTACAGATACTGAATCCGCCATTATCGCGTGTGACGTAATATTGTGTTTGGCCAGCGCCAGCACCGACAGGACTGATGATAACGCGCGGTTGACTTGTGAACGGTTGCTGGAAGGTGACGCGGGTAAAGCAGCCTGGCTGTGGGTTGTTGCCCGTGTTGATGTTGACCGTACCGCTGGTGTCGGAACCGCTGATGGACACCGAGCCGCCTGCCCCTAGTACATTCGATGTAATATTGCGACTTGGCGTTGGGCCGGTAAAACTCAAGTGATTGGGCACCTGCAATACCGCATTGCCACTCAACACTAGCCGAGAGGTTGTCAGCTGATTCGCAGTAACGGCGCCACTAAACGATGCCGCACCCGCAACCGAAAGATCGCGCATGGTAGTGGCACCTTGTACTGCGAGTGTATTAGCAACTTGGAGAGTGTTGATCTGCGCGGTGCCTAAATTTGATGTGCCCGAAATAGTGAGGTTAGCACCCTGAATACTGCCGCCTGCCTGAATGTTACCCGCAACGTTTAAATTACCACGCATGAGCGACTGTCCGGCAATGATGGCATTGCCTTGAATGGTAAGTGTCTGTGATGAATTGCCCACGGTTGCATCAGAGTTGGAGAGTTGTTTGAGTGCATTTTCAGTCAAAGTTTGAGTGGCAATGTTCGGTTCATTAACGGTTTTTTGACTATTGAGATAGGTAACGGCAACCACGATTCCAGCAATGACAACAATCAAAACAAAAAGAAGCAAGTATACGTTTACCCGGCGGAAAAAGCGTCGCACTGCCGAAGGTTTTTTCTCACCTGTCTGCGCGTCTTTAGCTTGTTCGGTTGCCTGCGCGGCACGCTCCTCTTCCAAGTCATCTGGTGTCCGACTGAGTGCGTCAGCGGGCGCGGCCTGGGTATCCTTGGCCGAAGTCTCGTCGTCTGATGGCGGGGTGTTTTTGTCTGGTTCCATTATGCTAACGGTTTAGTCTATGCCTTAAGCGTACCATAACCACGAGCATCATACCAGAGGCCAGGGGTTTGTAGTATACTGAGGGGTAGACTGACCTATGAAAAAATGGATACTGTGGGTAACTGTTGGGGGATTATTTGTAGCCGGCCTTTGGTCATGGCCGGTATTTGCGGTTAATTCGGCTTCGAACGGCTATGAGATGAGCGAAGCACAGTTTGGGGCGGGCGGTATGCTCAACAGCTGTTCTGGGCAATACTGCGCGAAGGCCTCGATTGGCCCTATGGGTGGTAGTACGCCGGCAACAAATGGTGCCAGTACAGCGAACTTTCAGCCAATCGAAGACAATAACCCGGTACTTGAGGTGATTGTGGAGCCGGGCGAATCAAATCTTGGCGTGCTTTCGACCGATAAAACGGCCACTCGTACCTCGATTGTGCGCGTACGCAACCACATGGGTAGTGGCTATTTCTTGCAGGTGATCGGCAATCCACCAAAATTCGGCAACCATACGCTCAAAACACCAACCACGCCAACCGATTCGCAAAAAGGCAAGGAGCAGTTTGCGATTAACCTCGTTGCCAATACAGCACCGTCACTTGGTGCCGATCCGCTGCAGGTACCATCTGGTCAGGCGACCTTTGGCCAGGTAGCGAGCAATTATGGTGTAGCCAATAAATTTATGTACCACAGCGGTGATGTGGTGGCGCAAAGTAATGCTCCGAGCGGTCGCACCGACTACACTATAAGCATGATCGTGAACGTTTCTGGTACTACACCAGCCGGGCATTTTACCGGCGATTTTTCGGTTGTGGCGATTCCGATGTACTAAATATTTCAGCGTTTCATCATTATTTTGCAAATTCCTGTGGATAAACTATTGCGTAAGCTATCACGCTAGTGGTAAAATTCGCGATGAAACCCCTCCTATGGGTTGTCCACCAATATAAAATCAAAAGGAGATATACAAAACATGTATACACTCAAGGAAATCGCTCGACGCGGTACACTTGCGGGTGCGGCTTTTGGTATGGCTGTTGCAGCTATCGTACCAGCAGTCTTCCCGGCAGGTGCGGCATTTGCAGATGCCCTCAACCCGTTGACAGAGCGTAGCTTGACGCTTTCAAGCGGATCA
The DNA here is from genome assembly GCA_030146045.1 of Candidatus Saccharimonadales bacterium. Lineage (GTDB taxonomy): Bacteria > Patescibacteriota > Saccharimonadia > Saccharimonadales > Saccharimonadaceae > JASLDG01. The sequence goes on along the minus strand of JASLDG010000039.1, from coordinate 24,698 downwards.
CCGGGCTGGTCATTTACGGATGGCTCAGGTAACGGTACATATGCACCACCGAATAGCGGTGCAAACGGTCAAAAAACAGGAAATACATTCTCTTTCCGTGTGAGCTCAGGCGCATCGGTTGGTGCAATGACATTTCAATACTGTACAAAGTCAGCAGGACAGTGTCAGGGGCCAGGAGATAATGCTGGTCAGGTTGCAAACAGTGCAACAACGATCGCAGCTAAGACAAGTGATCTTGAGATCGTAACGGGTCAAACTCCGGCCGAAATAAGTAATGCTAACTTTACCGCATTATTTGATGATGCAAAGGGTCAGCCAAGTAGTGCTGAGAACATACCAAATCGCAATGGCTCTCAAGGTCATTTCATCGTTTTGCATAAGGCTCCCGCTGCTACGACATGGTCATACAGCGCAGACTGGACGATGACAGCGTCAAAAGAACAGGATGCACCAATCGATACTAACAAGAATAACTATATTACTCTTGCTAATACAACTGGTCAGACACTTGCAGCTGGTGATTATGTAAAGGTTATTTTCTTCGGTACAGATAATAACTACATAACAAACCCTGGCTCTCGTGAGTTCTTTGTGAAAATTAATACCTATAGCGATGCTGGTGCAACAACTCTGCTTGACGGTGGCGTAACTGTTGCCAATGTTATGAATCAGTCAATTGAGATTCAGACAAAGGTTTTGGAAACGATGCAGTTCTCTGTTGGTACTGTCGATCCGAATACACTCGACGCTACGCAGCTTGCAGCAGCGACTGCTCCTGCAAATCAGAGCACACACACGCCTTGCGATCCTATCCTCAAGGGTATGACCTCGAGTAATCCGAATATCCTCAAAATGGGTAATCAGGTTGGCGAGAATTCTCTTGATCCAAACACGACATATAGTACCCATTCATATTGGCGATTAAGTTCGAACTCTAGTGCTGGTGCGACGGTTTACTATTCAGGTGTAACACTAAGCAATACAGTTAACGACCAGATTGATCCTATTGGTGTAGCAACTCCTGGCGATGGCCAAGCTACAACATCGGTTAAGGGATCTGAGCAGTTTGGACTTGCTCTTGCGAATGGTGATGGTTCTGATGTCGATACAGTTAATAATGTTGGCTACAAAGTTAACTATAGTAGCGAGAACCATACGGCTAATCCGTTTGAAGATGGTGCTGATAACCTTGCAAGTGGTCTTGTCGCTCTGAAGACTGACGAAGAGCTTGCAACCCCGACGGGTGTTCCGACAGGTGTTCATACTAGCACAACAACAGATGTTGGCTCTAACGCAAGCTATCATTTCCCACAGCTTTACCCACTAGCTCCTTTGGCAAATTATGGTGGTGGTGCAGGTTATATTAATCCAGAGTATAATTCAATCGGTACTCAAGCTCAGTTCGCATTTGACAAGAACTCAAACACTGTTCCTACTCCAATTGCAACTGAGAATAACCAAGTTGTAGACTGTGTTACTGGCAAGATGCGCTACATGGCTAACATCGCTGCGACAACTCCAGCTGGTATTTACACAACTAAGATCAACTACATTGCAGCTCCACAATACTAGAGTTTAAATAGTATAGAGATTTCTGCAATAACAAACCGACTCCTGCAAAGGGGTCGGTTTTGTATTTACTGTAAGCTACTACGCAATACATCAATAGTTTAGTACAATAACAGGTATGAAGCATAAGTTGGTTCGGTGGCATGCTCGGATTACTCGGTGGCGGTTTATGATGCCGGGCGAGATGATCGCGCTATTTTTGGCGCTGCTTCTGTTTGTCGAGCCGGTCGGAGCGGCGACGCGCTTGCAGGAGCGTGGGTTGTTTATGCAAAGTAGCGTACCGGGTGCGACGACGTCATACACCGTATCATTTCGCTATACGACTCCGCAGCCGGTTGGCTCGGTCGATATGCTGTTTTGTGTAGACCCTATCCCATACATGCCGTGCGAGGTGCCGCCGGGGCTTGATGTATCGCATGCTATGCTATCGAATCAGACGGGCGAGACGGGCTATACTATTGGCGCACAGACCACGAACCATATTGTACTGACGCGTATACCGGGTATGATTATGACCCCAAGCTCATCATATACGCTGACAGGTGTAGTGAACCCAACTGACACAACCCAAGCTTTTTCAATTCGACTCCGCACGCATAATTCTACGGATGCAACTGGACCGCAAATAGATTTTGGGTCGGTGCGAGGACAGGTGACAAATGGTATCGTGATTGAGACGCAGGTACCGCCGATGCTGATATTTTGCGTAGCCGAACAAGTAGAGGAGGACTGCTCGCATACGAGTGATAACTACTATAGTGATATGGGGCAATTAAGCGATCGATCGACGCTGACCGCGCAGTCGCAAATGGCGGTAGGTACAAATGCAACTGCGGGATTTGCTATTACTGCTAATGGTGGTACGATGGCCGCGGGCACGAGTGTGATTGATCCACTAGAGGCGCCGACCGAAAGTATACAGGGGAGTAATCAATTCGGGATTAACCTAGTAGCAAATAATAAACCGAATGTCGGTATCGATCCGGAGGGCCCATGGGCTAATGCGATCCCTTCACCCGATTATGGGATTGCTAATCAGTACAAGTATAACTCAGGTGATGTGGTTGCCTATTCTCCCAATGTAAGCTTGATGAGAAAATTTACTGTCAGCTATATTGCAAATTCAAGTAAAAATCTGCGCGCCGGTGTGTATACTACAACAATCACGTACATAGCCAGTGGTCGTTTTTAGTGGTACAATACTGCTAATACTTAAACAAAGTAACATGTGAGGAAAAAGAGAAATGAATCGCCTTAAAAGCATTGTCATTGCAGCGTGCGCTATTGTAGTTGCATGTGCATCTATACTGCCTGTGCCGCCGGCAGGCGCGGCAACGACTACCGGGTCTGCGGCACTAAGTATTGCACCAAAAAAGAATTATGTAATTGAACCGGGCAAGTCTGTTGACGATAAGTTGACAATTCGCAATCTGGATTCAAATTCAACGCTTGAGCTAACTCTTAGAGTGATTGATTTCACGTATACGGACGATGGTGGAACACCAAAGCTTATGCTTGACCCGAATGCTCCGCAGACAACATGGTCTCTTAAGCCATTTTTGACGATACCAAAGACCGTTTCTATTAAACCAAGCAGTAGTCAGACGCTTGACATGAAAGTTAAGATCCCAGCTGGTCATGGCGCGGGGAGCTACTATAGTGCAATCGTCTATTCGACTGGTGCTCCTGATGGCGGTAATGTTGGACTCAGCGCTTCAGGGGTGACGCTTGTATTTACTTCCATCCCTGGTAAGGTGAATGAGGACCTTAAGCTTGAGAAGTTTGGTGCTTATCAGAAAGCGGTTGCAGACAAAAAAGCCGGGTATCTAGGCATCACGACAGACATGCCGCAGATGATGGCCTATACAGTTAAGAACAATGGTAATGTGGTTGAGGCACCGGCCGGTACAATCACGCTCAAGAGTATGTTTGGCCAAGAATACACAATTGATAATCTTAATCCAAACGGTTCGCTTGCGCTGATCGGTCAGTCTCGTACATTCACGAGCTGCATTAAACTCAAAGATCAAGAGGTTAATCTAAATGGTGAGCGCTCACGAAGTCAGACTTGCGAGATGCCGGGTCTCTGGCCTGGCTACTACAGCGCGAAGCTATCTGCCTTCTATGGTCAAAATGGCAATCTTACAAAAGAACTCAATGGCGTTGGTTCATTCTGGTACCTGCCGTGGTGGTTTATTGCGCTCTGTGTTGCGCTACTCCTGGTGCTTGCCTATGTCATCTGGCGTATTGTCCGATCTATCCGCCGCAAAACAGGCAAAACTAAGAAATCAAGCAAAAAGTAATCAAGATTCCTTTTGTTCGTAGCCAAGGCGCGATACAATAAGCATAAGTATGAAGTGGGGTGATAAAAGCGTACAGTGGGCAGCCTTGAGTATACTCAGTGGCTGTCTGCTGGCGCTTTTTGCATTGCCGGTGGATAACGCGCAGGCGATTAACGCGCTCCCAACGCCGCCGCCAAAGCCTGGTTCGTACGGTATAGAAGCAACCAAGCCGCAACCGCCACCTACGCAAGGTGCAACGATTACGACGCCCGGCAATGGATCGTCATTTAGTAATTCACCTATCACGGTGAATGGTATTTGTCCGACTGGTCTGCTGGTGCAGATTTATAACAATGGTGTGATGGTGGGGTCGGTGATGTGTACTAACGGCAGCTTTAGCCTGCAGGTTGGGCTTTTCCCGGGCACAAACGAACTGAGCGCAATTGTATATGATGACCTTGAACAGGCCGGACCAACATCAAATATTGTGACGGTAACATATACTGATACACGATTTACGGCCTTTGGTGCAGCTATTACGCTGACGAGCTCGTATGGTCGGCGATCAGCACCGGCAGGCGGTACGCTTACATGGCCGTTGCAGCTGTCAGGCGGCACTGGGCCATACGCTTTTAGCATTGATTGGGGCGATGGCAGTAAACTAGAGCTTATGAGTAAAGCGCTTGCAGGCGTCATTGATATTTCACATGTCTACAAAAAAGCGGGTATTTACCAGGTGAATATTACCGTCACAGATGTGAATGGTGCGACGGCATTTTTGCAGCTGATTGCGGTAGCAAGTGGCAAGGTGGATGCTGCGCCTGCGGCAGGCGATCAGAAAAAGGCGGCTGCCACGCCTGCGCCAAAAATATTATGGATACCGATTATTATTTTGATGATTCTACTGCTGCCAACCTATTGGTTGGGGCGTCGCAGTCAGCTGGTATCACTGCGTAACCGCATGATTAAAGAGCGCGATAAATATACAGAAAAGTAAGTGTGAAGGTGGTGTGGAAAACTTTACCTGAAAAGTACTTGACACTACCTGGCATAAGCGTGATACACTGATATCGTTACTACTAAAGTAAAACAAAAAACTTTAAAATGTGAGGAGATGAGGGAATGATTTCTCTTAGGACATTGAACCGACGCGCAGGGTCGGTATTTGCAGTCGCAGCATTGGTGCTATCGACTGCGTTGCCAGGATTGGCATCTGCGGCAACTGTAACAGAGCGTTCGATTGAGTTGAGTAGCGCGACAAAAAATGCAGACAACGTTACCTACAATATTAGTTTCAAAACTGATACAGGCACGTCATCTACAGAAGCATTTGTTGTTGATTTTTGCGACAATACGCCGCTAATTGGTGAACCATGTTCAACAACGAACCTTACCGGATTCACTACAGCAAGTGTAGCAACGGCTGGACCAAATAGCGTAACATCAGTTGATGCAAATACGGTCAAGGTGACACTTGGATCTGCAGTAGCTGCCGAAGGTGCGGTCTCAGTTCCTTTGACAGGTATCCATAATCCGCAGACAGCAGGCACGATGTATGCGCGTATTACGACATACGCTACGGCGGCCGCAATGAATGCGGCAGCTCCGGCAGGTTACGATACTGCCACGAGTGTTGGTACAAATAAGCAAGATGAAGGTGGTGTAGCACTTTCTTTCAATGACTCGATCGGCGTCTCTGCAGCTGTTATGGAAAGTCTCCAATTCTGTATGTCAAAGGCTGCGATTGGCAATAACTGTGACTTTACTGGTACGCCGTACGAGGCTCCAACCTTGAAGCTTGGACGTGAAGTCGAAACAGGTGTATTCGCACTTGATTCTCAAGATATTTATACTGGTATTGTGAATACACAGCTTTCAACTAATGCTGTTGGCGGTGCTGTTGTGAATGTTAAGAGTAACCAGCAGTGCGGCGGTCTCCACCGTGCAGGTGCTGCATCTAATTTGTGTGATATTGTCGGTGTAGGTACGACAGGTAGTATTACTGCTGGTCAAGCCAAATTTGGCATTATGACCGGTACGGCCATAACAGATGCGACGGATGGTGATTTTGGCCCAACGGGTACATATGCAAGCGGCTCATACCGACTGGATAATGCAGGCGTCTTGAGCGCTTACGGAGAGCCAATTTTGACGACAAATAGTAAACCAGCTAACAACCGCAATATGCAACTGACATTCGGTGCAAGTGCGGCGAACAATACACCAGCTGGTAACTATTCAGCGGCGCTCAGCTTGATTGCGACTGGTAAGTTCTAGACTTGCTCGCATCATAGATAAATAGCACCTCCAAACGGGGTGCTATTTTATAGCCACGTGTATTCTCAAACGTAAGCGTCTCTGGTATGATGGTGATAATCAGATAATAGGGAAAAGGTATGAGTATAAAACAGTACGCTCTCGCGAGTGTTCGTATAGCAGTAGTAGCCGCCGTTGTATTGGTGGCAAGTGTCAGTGGCCAATCGGTCTCAGCAGCGTCAGTAAATACAAATTCAAATATTCTCAAAGTTTCACCAGTTCGGAGTGATATTGAAGTCAAGCCGGGTGAAAGTACAGTAGTTAAAACGACGATTTCAAATATTACCAAAGAAGATATCATGGTCAAAGCCATCGAAAATGACTTTATCTCGGGTGATGAAAGTGGCACGCCAGCACTTATCTTAGATGACAAGAAGTTTGCGCCTAAGCATAGTCTTAAAAAATTCATGACGCCGATTGGTGATGTGACGATTCCTGCGGGCAAATCAAAAGTTGTCGAAGTTGCTATCAATGTACCAAAGTCTGCACAAGCAGGTGGGTATTTTGGGGCAGTTCGATTTGCGCCAGCACAGCCAGGCGAGGGTGGTCAAGTGAATATGAGTGCGAGTGTTGCGTCATTGATTCTCCTCACTGTGCCTGGTGATACGGTTGAGCAGCTGACGTTGACTGATTTTAACGTACAACAAAAGGGTATTTCGGGAACATTCTTCCAGACGCCAGATAATCTACAAATTACCGCACGATTCCAGAACTCGGGTAACTTGCAGGCAGGGCCATTCGGTAAGATTTCTGTCAAAAATGGTGACAAGGTCGTGTATTCAACTGATTTTAATAGTAATAATCCTCGTGACATGATTTTGCCAGATGGTGCGCGTCGCTGGAATATTCCGGTTGATAAGGTGGGTACCTTTGGTAAATATACGGTGCTGGCAACCTTTACCTATGGCAAGAAAAATCAAACTATCGAAGTTGAGCGAACATTCTGGGTGGTACCGCAGATGTTGATTATTGCAGCGATTATCGGTCTGCTTGTCTTGATTGCACTGATTGTTGGCTTTATCTTGTTCCTGCGTAGCTACAAGAAGCGTGTATTGCGTAAAAGCCGCGGTCTTGGTAGTCGCTAGCCTGCCGCTTATGCTATACTGAAAACACACAACCAAAAACATAAAAACACATGACTAAATCTACCCAACAGCGGCCGCAAAGAGGCATTCGCACTCTGGCTACAAAAATCCGTCGACTACCTGCACGTATGGTGGTTGGCGGTTGTTTGGTATTGATGGTGAGTCTTTTTACGGTATTCTTTGTCTGTAAAACACAACTTGCGATCGCTGCACACTATGGGGCGCAAAGTCACAAAGTCGACCAGCCGTTCGTGATTGAGCTTACCCAGGCAGTCTCGGCGGTGGAATCGTCTCGTATTACCATTTCGCCTTCGGTAGAGGGGGCATGGGTGTATCAAAGCGGTGGGTTGTTTGGCAAAGATCGGCTGGTGTTGACGCCTAAGACATATTTTAAAGCCGGGACGACGTATACGGTGAAGGCTCCTGATGCGAAGCGTATGGTGGTTGGCTCTGCGCATATTGCACCGGTTCGGTTTACCACCGAGACAGCACCAAGCGTTGCCAAGACCGGAGCTGCGACACTGCAGGCGAATGCGGTGGTAGCGGCTGACTATGCGTTCTCGGTCAAGCTGGCGGCGCCAAATCGCGGGCTGCGTTCGCTCGAGCTGCGCACAACGCCAGAGATTGCGATGATTAAATCGGTACAAAAAGATCAAACGTTCAGCTGGAGGCCAAAAGAGCTGCTGCCACAGGGCGCTGCCGTGGCGGTTGAGCTATACGACACCAAAAACAATGTGTCACTTCTCAAAAAAGATATTAAAATCGCCGATGAGCCGGCTGCGCCTTTAGTTGCAAAAGCACTACTGACGAGCAAGAATGACCCGATGACATTGGTCTTTTCGCAGCCGATTGATCCAGACAGTAAGCAGTTTATTGCATTTGACGCGCCAGGCGAAGGGACGTGGCAAAATGATACGACCTATGTGTTTACGCCGGCAAGCCTTGAGCCAGGTAAAACATATACGTATATCATTAAAAAAGGCTTGCGGAGCAAGGCGGGCGGCATTGTGACGGCTGACCGCACGGGTGAGCTGACAACGCGCGGGTCGGTGGCGGTGGTTGGTGTATCGCCAGGTGGCAAGGGCTTGTCGCAGGCCAGCCAGGCGATAAAGTTCACCTTTGACCAGGCTGTTGACCATGCGTCGGCCGAGCAGCGATTTTCGATATCATCGGGAAAAGTAACGGGTATGCAGTGGCAGGGCAGCACCTTGATCGCGACAGTTGCAGATCTTGGATTTCAGCAAACGGTAACAGCACGGGTTGCCCCAGGAGTGATCAATACTGAGTTTGGACTACCAAGTGCTCATGAATTTCGTACGACATTTACGACTGAGATCCGTACGGTTAAGTTGAATATTCCGTATTACCGTCAGCAATATGCTGCCAGTTGCACCGCAGCATCACTGCGTATGATCTTAGCGTCTAAGGGCATTATGGCGGGCGATATGGATATCGTACAGCGCATGGGGTATGCACCACGAGCGATGGATAAAAGCACAAATCCGCCAACGTGGGACAATCCGCAGGAGATGTTTGTTGGGGATGTGAACGGTTCGATTGCGGCAGGCACAGGCGCAGGACCAGATGCACCACCAGTCGCTAAAGCTGCACGAAGCTTTGGAGTGAATGCATCGTCGGTAACAGGAATTGGCGTCAATTGGATTGCCGAACAGATTCATGCGGGTCGCAGCGTAATTATGTTTGGGGCGACCAAGGCTGGCGGATATACCAAATGGAAGACGCCGACTGGTGCAATGATTACGATGCCGTCGACCGGTCATGCTCGCACGGTCACCGGCGTATCGGGTGAGCCAAATGCGCCCCTTGGATTTTGGGTGAATGACCCATTGTATGGTGCGCGCTATTGGAGTGCGGGTGAACTTGCAGCAAATATTGCACTCGACCCGGATCGACAAGCAGTAGTGGTTTACTAGTTAATCCTTCTCGTTATTTTAGATTTGATCAGAGAAATCAATGAGGCTATGTATTACTTGACATACTTTTCATACTTTTGCTACAATGTAGGAAAGAAAGGAAGATAACTATGGGAATGCCTAGTCAAAAGCGGCTCTATGGAACGGCGACTGTCGGTACGAAGGGGCAAGTTGTGATTCCGGCTGAGGCTCGCGAAGAGCTTAATATCAAGCCTGGTGATCGCTTGTATGTGGTGGATGCCATGAATGGCGCTGGCGTGGTCTTTTTGAAAGAAGACATGCTCGAAAGTGTGGTTGAAAAAATGGTATCACAGCTCGAAAGCTTCAAAGCACTTAAAGAAAATTCATTAAAGGAGAAAGAGCGCGATGCACCATCATCTTAGTTTGCGCGGCAAACTGATTATTATGCTGTCGGTGATGGCGAGTATGTTCTTGGTAGCGCTCGACCAAACCATCATTGCGACTGCCCTTGGCAAAATTGTCGAGGAGTTTAACGCGTTCGATTCACTCAGCTGGATCGTAACGGCATATCTATTAACAACAACTATTACTGTGCCGATTGCGGGTAAGCTCTCTGATCTATTCGGCCGCCGCATTATTTTGCTGATTGGCGTTGCTATTTTTGGCATCGCTTCGATGCTGAGCGGTACATCAGGAAGTGTTGATCAGCTGATTCTGTGGCGCGCTATTCAAGGTATTGGCGGTGGTATCATTACGGCAAATGCGTTCACGATTATCGGTGACTTGTTTGCAGCTCGTGAGCGAGGTCGCTGGCAGGGTATTTTTGGCGCCGTTTTTGGTCTCAGCTCAGTTATCGGACCACTCCTTGGTGGCTGGCTCACCGACGCACACACCCTGTTTGGTGTGACGACTGACTGGCGCTGGACGTTCTTTATTAACGTACCGATTGCGATTGTTGCGTTCGCATTGATTGCGATTTTCTGTCCGCCGCTACGCCACGACAAAAAACCGCGTGTCGACTACACTGGTGCGGCGTTGCTCACCGTTGCGCTTGGTACGCTTGTTTTGGCGGTTGATAATACCGAAACCATTTTTAAAGATGTCATGACGGCAACGGGCTTATCACTTGCAGGCCTGCGTGTCATCATGTATGCAATTGTTGCGCTTGCAACCATCGCCTTTATTTGGGTGGAGCGTCGTGCTAAAGAGCCGATTTTGCCACTGGCGTTCTTCCGTAACCGAAACTATGTGTTGGTTATGGGTATTGCAACCTTGTTTGGCGCTGCCTTTATGGGATCCATCTTGTATCTAACACAGTTCAACCAACAAGTTTTTGGTGCGTCGGCAACTGAATCGGGCCTCATGTTACTCCCGATGGTGGCTGGTCTGATGGTGACCTCAATTACCTCAGGGCAGATTATTTCACGCACTGGTCGGTACAAGATCTTCATGCAAGTCGGCATCGTAACAGCAACCTTGATGGTGCTTGGCCTTTCGACACTAACGCCAGAGAGCAGCTATGCTTACGAGGCAGTTATCATGGTACTTCTTGGTGCTGGCCTTGGCGTGGTGATGCCAACTATGACATTAGTCGTGCAGAATGAGTTTAAGCAGCACGAACTTGGTGCGGCGACGAGCTCAAGCCAGTTATTCCGAAGTCTCGGATCAACAGTTGGTATCGCATTGTTCGGGGCGATGTTGACTGCGGGTATCAATAACAACCTAACGAACATCCAGAATGATGCCTATCTTGCGACTATTAAACAGAGTCCGGCCGCAAGTAAAATGGGTGATTTGAATGACTCAAACACCCTATTGAACCTAAACATGCCCGATACAAAGCACAAGATTACGGATGCATTTAACCAAGGTGTGAGTAATTTGCCCGCGCAAGCCAAAGACAAAGCAACGCAGCAATTTACGAATAATCAATCGGAATTTGCTGGTAAAATCACCCACACGTTTAGTGTCAGTCTATCGGATATCTTCCGCGTGTCAGCTGTATTGATGCTCGGGGCGGCAGTACTGGTCTTCTTGATTAAAGAAAAAGAACTCAAGTCGCGCCCTGACCAGACACCTGGTGTAGAGTAAGGGTCTTTTAATCCATAATAACACCGCGCCGATAGTGTATTGGCGCGGTGTTTGCTATACTTCATATAAATGCTTACGTATCGCAACAAGCAAGCCGGACAAACGGCATTCGAAGTGACAGACGCCCGGGGTGACAATGTGTGGGTTGATGTTGTGTGTCCTGACGCTAAGGACTGTTCGCAGGTGATTGACGAGTTTTCGCTTGATCCTAAGATTATCCATGATGTTGGCGACGTTGATGAGCTCCCTCGTTATGAGCGCAAGAAAGATGTTCACTATGTGTTTGTGCGTACGGCAGAGCGAACTCATCGTGGGCAGATTGTCACGACGCCGCTGTTGATGGCGGTAACGTCAAATGCGCTGGTGACCATCACACCAAAAGAAACCGCCATTATTGAGGAGGCGATCGAATATGCCGAAGAGTATGATCTGCCGATTACGGATCATAAAAGGCTTGTGGTTGCGACCATGGGTGCGGTCATTAACCAGTATCAACGGCTTATTAGCCAGACTAAGACGCATATCTTAGACATCAAGCACCGATTGCAGCATCATGAGGTCGGTAACCATGATTTTATCCAGTTTGTAACGATCGAAGATAATTTAAACGAGTATCGATCGTGTTTGAACGAAACGCTGACGCTTTGCGAACGCTTGATGAAAAATGAAGAGTGGCAATTTACCGGTGCGGCGCTCGAAGATCTCGATGACGTTCGTTTGCATATTCGCCAATTGATTAATGAAACAACCAGTCATGCTCAAACAGTAGCGAGTATCCGAAATGCATATAGCACGATTTCGAATAATGTACTGAACCAGCGTATGAAGACCTTAACGGTGTTTACAGTATTGATTACGATTCCTAACGTGTTTTACGGTATGTATGGCATGAACGTGGCACTGCCATTCCAAACCGAGGGCTGGGCATACGGCTTCATTGTTCTCTTTACGATCGTTCTTGTGGGGGCTATTTATGCTCTTGCAAAACGGTTGCGCTTGTTCTAAAATAAAAACAGTAGCGTGATACAATTCACGGGCTTCTTGACGTATTCATATACGAATGATATTATTATCGATGCGTCTCTTGCGCGCCATCAAATACCCGTAGGTCGATTGCGTACGAGACAAACAATGTACAAGGAGTACAAAAGACATGCCAATAGCTGTCGAATTTGTGTCTACTAGACGCAAAAAGATTGCAGTGGATGTGGTGCCAGCAACGTGGCAACTGTATATCGCACACTAATTAAAAATCACCTTCTATTTTTGGAAGGTGCTTTTTAATTACTATCTACACCTTACTGTTGCTCGGCTGTTGCTGCAGGTTGCGCGGCAGGTAGTTCAATATTGTTTTGTTTGAGTTTAGAGTTGAGGAGTTCGCGTATTGGTGCGAGGTCTCCTTGCTGCAACTTGCTGACAATATCTTTGTCGACACGTTCGCCATTCAGGTAGAATGTTGGCGTGGCATCGACGCCATCCTTGCTGGCAAGTGCTTGATCGTAAGCGATTTTCTTGGCGATATCTTTTGAATCAAGTTCAGCTTTGAATTTTTCACCATCAAGACCAACTTGTTTTGCATAAGTTACGAACTGTGCGGTTCGCTTGTCTGAGGCAAGGTTGCTCCATGTTGACTGCTGTTCAAATACCAAGTTGTGCATTTCCCAATATTTCCCAAGCTTACCAGCGGCCTCAACTGCCGTGGCTGCTGCGAGGGCGTTCGGGTGGATTGATGTGAGTGGAAAGTCGCGGAAAACAAATCCGATTTTATCACCATATTCTTCGGTGATTGTTTTGATGCCTGGGTGTGCGCCGCCACATCCTGGGCACTGAAAATCACCATACTCGACTAGTCGTACTGGGCTGGTTGCACTACCGAATACATGATCGGCGGTATTGCCGTTTAGATCGGAAGCTTTCTGTATTTCGCTTGTGTTAATCGAACTTGTGTCGATCGAAATTTTATTTTGCTTTGAAAAGGCAATCAAGCCGCCCAGGATAACGACGCAAATTGCACCGAAAATAACCCATGTCTTCGTATTCACTGTAAAAAATCTCCTTATACCTCTTACTATTGTACTACGAACTAGTAGTCCTTTGAGAACGAAAGTATTTTACAAGTGGTACAATAGGGGTACGATGATATGGCTTAGCGCGTTTCTAATAGGGGTCATAAGCTTGCTTGTGGCTGCGCTGCGTACGTGGCAGCTCCCGAGGGCGAGCGGTATGAGTCGCTTTGAACTAAAGCGGCGCGCTGAAGCAGGCGACAAAGAGGCGCAGCGTATGCAGCGGTACGAGCGGCGTAAAGCAGAGCTTGCAGGCGGCATATGGCTTGCGCAAGCAGGAGCCATCTTGGCTCTTACGATCATTGTTGTCATGTTTGTGCAGCCGTTTATTCTTGCGGTGGCGATTGTCATAGGTATGATCGCTGCAAGCGCTGTACTTGCGCACTTGACGCCAGTTGCACGTATTGGGCAGTACTTTCGCGAAAAAGCGCTGCATTACTTTTTTGTAGGCAGCGAGCGCTTTGCATGGGTACGCATTCTCCTCTATACTCCTCCGCAAAGAGCTTCGGCAGTCTCCGGGGTACATTCAAAGCAAGAACTTGATCATATTGTGCAGCATCTTGGAAAGAACATTGTTTCTGCCAAGCAGAAAACGCTCCTGATGCAGAGTTTAGTATTCGACGAGTATACACTGAAAGATTGCATGATACCGCGCAGTAAACTAGCGACAATTGGGGCGGATGACATACTTGGGCCACTCGTGGTAAACGAATTGCATCAAACCGGTCAACAATGGTTTCTGGTGGTGGGTGAAACGCCCGAGACAGTGCTTGGTGTCATTCATTTACACCAGTTGACTGATGTACGAGGCGGTCATACTCAAAAGGCTTCTGAGATGATGCAGCGAGACATCGATCGTATGCCGATATCACAGCAGGCGCGTTCGGCGCTGAATGACATGGTGGCGCATTACACATCGATGGTAATTGTCACGGGCGAGACTGGCACGGTAGCGGGTGTAGTGACCATAGGTGATATTGTGAAGCTTCTTTTTGATGAACGGCATAACGAGAGCTGGCAATTATAGAGGTAAAATGGTACAATAACTCGAGATGAAACGAACGACAGCACTTGAAACAACACAGAATATTGACCAAATAGTGAGCGTGAGTGGCTGGGTGAACACTCGGCGAGATCATGGTGGTCTTATCTTTATTGATCTTCGTGATCATACGGGACTTATTCAGCTTGTTATCAATCCAGATAATGCCGATGCTTTTGCGGTGGCTGAATCAGTGCGTGATGAGTTCGTATTGCAGGTAACGGGTACCGTACGTGAGCGCGAACAATCGCTCCAGAATCCTCATATTACCACTGGTTCTGTTGAGCTTGTTGTTGCATCGCTGGTTGTACTGAATAAATCTGAGCCGCTCCCCGTTGCAACGCGCGACGAAGGCCAGCAATCGAACGAAGAGTTACGCTTGAAGTATCGTTATCTTGATTTGCGTCGTCCATCAATGCAAGAGCGTCTCAAGCGTCGCTCGGAGTATTACAAGGTGCTACGTGCGTATATGGATGAGCATGATTTTACAGAGGTAACGACACCGATTTTGGCAAACTCAAGTCCTGAAGGTGCCCGTGACTTTTTGGTGCCAAGCCGTGTGCATCCTGGCTCATTTTATGCGCTGCCGCAAGCACCACAGCAGTTTAAGCAATTGCTGATGGTCGGTGGAGTACCTCGCTACTATCAGATCGCAACATGTTTCCGAGATGAGGATCCGCGAGCAGATCGTTTATATGGTGATTTTTACCAGCTTGATCTTGAGATGGCATTTGTTGATGATGGCGAGACTATTCGCCAGGAAATGGAACCTCTCATTCGGCAGCTGGTGACTGATTTTGGCGGCAAAAAACTTGCCTATGAGGGTATTCCACGCATTCCATATCAAGAAGCGATGGATCGCTATGGTTCGGACAAGCCGGATCTGCGTTTTGATATGGAGCTCATTGATCTATCAGATGAACTGCACTCTACGGAGTTTGGTGTGTTTAAAAATACACTTGCAAATGGTGGTGTCGTGAAGGCAATCTGTGTCAGGGGCGGCGCGTCGCTGAGCCGTAAACAAATTGATGGGTTTACCGATAGTGCTAAAAGCGAAGGTGCTGGCGGTCTGGCGTATATTAAGTACGAAAATGGTGAATCGGTCTCGCCGATTGCGAAATTCTTGACTGCAGAAGAGCTGACGCATATTCAGCAAAAACTTGGCGCTGAAGATGGTGATGCGGTATTCTTTGGGACGGACCAGCGTGCGGTTGTTAATAAAGTCCTTGGTCGGTTGCGAAGCGACTTTGCTGATCACTTCGAACTGAAAGATCCAAGTAAAGTCGCACTTGCTTGGATTGTTGATTTTCCATTCTACGAATACGATGAAGGTGCAAAGAAAGTTGATTTCGGCCATAATCCATTCAGTATGCCGCGTGGTGGTGTCGAGGCGCTGCGGGCTGCCGATACTGACGAAAAGAAACTTGCCGTCGTAGCCGATCAGTATGACATGGTTATGAACGGCTACGAGATTTGTTCTGGTGCGGTGCGCAATCATAATCCAGAAGTCATGTATGAAGCATTCGGGCTGCTTGGATACGATACGGATTACGTTGATGCAAAATTTGGTGCCATGATTAATGCGTTTAAGTACGGTGCGCCACCGCATGCGGGATGTGCGTTCGGTATCGACCGTATTTTTATGGTACTGACAGGTGAAGATAATATTCGTGAAGTCGTAGCATTTCCAAAGAACGGCTCAGGTGTTGATACGATGATGAGTTCGCCAAGTTCTGTCGATGAACTGCAGCTGAAAGAGCTTTCATTGCGTATTCAAGCAAAATAGTTGTTATTTAAACATCGCATATTGAGGCGCTGCGCGACAAGCGGATTATTTGGGTGTACAATAGATATATGGATGATTTACATACATTAGTTGTTCTTTTGTCAGTTATTGTTATACTATTGTCGCTGGTTATTGTAGCGCTGGTAGTAGCAATGACAGTTGTTTTGATAAAAGTTCATCATATCGTGAAAAACGTAGATAGAATAACAACAAATGTAGGAGAAGCGAGCGATTGGCTAACGCCATCGAAGGTGATTGGTACGGCAATCCGGTTGTTTCGTTCAGAATAAGTAAGAAGGAGGGTAGTAGATATGTCAAAAGTAGTTAAAGTCGCGCTTGCAGCACTTGGTGGATTTGCCGCTGGTATTTTGTTGGCACCAAAAAGTGGTAAAGAAACCCGTGAAGATATCAAGACAAAATCAAACGAGCTAAAGGAAACAGCCAAAGAAAAAGCCGCAGAAGTACGAGCAGCGGGGAAAGAAGCAGCTCAAACACTCAAAAAGAGCGGTGATAAGGCTGGTAAAGAAGTTGAGGCACTGAGCAAGAGCGCTCGCACGACAGCCGATAAGATCTCGGAAGAAATTGAAGGTCTAGGTGGTGAAGTTCGCACACGTGCTCGCCGTGTTGCTGATGAAGCAAAGCAGGCGGGTGATAAAATTCAAAAAGACGCGCAAAAGCATCTTCGATAGTGTAGTGTGTATTACGAATATCACCGGTACTACATATGTACCGGTGATATTTTATGTCAATCTATATGGCATCGGCTATGGAATCATCAGTGGTTCGGTGAGTCGTTGATAGGTACTACCATACTCCTCGGCAAAAGAGGTTAGCATACGGTCGACGAGTGCTTTACCGGTGTCACTCGCGATGGCGTCATGAGTAGGGAAGACCTGGCGCGGATGAACGGCTGCAAGAAAATCCATGACCTCACTGATTTTAAGCCACGGTGCCGTGACAGGGAGCGCAAGCGTATCGATAGGTCGAGAGGGGGCGACTAGAGCATCGCCAGGATAGTATAGTTGACTATCAATCAACACGCCAAGATTTTGCGGGCGAGGAAGGCTTGTGTGAATGCGCGCGTGTTCTCCTCCGAAGAACTGGAGTGTGAACGTTCCAAGTACCATTGTTTCATTAGCTGCGACGACATGTACTGGTATATCAGATGGCATTTGGTCGGCTACGTCTTTTGGTGTGATGATCGTAAGCTTAGGGTTAGTTGTGAAAATGCGCCGGATAGTGTCTTTGTCAAAATGGTCAGGGTGTTGATGGGTAATGACAACACCAATAACATTTGTTGGTATCACGAAGTCGGTTGTGAATGCTCCCGGGTCAACAACAAGCGACTGATGATCTTTTTCAACCACAAAACATGCGTGTTCGTATTTGGTAAGCTTCATAGTTATATCCCCTCCTTTCTTTCTAGTATACTAGGAGCTATGCAGGTCGACAATTTTACCGAGATAATCCAAGAACAGGGTCATCGGCTTTTTCGCACAATGCCATGGCGTGAAGATACACGTCCTTACTATGTGCTTGTTAGTGAACTCATGCTGCAGCAGACACAGGTCGAACGTGTTATACCTGCCTTTGAGCGGTTCATCCATCGTTTTCCCGATGAACAGACACTTGCAGCTGCGCCGCTCGCTGATGTACTAACTATATGGCAGGGTCTTGGCTATAATCGTCGTGCTAAATTCTTACACATGGCAGCACAGCAGATTGTGCAGCATGGACAGTTTCCTGTGACGCACGATACGCTCATTGCACTTCCAGGTGTCGGAGAAAATACAGCAGGGGCAATTTTAGCCTACGCGTTTAATGAGCCTGCGATTTTTATTGAAACAAATGTACGTACGGTGTACATGCATCATTTTTTTGATGGAGTAGACACTGTGACGGACAAACAAATACGCGAAAAGGTGATTGAAACGATAGACTCGGAGCATCCGCGGGAGTTTTACTGGGCTTTAATGGACTACGGAAGCTACTTAAAGCGACAGGGTGTCAGTCAGAATCATCGTAGTCATGGATACAAAAAACAATCACCACTCGAAGGTAGTGTGCGACAGATGCGAGGTGCTATTGTGCGCGAGCTTGCCGTGCGTTCTGAAGCGACAGTTGATGAGCTCGCGCAGGTTATGAATCATGACGCGCGGTTTGATCCGGCACTTGCAGGGCTTATAAAAGACGGTCTTGTCATGCGGACGAAGGACTCAATCCATTTGACCAAATGAATCGAGCACGTAATAATAGATGAAGATGAAACGAACACTGTTTTTTGCATTTGCTTGTTGCCTGACATTGGGTGCTTTAGCTCCTGTGGGCCGAGTATTTGCGCAAGATATCGTATCGCCGAGCGATGAAGTGATTCAGCAGGTGACACATAGCTGCCAAAGTATTCGTAATTCGTTAACGCAAATCCATTTGCGTGATGGATTGTTTCGAGTGAATCGTGCGCAGTCGTACGAATTTATCAGTACACGACTAATGGCGCCGCTGAATAGCCGCCTGCTTATAAACAAGGTAGATGCATCCAGTCTCGTGCGGACGACAGCACAGTATGATACGCTACTTAATCAGTTCCGTGCTAACTATGTTGCGTACGATGACCAGCTCGCGGCGACTATCGCAATTGATTGCAAAAACAAGCCAGCAGAATTCTACGAAGCTTTAGTAAAAGCACGTCAACTTCGCGAAGAGGTACACCAGAATACGCTACAGCTGAATCAGTATGTCACAAGTTATCGTAAGACGGTCGATACTATTCATGCTGACTGGAGTTCGGCAGGAAAGTAATATGAGTATGGAAACACAGCCTACACTATCGCATGACTCGGAGCACAATGTCGCCGTTCCCAAGCAGGTGACATCCCCATGGTCGCAGCATCGTTTTTTGTTCATGATCGCAGCGAGTATCGGAGCGGCTTTTATCCTTGTTGTTATCAGTACATCGATGTACTATATGACCGGAACGGCGCAACTTGACCTGAGTCGGCCAAGTTACCAGTCAGTGCGTGAGGAGCTTAAGAAGAATAAGCCATCAGATTCGCAAGCGGCCTTTTCTTCAAGTGGTGACATTACAGAAGAGATGTTTAAAGATTTTATTAAGCGATACGATACGCGCTCAAAAGATACGACAAGTATTGATGCATTCAGTGGTGAACCGATGAGTGATCAGGCACTCGGCATCACGTCTACGCAATAGCGCATAAGGGTTTATTTCTTCTTGTCTGTAGTTGGAAATCCGGGTACAACGGCAAGCTTGATGCGCTGCTTTTCGAATGCTTCAAGCAGGCGTTGTCTCATCTCGGCTGTCACCGACCATTGATCCGATGGTTGGGTTTTGCCTGCAATAATAAGCTCAACCGAAGTGCCGGTAACTTCACCGACGGATACGAATTTTGGGGGAGCAAGAATTTTACGTTTCCATCCGTCTTCTTCGGCAAGCTCAGCGCCGATGGTATTGATAATTTCCGTCGCCTTGTCGATATCTGTTGTTGGGTTTACCGCAATGATAAACCGCGCCATACTATATCCCATTGTCTTGTTGATGACATGAGTAATCATGCCGTTGGGAAAATAGTGCACATTGCCATTAACATCACGAATAACTGTACTTCTGGTGCCGATACGTTCGACGGTGCCGCTTGCTCCTTCAATTTCAACAATATCTCCCACGCGGTATTGATTCTCGCTAATAATGAAAAGGCCTGACAAAAAATCTTTAATGACTGATTGTGCGCCAAAGCCAAGTGCAACTCCAACGATGCCGGCACTCGCAAAAAGCGGGGCAAGACTCTTGTCTATGTCAGGTACGAGCTCGCGAGCGATTGCATAGATAACAAACAAACTGAGTGCGATGCGCCATATATTCACAAAGAGGGCAACGAGCGTTTTCTGACGCTTTTCAATATCTTTCTTGTGCCAATCTTTTTGTTTGGTGGTGCGAACAGTGCGCGCAACAAATCGGGCTACGGCAATACTACCAATCCAATAGGCAAGTCCACCAATAATTAATGTAATAACGATAGCAAAAAATCGGTCTTCTGCGAAAAACCAGTTGCCAATTGATGTGCCCGCTGCAGTGAGGCGATCTTCCCACCAAAATCCGAGTTCAGTCATGTCTCCAGTATATCATTGTGGTATGTGTTAAAATATAAGTAATATGATTATCTTTCCTGATATTGCTTCACCGAAACTTGTCGAATTGATTGCCGCGGGCGCTATCGGGGTTGTTAAAACGGATACACTTTACGGTATCGTGGCTCGTTCCGACAACCAGGAGGCAGTTGAGCGCGTGTTTGCCGTCAAGCATCGTACGCCGACGAAGCCACCAATAGTTCTAATTTCACGTATTGAGCAAATGTATGATCCGCTTCCAGATGGTATAGATCCGACGATTGGCGATCTATGGCCGGGTCCAAATAGTGTGATTGTTCCAGCTCCATCGGCACCGGAATGGCTTGTACGTGGTAGCTTGGGTGTCGCCTATCGATTACCGAATGATGAACGCCTTCGCGCATTGATTGATCAAACCGGTCCTCTTATTGCGCCGAGCGCCAATCCGGAAGGCATGACCCCGGCGCGAACGCTAGGTGAGGCTGAAGGTTATTTTGGCGAGAACGTTGATTTCTATGTTGATGGCGGGGCAGTATTTGAGAATGTGCCATCAAATTTATTTAGCTTGACGCCAGCTGGTGATATCGAAAAACTCCGTTAGTTTCTATGCTCGATCCAAACGATTTTGTCATTACGCGCAAGCGCAAAAAATATAAATTTGCTAAGTTTGCGAATTCGCCATTGTGTTTCGAGTACGAAGAGTGGCGTAAAACTGCTATAGATGTTGTTGAGCTTGGAGCGGGGACAGGACTCTTTAGCGTTGAGCTTGCAACTCGACACCCAGACCAGCAATTTGTTGCACTTGACGTCAAAGGTGACCGTTTGCAAAAAGGCGCATACGAAGCAGAGGAGCGCGGTCTCACGAATATACGATTCGTCCGTGCTCGAGCTGATCAGGTTGACGAGTTGGTTGAACCGCATTCGGTAATAATTCTCTGGTCAACTTTCGCCGACCCGTTCCCACGCCGCCATAGCAGCGGCCGTCGCATGACGCACCCACAGTATCTCCGTCGCTACGCCGAGCTGCTTCGACCTGACGGGGCGCTGTATCTTAAGCATGACAATCCCGCGTTTTTTCAATGGAGTCTGGAGCAGTTAGTTGCAGAGAAGTGGTATATCGATGAGTTGACATTTGACTTGCATGAGTCACATCTACCAGAAGATTATAAAATTAAAACCACCTACGAACAGCGCTGGCTTGATGAAGGGCGCATGACACAATTTGCACGCGCCCGGGCATCGCAGAGTGTCAGCTAGGCTACTGTCTCTTCGCGTGTTATAGCTGCGTGGTATTGCGGTTCGTTACGGTAGCGAGATGAACGCCCGTCGATACCACATAATTTCCAGGCGAGTCTTCCAACGTGACTCTTCGTTTCGCCATTACGAATACCGATTTCGTCGGCAAGCATACGTGCGTCACTGAAAAGTTCGCTACGCATTGCCTGGCTTTCGGGTGAATCCCACCAAATCTCTTTCGCAACTTCCTTTGGTATGCCCATTTCTTCGATTTCTTTGCTACTTGGCCGCATGATGGCGTCTGCAATGGTAGCCATAATAACTGGAGTGATTGCGGCAAGTCCAAGTTTTTGCAAGCGAGGGAGTCTTGGTACATGCTCTTTAAGATACATGTGTGCGAAACCTATGTGACGAGCTTCTTCGGCGACATGGATGCTCATTATACGCTGCAGCCCCGGGTGTTGCGGGCGTGATTGACGGAGAATGTCTTTTTGCGCATGATCAATTGGTTCTTCGCCCGCTAATACACCCATAAAAAATGCCGCCGGTACGACACGAGCTGCCGCAAACGCGACAGGTGGAATTACCTCTCGGAACCAGCGGGAAGCACCTCGAGTATTGATGCCGCTTCGATTGACGAACTCTTGGAACATCTGAATATGATGCGTCTCCTCGGTTGCTTCGTGCATGGAGTAGCGAAACTCAGGATTATCGTTTGAGGCATGGATATTGTGGTTCATGATACCACCGACAAGTACTTGCTCAAATTGCGATCCAACTTTGGTAATGCGGGCATTGTACCAAAGGCCGAGCTCAATCTGCCGCTGTTCTGGCTGCGATTGATACCACTCATGGGCACCAAATGGATTCTCGGGGCCAAGTATCCAACGTGGATCGTCTTTATCTATGACAAAATCCGGATCATCCCAAGGAATATCCTTAAACGCATCGAAATGTCGCTCAACCGATGCTTCTGATAAGTCTTTTAGCCTTGTTTTGTAGGTCGACTCTTCTACCTGAGGTGATATTCCCTGTTGCATAACTTCACTCACTACCAAGCTCCTTATGTTACGTGCTTTTATTGTAGGTTGTGCGTACGGTATTTTCAATCACATTTTATTACTCGTATGGTATCCTTGTGCAAGCCAGGCAGGTTCAGCCGATTCGAGCATGTAGCGGATATTTCCACCTGGGTCACCAAATTGTGGACGCTCGACAAGATCTCGTAAAACACGACGTCCTATACACGTAGCAAGCGGTGTCGGTACTTCATAGCTCAGATCTGCATGATCAAAATCATGGTGCCGCGCATAGATGCCTTCGATGATAATCACCGGTGCTGGTGTGGTGATGCCTGTCACTTCTGGTTCTTCAGTGGTGAAGTTAAATCGTCTCGTGGCAACTGATTCTCCTTGGTGGAGAAGGGCCAAGTCATGGACGAGTGCAGCGCGGTCATAGACGATCGGTGCGTCCCACTCGGTCCACGCTTGCCCGTCATTTTGTCGCTCGAGCCACGTCTTTCCGCGATGATAATCGTCAGTCGATATCACGATAGATGGAAGATGCACGGTATCGAGCTTTTGACGCAGCTCGCGGACGAGTGTCGATTTGCCCGACCCGGAGCGTCCCGCGATACGTACAAGTGTTGTCGGTGAATCAATTTGATGGTGGATAATATCCAGGCGAATGTCGTCGACGTCCAGAGGTGTTTGTGGCTTCAGCGCTTCCTGTCCATCATGCAGACGGCGGAAGTTGAAATGTGCCCGCCATTCGTTGTCAGTGATACGGTCACCGGTTACGTCTTCGAAATTACCCTCGAGATTATGCGTATTGACGAAGTGCTGCCATGCGCGCGGGTCTTCACTCTCGGCGTGTATATGACCATCGTCAAAAAAGTCGATGGCAACACCCGGGACTGGTTCGGCACGGAGTTTACGCACGGCAGGGCGACCAAGGCTGCGGTAGAGTCGGTAGGCTCGTTTGTCGACCGGTGTTTCATACTCGAGACGATTGAGACCTTCAGCGGTGATGGCACCAGTGTCTTTGAGGGTGGCTTTGTATGTAGCTGTACCATCTTTGATGGTTTCTCTGATTCGGAGATTGTACTCTTCGCTTGGGTGGCTCAGGTAGATTTGTTCGATCTGTGCGGCACCATCTCGAAATTCATCAAGTTTTTCGGGAAATATTGGTAAGAATTTTTGCTCAATCTCGTGCGATGTTTGCTCAAAATTTTGTATATGATTCATTCTTTCACTCATGATATATTCTCCTTGTTCGTACATATAACAGATGACATTTTTAGAATAACTTGCTATAGTCAAAGTATCTAGATAGTATAATTTGAGTCAAAGTTATTTGAGCCATGCACGAGCAAAAAGAAATCACCCATCATATCCAAAAGCACGTCATGAATGTGTTACTGCATCAGAAATTGGCGCGGTTTCGTGATCTGCGCCCGCCACGGGTGGATACGAATCTCTATAGTTATCATCTCAAGCTTCTGCAAAAAGCCAGACTTGTCGAGAAGACAGATGCGGGCTACCAGCTCGCGCCGCAAGGGCTCGAGTACGTCGATCGGGTCAATGCTGATAAGTTTTTTGTCCGTCAGCAGCCAAAAATCATTTCGATGCTTGTCATTCAGAATTCTGACGGTGATATTCTGCTCCAGAAACGTACCAAGCAGCCCCACATTGACTGCTGGACACTTCCGTATGGCAAACTACATATCGATGATTCGTCAGTCAACATGGCGGCCAAGCGCGAGCTGAGAGAAAAGCTCCATCTTGATGGGGTGGAGCCCGACTATGCTGGTGATTGCTATATTCGCGTCTGGCATGACGGTCAGATTCTCTCGAGTACATTGGTGCATGTATTTCGTCTCTATCATGATATGGTCGAGACGGGCGAAACGGTGCGATGGGCGCGCCCGCATAAGCTCGGGCAGTTAGATGTAGCACCGGCAGTCGAGCAGATTATGGCACGTACATTCTTCCGCGATGCGCACTTTTTTGAAGAATTTGACGTTGAGTGGTAGGTGAAGGCTAAGTATTGTACATACATAGTTTTAATTTTATAATATAAAATTAATGATATATTTCATGCGTCATGCACAGAGCGAGGCGAATAAGGATGGTGTGTATGCAGGGAGTGTTTCCGATACGCGCCTTACTAGTGATGGAATATTGCAACTTCGTGACGTATCTAAACGAAA
>JASLDG010000024.1 GCA_030146045.1 Candidatus Saccharimonadales bacterium | reverse complement strand
CTTTCAATCGCGACTATGGAAATTGTCGATAATCTTGTCATGCTTGTGATACCTGGTGCGATGGCGGCGGGGCTTGTGGATCCACTTTTTTGGATAAGCATGCCGATTGCGCTTACTGTTGCCTATTTTGCCGCGTACCCTGTGAATCGCTATCTACTGACAAAAGGTAAAGGTCATGCCCTTGTGATGAAATATCACCATGGTCACACACATTAAGGAGAATATTGTTTATTATGGAAACGAAATCATTACTTTACGGCTTGATCGGCTTTTTTATCGGCGGGCTTCTTGTTTCAGCTGCGGCTACGTTTGAAAAGCCGACTATGGATCAAATGACGACTGAGCTGAGGGATCTGAAAGGTGACGAATACGATAAGGCGTTTACAGCGTCTATGATACGTCACCATCAAGCCGCAGTAGATATGGCTCGACTTTCGCCTGATCGAGCAAAGCATCAGGAGGTTAAAGATTTGTCGGCGGCAATCATTACCGCCCAAGAACGTGAGATGCGCGCCATGACACAATGGCAGCAGGCTTGGGGATATGCACTGGCGTCGCCTAATGGGCACGGCGGGCATTGATCAAACGTATTTTCTTAACTTTCGTCGTCACCGAGTGCTGGCCAGATCGTGATAAGGTAGAGGATGAAATGACCGAGTACCAAAAACGCGAGTCCGGCAACGACAAATGGCGGCGGCGGAAGTAAGTAGGCGTAAAGTATCGCAGCAAGAGGAAGGAATGTCGCATGAAACATGTAGACGCGTCGAGTGGCTTGTGCTGTAAAGGCACGCATGCCTTCGTCTTCTTCTTGGAGCTCCGGTGGGAATAAGCCAAGAAATCGGATGGGGTATTTACGGTGTTTACGGTTATAGCGGATAATCTGCATAAAATAAACGAAGCCGATGACAACAAGCGAGAGCGCAGCAATAAATGTCAACGAGACATTTAGTTGGAGTAATTCGGGATTCGTTACGGTATGTCGTTTAGTGATAAGAATCGCTGCATAAAAGAATACCCCGTACATCAACAGTTGCCAAAATGGCGAACGGGCGTTAAATAATTTTTTCATTTCGTTTCTCCTTCGAGCCAGAATAGATCGGCAACTGGTGTTTGTAGTGCGTTTGCGAGACGAAGCGCGAGGGCAATTGATGGCGCGAATTCACCTTTTTCGATGAAGGCAATCGTTTGTCGTGTGACGCCCGCTTTTTGTGCAAGCTGTATTTGCGTCAATTCGTGTTCGGCACGTTTGATGCGTATCTGGTTCCGTAACATATTTCTAGTATACGCCTAGCCTCGAACCGTCTGCACGACTCCGTACATAATGATCGCAAAGATAATTGCCCATGCGACGATTGCGATAGTTTGCCAGATCATGAGGTAGTGTTTGTTCACGCCAGCCGCAGCCATGAAGAACGCATTGAGGTGTGTGCCGATGAGGAGAGGTCCAAGCAGGGATGCGCCGGGCACACCGTATTTTTGTACAGCTTGCAGTACTTTTTTCTGACGTTTACTACTCTGAGGTGTCGTGTCTGCGCCTTTTAATTTCGTGCGTGCTTTATCAGTAAGGACGATAATTGCCATCACGGCAATCCAGTTGCCGATGATCGCAGCGATTGTCGCAGGAATCGGGGCGATGCCAACGATAATACCGATTGCAACGCCGACATCTGATTCGATAAAAGGAATCGCACTCCATAGCGCAACGGCAAGAATCTGCCATATGAGCGGAATCTCTGCTGTGAAACGAGAGATTTCGATAATGATAGGCTGGAGCCAGTTTTGTATATAGGCTAATGGTCCGAACTGTTGAATCTTTTCGATCATGTCTTGCATAGATGTCTCCTTTACCGCTATTCTCCATAAAATTGTAAAGGATTATATACATAATGTAAATAATAGTTAACATTTTATTATGGAAATGAATATACTGTTAAGAGTATTGCGTAGTATAATAATGGAATATAAAAGGAGGCTTTATGAAAAGTAAATGGGCAATTTTTGGAATCGTTGGTGCTGTTATTTTGCTGGTTGTCGTGGCTGTTGTCGGGGGATACAATGGTCTTGTCGGCAAGCGCGAAGCAACTGATCAGGCGTTTTCGAATATCCAGTCACAGTATCAGCGTCGAGCGGACTTAGTGCCGAATCTCGTGAAGACGGTACAAGGTGCGGCTGATTTTGAAAAGTCAACGATTACGGATGTTACGGATGCACGTGCCAAGGCAACAGGTGTGACGATTGACCCATCGAAAGCGACACCTGAGCAGCTGCGGCAGTACCAAGATGCGCAAGGTGAGTTGAGCCAAGCACTTGGCCGATTACTGGCAGTTACCGAAAACTATCCGCAGCTGAAAGCAACGGAGGCATTTCGTGATTTGCAATCGCAGCTCGAAGGTACAGAGAACCGTATTGCGGTTGCACGCAATGATTACAATACCGTAGCTCGTACGTACAATACCTCGATTCAGACGTTCCCGACAAATATCACAGCAGGGCTCTTCGGATTTGATAAAAAAGCGTACTTTGAGGCGGATAAAGGCGCCGAAAAGGCACCGCAAGTTGATTTCCGTACTGAATAGTAGGGTGTGAATGATGAAGTGGGCTAAGATATGGCTTGCAGGTGTGGCCGGAGCAATAGGGCTTGTGGCCACGCTTGCGGTGTCGGTTGCGGCGCTTGAGGTACCGTCAGCTCCATCATTGGATACACCGATCGTTGATCAAACAAATACACTATCACCTAATGATAAAGCTCAGCTTTTCGCGCAGATTGCGGAGTTCCGCAAGCAAAAAGATTTTCAAATCGGAATTCTCCTGATTTCGACACTCGGGACAGATTCACTTGAAGACTATTCGATTCGAGTCGCGCGGCAATGGGGTATTGGTGAGAAGCCGAAAAACAGCGGCGTACTGCTGCTTATCGTGAAAGATGACCGCAAGCTTCGTATCGAAGTGGGGAGTGGTCAGGAAGGTGATTTGACCGATGCGCGCTCGTCACGCATTATTCGTAATACTATCACTCCGCAATTCCGTGAGGGCAACTATGCAGCGGGCATAGGGGCAGGTATAGCCGAGATTGCGGCTGCAATTCAGAGTCAGCCCGAAAAAACGGTGACTCCAAGCGAAAATAGCGGAGAGATTATTGGGACAGTGGCTTTTTTCGGCCTGATTGTACTGAGCTGGCTGGCTTCCGTATTGGGACGGAGTAAGAGCTGGTGGGCTGGCGGTGTCATAGGTGCCGCTATTGGAGCGGTGGTAGCGTTTTTTGCAGCGGCGGCCGTGTGGTCAATTATCTTGGTGATATTTTTAACAGTCGGCGGATTACTTTTTGACTTTGTCGTGTCACGTAATTACAGAGAACATCGTTCAATCGGTGATTCGCCGGCATGGTGGGCCGGCGGCGATTGGTTTGGCGGCGGGTCGGGTGGCGGCGGAAGCTTTGGCGGCGGCGGGTTCTCGGGTGGCGGTTCAAGCGGAAGCTGGTGAGCGCACCAAAGTAAAATACCCTAGTCTAGACTAGGGTATTTTACTTTGGTGGCTCCTCCCAGACTCGAACTGGGGACACAAGGCTCTTCAGGCCTCTGCTCTACCAACTGAGCTAAAGAGCCACACGGGTATATTGTACACTTCGCCACGATTACCGATTATACGAAGGTGGTCTGGCCTCTGCTCTACGACTATGTACGTTTCACGCAGGAGCTAAAGAGCCACACTCCTGAAAATTATACTGTATTTGTTGGTCGAACGCAATCATGATTTCAGAGGTGATTGACTTCGCCACGAGAATGGCGTTTAATCATAAGAAGTAATGGGGAATGAAACAGTGAGTGGGAGCGCGCATGATCGATTGATAACCAAGCGACGGTTGATAGGCGTGATAATAGCCGTGCTCGTTATGAGTGTGACTATCTTGGGTGTATGGCTGTATTCCACATGGCGCAATCAGTCGATTGAGCTTCAGTCTGGCAGTGTGACCGTGACGCATGGTTTGTATAGTAAGATGCTTGCGCAAGCAAAACAGCACGGGGTTTCTGAGCAAGACGCGCGGAGTATGATAAACAAATCGATACATGCACAAAATGCTGCTGCTCAACTTGGTATTAAGCAAACCGATTATCGTGATGCAGCGGCTCTTGCGGCAATTAACACCTTTAAGCTTGCGCCCCAGGCAATCCCGAATGAGTATCAACTCCTCAGCCAGTATCCCGCGGGAATTAATACCTATCTGACGTATGCCGAACAAGGTGGGTATAGGTTCGCGATTTTTAAATTTCCATTTGCTCGGGTGCTATGGGATACATCACAAGCAAGCGACCAAAAAAAGCGCGATGCATCAGTGCGTGCAGATGTAGCGTATGCCAAGCAGCAAGCTGATACCTATCATAAGCAGCTACAAGAGGGCCAGGCAACACCGGAACGTATTGTGCAGATGGTGCGCGACGATAAGCGCTTAACCTATGGATATGGGGCTAATGATAGTCAGATTTTGACGATTGGAGCAATGAGTAGTCGCCAACTTGCCGAGGGTGTGACAGTGCAATATGATAGAACGCTCGTAGAGCAACTTGCCAAAGTGAAAGTAGGGACAGTTAGTGATATTCAGGAAGAAACTGCACCGATTGGCCGCGGCATGGCACCTCCGGCCGAACTAAAAGTGGGCGACTATCAGATGAAGGTGGGCTATATGTTTACAAAGTTGCTTGATAAACGCGATCCGGCACCAGGATTAACAGTGCGCTATAGTACGAAACTGCGCGAGGTAAGCCGTGAATAGATGGAGGCTGGTACTTGGCGTGGTCACGGTGAGTAGCCTCTGTGTTCTTTTGCACGCT
The DNA here is from genome assembly GCA_030146045.1 of Candidatus Saccharimonadales bacterium. GTDB lineage: Bacteria > Patescibacteriota > Saccharimonadia > Saccharimonadales > Saccharimonadaceae > JASLDG01. The sequence continues at coordinate 14,419 of JASLDG010000024.1, read as the reverse complement.
CCTTGGGTGCATGCCGCAGATCCAACGCCGAATGCACCAGTTACTGTTACTGTGGTTGACCCGGTGTATAATCCCATTGGTGGCGGCGTGCTGAACGGTGCTGATGATGCAACGTGCCGCGACATCGCGTTTTCATTTAACGCGGTGATATTTGTTAAGTATGTTCGTCCTGATGGAAGTCTTATTGGTTATTCAAATAATTTTGATATGTCGGTCGAGGCGATTAATCCGTCCCCTGACGCGAGTGACCAGGGTGGAAAAGCATGGCAGGAGCGTTGGAATAAAGATAAGAGTCAGACACTTTTTCAGGAGGAGACACTGCGTGGACCGGGTCCTGTTGATCTATCTGTACGAAGGAGCGGCACCACCCAGCTCCAAGGCCAGGGCAATGCTTGTGTCTCGCCAACAGAACCGCAGGCGGGTCAAGTAGGCGCCTATGCATTTCGTAACGGTACTGATAAGGCGCCGTATCACAATAATGGTAGTTTTGGGCTTGCATCGATTAATCAAGGCAAGTATTCGTCAGGTTTTACGTTTACTATGAAAGGTGACCCGAAAGATGTGCCAATTGGCAAGAAAGGTACGTGGCGTCAGGCAAGCTATATACAAAAGCCATTCGGTGAAACACAGACAAATGGCTTGAACCGTCGTTATATGGCAATTGAATTTAAGTATGAACTTGAAGATGCACCTACGCAAGACTTTAATCTTGTGCCAAAGGTGACTGCAAGCCCTACGATTGCTGAGCAAGCGGATAGTGTGACGTATACCTATACTATGAATAATACTGCGACAAATAGCCCAGATACGCAATGGGCAACCGCGAGCGTACATGTAAAAGCAGGTACTGATATTGCGCCGGCACTCAATTATCCCGGGGGGTATCGCGATAGTGGTATTGGTTCGATTGAAGCTGTTGTTGATAGTGTTATTGAGTCGCTCGGTGGTAAGGACAAGGCAACAAGAGGTGATGATATCCGCATAGGAAGCGGTACCTTTCCGGGATCGGCTATTGTACCTGATAGCGCAATTATTCCTAATGACGCGCCTATCGGTGATAAATATTGTCGACTTTTGATTGTGGTGCAGCCAACAGCGAAGCCGGAACCAAAATACCGGCTCACACCGCTTGCGTGTGCAACCGTAGGTGTTAAACCGTCGATTCAGGTGAATGGCGGCGATGTGAGTGTAGGCAGGGCGTTCGCGGGTGATGTAAACGCTCTGGCTGATAATGAGAGCATGATTGTAACCAATACTTCGATGAGTGAAGGAAAAACGTTTGGAAGTTGGGGTGAGTATGCGGCAAGTGCACCAGGCAGGATAGTCGGTTTCGGCACGCAAAGTGGTCTCGCGAAAGGAGCTGCGTTCCCCGATCCTTTTAGTTGGAATGGTCTCACTCTCTCGAACACATCTGTCGGCGGTGAGTTTGGGCGCTTTGCGTCGAGTAGTGGGCTTGGTACTATTCCAGATATCGCTTCTGTTGTTCGATCGTTAAGCCCTTCGCCACAAGCGTTTAATGCGACACTTGGTAAAGAGCCGGCTCGTGGATCGTATGTTTATAAGCCAGAGGCGGATATCACGATAGATCAGTCTTCTATCCCGGCTGGACATAGTATTTTTGTGTACGCGCCCGATCATGTGATCACTATTAAGGGTAATATTACGTATACATCCGACGAACTCAAGCAAGTCGGGGACATTCCGCAGGTGCTCCTCATTGCGGATCGCATCAAGATAGATCCGTCAGTGGGGCAGGTTGATGCATGGTTGATTGCTCCGGGTAAGCAGGGGGTCATTGACACATGCGGCGTGAGTGATGATATCAAGACTCCATTAAGTACCAAAGAGTGCAACCAGCAGCTCACGATTAACGGTCCGGTTATGGCTCATCAGTTGTGGCTACGGCGTACTGCACGTACCATTACCACAGGAGAAAACGGTGACCGCACCCCGGCTGAATTGATCAATTTGCGTCCTGATGTCTATTTGTGGGCCGATAACCAGCCGGGTGCTGAGAAACGTTTACTTACCACCTATTCAAAAGAGCTGGCGCCGCGCTTTTAACGCCTGGGCGGTATGCTATACTGGTAAGCAATGGCGCGTTGGCGGAGCGGTTACGCAGAGGTCTGCAAAACCTTGTAGACGGGTTCGACTCCCGTACGTGCCTCCAAAAGTAGCTTTGGTTTTACCGAGGCTATTTTTGTTTGAGAAGTGTAAGCAATTCTGGAAATGTCGAATCGTTGAAGTGCTTGCGGCTAGTGAAGGTGTGTGGAGTAGCGGTTGGTATATCTTGCTGGAATTTAGCGAGTTCAGTAAATGGTACGACGGGATCATCTTGGCTATGAAAGAGATGGATTTCACCGGCACTTTTATCAAGGTTTGTCGCGTTGGTAACGAGAAAGTCTCCACAACTACCATCGTCTTCATTGTAGGAGCCGGCAATTAAAATAAGGCGCTTGACTGGTTTTTTGAGAGGGTGCTTGTGCAGGTATTTTGCCAGAAACATTGCACCAAGGCTATGACCTACCAACTGCACGTCATCGCCAAGTAGTAGTAGGATCTTTTCGAAATAGATTTTCCATTCCTCGAATACAGCATTTTGACTATTGGGAAAATTTGGGGTGAGTATGTCAGTATCCGGCATGCGCTCAGCGATCCACTGCGCCCAGCGTTTGCGCGCTTTGATACGGTCATAGTCCATCTCGAGTGCTTGGAGACTTTGCAGGTAGGCTTTGTGAGACGAAAAACTATTGCCACCATGAATAATGAGGACTTGTTTCATATTTTCTAGTATACTAGAAAGCACGCGCGAGTGGCGGAACTGGTAGACGCGAGGGACTTAAAATCCCTTGACCTAAACAGTCGTGCGGGTTCGATTCCCGCCTCGCGCACCAGATAGCTATAATGCCTCGGTGATTCGAGGTGTTATTTATAGGGGGGCGTATTGACAAGAAAATCTACCATCTTAAGCTTATTTTAGGTAAAAAACGATAGTATGCGACTAGCTATGATATAGCAAGCACGATATAATAAAGGTACTACTAGTTTGTAAAAGGGGATAAAGATAGAATGATTGCTGTTTGGATAGTATTGGGCGTGATTGCCGTAGTGGCCGTAGTGGCATGGGTGACATACAACTCGCTGGTACAATTGAAGATTCGTGTTGAAGAGGCGTGGAGTGACATCACGGTGCAGCTTAAGCGCCGTACTGATTTGATCCCGAACCTTGTCAATACCGTCAAGGGATATGCAACACACGAAAGCGGCGTATTTGAAAAGGTGACAGAAGCGCGAGCGGCAGTAGTTGGCGCAGGTTCGCCAAAAGAAGCTGCCAAGGCTGATAATATGCTAACCGATGCGCTCAAGAGCGTGTTTGCAGTTGCTGAAGCGTACCCTGACCTTAAGGCGAGCCAGAACTTTAGTGAGCTCCAGCAAGAGCTGGTTGATACTGAAGATAAGATTCAGGCAGCACGTCGTTTCTATAATGGTGGTGTTCGTGATCTTAATACAAAGATTGACATGTTCCCTTCGAATATCTTTGCATCGATGTTTAAATTTACTAAGCGTGAATTTTATGAGGTTGATGAAGCAGAGCGTGAAACAGTAGAAAAGCCTGTTGACGTTCAGTTTTAATTTTGACGCGCACCGTTTCTGATAATCGAATAATTCTGAAAGTAATGTATGTATAGCGCAATTGCAGCAAATAAACGGAACACACTCCTCATCATGGCGGTTTTTATTGGAATTGTCAGTGGCATTGGGTATCTTGTCAGCCTGTATTTCGGCAATAGTTCAATTACTCTCTGGGTGGTTCTTGGTGCACTTGTGTACGCGCTCATCCAATACTATGCGGCAAGTTCGCTTGCAGTAATGTCGACGGGTGCAATTGAGATTGAAAAAGCTGATAATCCGCGACTATGGCGCATTGTCGAGAATCTCGCTATCACTGACGGTCTACCAATGCCGAAGGTGTATATTATTGATGATCCGGCGCCAAATGCGTTTGCGACCGGGCGTGACCCAAAACATGCTGTTGTTGCTGCAACGACAGGCATTATGGATGTTATGAGCGATCGTGAGCTAACGGCAGTTATGGCGCATGAAATGGGGCATGTGAAAAACTATGATATCCGGGTGAGTATGATAGCATTCGGTCTTGTGAGTGCGATCGGTATTCTTTCAGATGTTGCGATGCGTATGCTCTTTTTTGGAGATAATAGGGAGCGTAATATTCACCCGATTGTATTGATCGTTGGGATCGTTTTGGTTGTCTTGGCGCCAATTGCAGCCGCGCTTGTGCAAATGGCGATTAGCCGTCAGCGAGAGTATTTGGCTGATGCTACAGGAGCACTGACGACACGTGATTCAGAAGGATTAGCAAGTGCTCTTGAGAAACTTGAGCAGTATGGTCGTCCGATGAAGCATCAGAACTCTTCAACTGCACATCTCTTTTTTAGTAATCCGCTCAAATCTGGATTCTTTAGTAAATTATTTAGTACGCATCCGCCTCTCCAAGATAGGATTGCTCGTCTTCGTAAGAATGCGGATAAAATGTAATGACCAAGAAATCAAACCCTACTAAGGCACTACGAGCGTACCGTAAAGCAGCCATGGCACGTATCAAGAAAATAGAGATGAAAGTGCACAAGAGGTGGTCGAGAGTGGGGCGTCAGGCGAAAGATCACTTCGGCTTTCTTGGTCGATGGCATAAGAAGACGCGTTCTCACTTTCGTCGTTTTGGCGCCGCAATTGTTCGTATTTCACCGCCTTGGCTGCGGGCTACTGGGCGATTTATTGCGCGACCATTTCGTTTTTTTATTCGTCATATCAAGGCTTTACTGGCAAGGCGGCCACATCGATCGTTTCGATTAACGCGTCGCCGTGATTACAAGCGCTCGCTGGCCTTGCCTGGCTACTGGGCGTTTACAAATACTGTACGGGCTATGCTTTGGAAACATAAAAAGTTATTCGGTGGTTTAATGGCAATATACTTTTTGGTAGCGCTTGCAATTGGAGGCTTTGGTCAGCAAGACGCGTATGCTAATTTAAGCAGTACACTGACAAAAACAGGCGGAGAACTTTTTCAAGGTAATTGGGGCCAGGTTAGCCAGGCGGGTCTCCTTCTTGTCACATCGGTCACGACAGGATTGACACCTAACGTGACGCAGGCGCAATCAGTACTTGGTGGATTGGCTGCGTTCTTTGGATGGCTTGCTACTGTTTGGGCGCTTCGCAATGTTATGGCAGGACGTAAAGTGTATGTACGTGATGCAATCTATAGTAGCGGCTCTCCTGTTATCTCAACAGTATTGGTCGGATTTATCCTGATGCTGCAGCTCTTTCCGATTGCAATTGCTATATTGGTCTACAACGCCGCAATCGCTTCAGAGCTTGTGTCGGGTGGTGTCGAGCAGATGCTTTTATGGCTTGTCTTAGCAATGCTCGGGGTGTTGTCTCTCTATTGGATTACCAGTACGATTATTGGTCTTGTTGTGGTAACACTTCCAGGCATGTATCCGTTTCAGGCTATCCGGACAGCAGGTGATTTGGTCGTAGGGCGACGGCTCCGGATTCTTTTTCGTCTTGTGTGGCTCGCATGTATAGTGGTGATTACGTGGGCGCTTATAGCGATTCCGATGATTCTGCTCGATTCATGGCTTAAAAAAGTCTGGCCAGTAGTTGAATGGTTCCCGACGGTTCCGTTGACACTTTTGTTGCTTAGTGCGGTGACTCTGATATGGGCAGCTTCCTATGTCTATATGCTGTATCGAAAGGTTGTTGATGACGACGCCATTCCAGCCTGAGGAACGTAGCAAAGAGCTGCGCGAACTGTTGAATCGATACAGCTATGAATATCATGTTAATGATACGCCGAGCGTAAGCGATGCAGTGTATGATGGTTTGTTTTCTGAACTGAAAAAGATCGAGTCTGAATACCCGCATCTAGTGGCACCAGACAGTCCTACGCAGCGAGTCGGCAACGAATTGAAGAGCGGATTCCAAAAAGTTGCTCACCGTTCGCGCATGCTCAGTCTGAATGACGTATTTGATGTGGAGGATGTTCGCGCATGGGTGACACGGATAGACAAACTACTGCCTGGGCGAAAGCATGAATTCTTTGCCGATATTAAAATGGATGGCCTCGCATGCGCGCTTATTTATGAAAACGGGCTTTTGATACAAGCAATTACACGCGGTGACAGTTATGTTGGCGAGGATGTAACGAATAATGTGCGCACGATTAAAAACGTGCCATTACGCTTGAGAGAGCAAAAAGAATACGAAACATTTGTCCATGGTCGCACTGAAATTCGTGGTGAAATTGTTATGCTCAAGCACGATTTTGAGACACTCAATGAAAAGCGCCGCAAGGCAGGGGAGCCTGAATTTGCAAATCCACGCAACTTGGCTGCAGGGACGATTCGTCAACTTGATCCGAAACTGGTTGCAGCTCGACCGCTGAGATTTATTGCGTATGACATCATTCGCGATAACGCAAGCGACGTGCCAACAAATATGTTTGCGTACGAAGCCCTATCGGCACTTGGCGTACGCCGTAACAAAGAAGCGAGTGTCTTTTTAACGATTGATGATGTCATGAAGTTTGTGAACATATGGGATACGAAACGGCACGATTTACCGTTTAATACTGATGGTCTGGTGGTAAAGGTGAATGATCGTGCTCAATTTACCGAACTTGGTATCGTTGGCAAGCAGCCGCGTGCGGCAGTCGCCTATAAATATGCTGCGGAGCAGGCGACGACAATTGTGCAGGATATCGTGATTAGCATTGGACGAACTGGTGCGGCGACACCAGTTGCAGTATTTGATCCTGTGCAGGTTGCGGGCACAACGGTGCAACATGCAAGCCTTCATAATGCTGATGAGATTGCGCGTAAAGATGTGCGCATTGGCGATACAGTCGTCATCTTTAAGGCTGGCGACATTATTCCACAAATAGAAAGTGTCGTTACGGAGCTCCGACCAAAGACAGCCCAGAAGTTTGACTACAAGCAAGCACTCGCTAAGCAGTATCCGGAGCTTGAATTTGAACGCCAGGGAGATGATGTTGTCTATCGAGTTAAGGGGTCAAACAGTGACCTCATTCTCAAGCGGGCAGTTGAATATTATGCCAGCAAGAGTGCGCTGGATATCGATACATTGGGTGAAAAAAACGTCGTTGCATTAGTTGATGCTGGCTTGGTCAGGAGTGTTGCGGACATCTACGCGCTGACGTATGAGGATGTTATCAAGCTTGACCGTTTCGCGGATATTTCGGCACGTAAATTAGTGGCAGCAATCCAGGATAAAAAAACTCCACCGCTTGAGAAGTTTATCTTGGGGCTGGGTATTCGGCATGTTGGTGCACAAACGGCGATTGATCTTGCAAATAAATTCCACTCGATCGATACACTCAAGCGGGCGACGATTGAACAACTAGAAGAAGTCGACGGGATTGGCAAGGTAGTCGCAGAAAGTGTCGTTGCGTGGTTTGCTGATGAAGATAATGTGGCATTGCTGGATACGTTTGCTGAGCGCGGTGTACGTCCGCAGTATGAACGAAAGTCAGGTAAACTTGCGGGTCAAAGTTTTGTTGTAACTGGTACGCTCGAAACTATGAGCCGCGATGAAGCTGCCGACAAAATCCGCGCTCTCGGTGGTACGTTTCAGACATCTGTTGCTAAAGATACCATGTACTTGGTAGTGGGCGGTAAAGTCGGTGCAAGCAAACTCAAAAAAGCCGAGAGTTATGGGACGCAGATTATTACCGAGCAAGAACTTTTAGCGTTGCTATAGCACCATAAAATGAGTGCCGGTGTGATGCGCAAGTGTTTGCTGGATTGTGCTTGGCGCCCGGCCATCAGCAATAAATACCTCGATATTATGGTCGGTGGCGCGCTTAGCGGCACGAAGCTTAGAGCTCATGCCTCCCCGCGAATGAGTGTCATTTGCATCTTGGATGTGGTGGGCGACATCGTCGATTGATTGTACGGTTGCGATCCGCGTTGACTCATCATGAATATTGGCATAGAGACCGTTCGTATTAGTGAGGAGTACAAGTTTGATTGTAGTGAAGTCAGCTTCTTTTTGTAAAGCGACTGCGAGTTCGGCTGCGAGTTGATCGTTGTCACCAAATGTAATCTCATCGTTACTGATCGTATCATTTTCATTCACCAAGAAAACATCGCTATGCGCCAGGCAACAAAGAACAACTTTGCAAATTTGCGCACGCATGGTGTCGTTGTGGAGTTCGCGCTTAGTGAGGAGAGTCGAGCTCACGTGCGTATCACCGATATGGTCTTTCCATTTTTGCACCACAATGTCCCAGCCGCGGGCTGCATAGCGCTGTAATTCCGTAATGTCATTCACGTGCTCGCGTTTTTTAGCATCGTTTAGCACACCAGCGCTAATTGCCCCCGATGATACTAGAATGACAGCATAGTCTTGAGATTGAAGCTCGCGTATCTCCATGCTAATACGCGCAAATACATCATGGTGGAGTGTATCGTAGTCATGATCGACAAGTGTATTTGTGCCAACTTTGACGATAATAAGGTCTTTTTTCTTCATACTAATTCCTTGGTTGTCAGTTTAAAAAACGCTCCTTGGCTGGGGCGTTGAACTGTTTTTGATAGAAGATTAACTTACCCCAGCTGCAAAATGGGTACGGGTCGCGGGAGTGATGAAGTGAGGTGCATGCTCATAATCTGTCTACAGTGTATCATAGCACGCTCGGTAGAGTACAATAGTTGTATAGAATAGAGAAATTTAATCTTGAGATAGTAAAGGATACTTATGAAAGACCCGGAGCCATTCACTATTCAGAAGGGTACATATCGCCATAGCAAAAAAGGTCAACTATACGAAGTCCTTGGTGTTGCATTGCAGACCGAAACGAATGAGCAGCTGGTGATTTATCGTCCACTGTACGAAAACAAATTCGAGTTATTTGCGCGGCCGTATGTCATGTTTGCGGAGCAGGTCGAGATTAATGGCGATCTAAAGCCGAGGTTCGAGCGGGTTGATGCGTAAGCCGATATTAGTGACAGGCAATAAACGCAAAATCGAAGAGGCAACAGCAGCGTTTGGACTCTACGGTATTGAGTTTGATATTATCCAGTTGGACATCGATGAGATCCAGCATCACGATCCTGAAAAAATCACCGAAGCAAAAGTAAAAGCGGCCTATGCAGGGCTACAAAAGCCAGTTATTGTGAACGATAGCCACTGGTCGATCCCTGCGCTTGGTGGATTTCCAGGCGGTTACATGAAAGATGTTATCACATGGTTTAAACCAGAGGATTTTTTGGCGCTTATGAAAGATAAAACTGACCGGCGAATTATCCTGACTGATACCATCGTGTACTACGATGGCGAGACCTATAAGCATATTGCACATGAGTGGCATGGTACGTTTGACGATTCGGTGGACGATGCTTCAAGTGGGTCAAGTCTTGATAAGGTCATTCGCGAAGATGGCGCTACAATGACACTCGCTGAGAAGTTTGCGCGCCGTGATGCTGGCGAGCCGGATGAAGAAATCTATCCGGCATGGTTGGAATGTGCCGAGTGGCTGAAGGAAAAACTGCATGCATAAACCACTCTTTGTGACTGGTAATCAACATAAGGCGGACTATCTGGCGCGTATGCTCGGCGTTGAGCTTGAGCACCGTAAACTTGACCTTGACGAAATTCAGTCGACGAGTCTTGAAGAGATTGTCGAGCATAAGGTTCGACAGGCATATCACCTTGCGGGGCAACCGGTGATTGTCGAAGATGTCGGCTTGCGATTTGCGGCACTCGGAGGGCTACCGGGGCCGTTCATTAAGTTTTTCGTCGAGGCCGAGGATGGACTTGGGCATTTGTGCCGCATGCTTGACGGTTTTGATGATAGGACGGCGCATGCAGAGTGTGTGTATGGGTATTACGATGGTGATCGAGTGGAACTTTTTCGGGGCGGACTTGACGGAGTGATCGTAGAGTATCCGCGTGGTGAAGGCGGGTACGGTTGGGATAAGATTTTTGCCCCAAGTGGCTATAATGGCAAAACTCGTGCCGAGCTCAATGTCGAAGACGACGAAGCAACGTACGGACATATTAAACCGTTCAATGCATTACGTGCATTTCTTATGGCAAGTGAGGAGCGGTAAGCAGCATGCCGCGTCGGCCAAAAAGTGATCGAAAATTAACTGCCAGGCAAGTAGTGATAGCAATGATGCACGTGGCAGCGACAACATTCCGAGCATCGCCCCTTGCAATTATTGTCCAGGTGGCGGGGTCGATCATTAGTGCGGTGCTGCCAATCGTCACGACATTTTTTGCAGCACTCACCACCACCGCCTTGGCCGAGGCCTATGCCGGTAACGAGCAGGCGGGCGAGCGGGTGATCGTGTATGTGATTATCACAGCTTTACTCGGCGTATTTATGACGATATGGTCGAGTTTTGAATCGTACCTAAAACAATTGACGCGCTACAAAGTCGAGGCGGCCATGACGGATCGTATGTATGAGCATTTTCATCAGATTGATTTTTGGCGCTACGACGACAAAGATACGGCCGATTTGTACGACCGCGCCAAGCAGTTCGCAAACTTTTTCCCGTATGTGTTCGACCAATTGGCGAGTTTGCTGACAAATGCGGTGACAATGCTTGTGAGTGTGGGCGCGCTGATTATTGTGAGTTGGTGGCTTGGACTGATTGTTCTTGTTGCGATTATTCCAGGGATGGTCATCCAGTTGGCGCTTTCGCGAGCTCAGGCTAAACATTGGAGCGAAAATGTCGAAACACGTCGCTCGCAAGGTATGATTGAGTGGAATATTTTACAACCGCAATATATGGCTGAGATGCGGCTCTATGGAGTGATTCGGAGTCTGCTCGATATACGTAAGAAGCTCCGCGACAAGGACCAGAAAGAACAGATTGAATTTGAAAGAAAATATATTTTCAAACGACTCGCGAGTGACATACTCGAAGCCGCAGCAGAGGTCGTTGCGCTTCTTTGGATCACGATGCAGATTATTCACCGGGCACAGCCAATCGGCCAGTTTTTGTATGTGCAGCAGATTGTGTCACGAGCAATTGGCGGAGCGAATAGCTTAGTTTCAACGATCAGTTCGATGGATAAAGACTTGGCGAATCTCTATGATTATCAGGAGTTTATGAATCTTCCAGTGCGCAAGGAGTCGACCATTCAACTCAGTGTGTTACCGCAGACAATTCGTGTCGAACACGTCTCGTTTCAGTATCCCGAAAGTAAAAATAGAGTGCTTGACGATGTTTCATTTACGGTTGCTGCAGGTCAACGTATTGCTATTGTGGGAGAAAACGGTGCAGGTAAATCGACGCTTATTAAGTTGTTGACGGGCCTTTATCAGCCGACAAAAGGCAATATAATACTTGATAATACGAACCTTCGTGACGTTGATATTACGTCGTGGCATGCCTATCTTGCAGTGTTGCAACAGGATTTTCTTACGTATGGATTTCTCTCGGCCAAAGAAAATGTGCGTTATGGTGATGTTGGTCGTCCTTACGATGAGTATCACTTCGAACAGGCTCTTGTGCATGCTGAATCGAAAGCGTTTCTCAGCAAGCTCCCACAAGGTGTCAATTCATATATACATCAATGGATGGAGGATGACAAAGGCAATAAAGGTCAGGCGCTGTCGGGCGGCCAGCGGCAGCGATTGGCTTTGGCACGTAATTTTTATCGCGATAGTCCAATTATTATTTTGGACGAACCAACCAGTGCCATTGACGCTCTTGCAGAGTCGCGCATTTTTAAACATTTGTTTGCCAGCAAGGACAAGACGCTCATCATGATTAGTCACCGTGTGACGACGATTGAAAAAGCCGATGTGATTTATATGTTTGAACACGGCACTATCGTAGAGCAGGGGACACATGCAGAGCTGGTAGCTCGAAAAGGCGCTTACTATCGAATGTTCAAAAGCCAGCTGCGTGCATCGACCGACTAGAGTACAATGAGTACTATGGTAGATACTGCAATTCAAGCGCGGGCGTTAACGGTACGAAAGGGCGGTCAGATAATTCTGCCGCCACTTGATGTGACAATCCAAAAAGGGGCGATTACGGGCCTAATTGGTCCGAGTGGATCGGGCAAAACAACGCTGATGCGCACGATTGTTGGCGTACAAGCTTACGATGGTGAGTTGACTGTTTTAGAACAGCCGGCAGGTGCGAGATCATTAAGGCCGCGGATTGGTTATGTAACACAGAGTCCGGCAGTGTATAGCGACCTAACGGTGCAGCAAAACATGGCTTATTTTGCTGCGATAGTCAATGCGTCACATGCTCAAATTGATAAAATGATAGAGGTAGTACGATTGAAAGACTATGCTATGCAACTGGTCGGTTCGCTGTCTGGTGGTCAACGGGCTCGGGTGAATTTAGCAGTGGCGCTACTTGGTGAGCCGGATCTTTTAGTACTAGACGAGCCAACAGTTGGGCTTGATCCAATATTGCGCAATGAATTGTGGAAGCTTTTTCGCCAGCAGGCTCAGGCAGGTACAACGGTTCTTGTATCGAGTCATGTCATGGACGAAGCCGAGCGATGCGATAATCTCGTGCTCCTGCGGGATGGAGCGGTGCTTTGGAATGACACACGGGCTCGCTTGCTTAAGCATACGCAGGCGGGATCGGTTGGTGAGGCATTTGAGACAATGATTGGGGATGCTCAGTGATATATCATGTCCACGTTATCTTAGCGACCGCCAAGCGCATTCTTGAGCAGCTTTCTCATGATAAGAGAACGATCGTCTTAATGTTCGTCGCACCATCAATGCTTATGGGACTCCTTGCATGGGTGTTTGCTGATAATGCAAAAGTATTCGACACGGTGGCGCCAGCACTGCTTGGTGTATTTCCGTTTATTATCATGTTCTTGGTTACGAGTATTACGACATTACGCGAGCGAGCGGGCGGTACACTGGAACGCTTGATGGCGATGCCGATCGCAAAGAGTGATATTATCGTTGGATACGCGCTTGCTTTCAGTCTGTTTGGGATTCTTCAGTCTTTGATTACGAGTATGGTTGCGGTATACCTGCTCGGGATGGAAGTGGCGGGGCCATTATGGTTTGTTATTGTTGTCGCGATACTTGATACGCTACTTGGCGTGGCACTTGGGCTGCTCGCGAGTGCGTTTGCACGTACTGAATTTCAGGCGGTGCAGTTTATGCCGGTATTTATTTTGCCGCAAGTCGTTATTGGTGGACTTTTTGTTCCATTGGCACACCTTCCGGATGCGCTCGAAGTGCTTGCTTATTGTTTACCATTGACGTACGCAGTCGATGCGCTCAATCGAGTGACGCAGCAGGCTGGTATTGTAGGTGAGATGTGGCGCGACGTGGGAGTTATCAGCGGCTTTATTGTTGTCTCGCTGCTCCTTGCTAGCCTGACACTCAGAAGAAAGGTATAATAATAGACTATGTGGCAACAGACAAAGCGCCAAACAAAACGGACGGCTATTGGCATACTTGGCGGGGTTGTATTGGTGGCGGGTGTGGTCATGATTCCATATCCTGGTCCGGGTTGGCTGGTGGTGTTTGCGGGTCTTGGTATTCTTTCAACTGAATTTGCATGGGCAAAACGAGTGCTGACGTATGCTCGTGGTAAATATGATGCATGGGAAGCGTGGCTCAAAAAGCAACCACGGGCGATTAAGGCGACATTTTGGCTTTTGACCTGTGGGGTGGTCATTGTAACTATTTGGCTTTTGAACGGGTATGGATTTATGAATGATTTCTTGCACCTTGGTTGGGACTGGGTGCGTTCGCCGCTTCCATTTTTTAGTCATACAAAATAGACAGCCCCGAAGAGCTGCCTAGATTGTGCGGGTAATAAATTACCAGCTGCGCTGACGGAATGAATTGCCGCCATCACGGTTGCCGCCGTTGTTGCCACCGAAGTCGCGACGTGGGCGATCTTCTTTTGGACGTGCCAAGCCGACATTGATCGTACGACCGTCGAGCTCTTTACCGTCAAGTTGATCAACAGCTTTTTGGTTGTCGTCTTCGTTCTCGAATTCAACAAATCCAAAGCCTTTGCTACGACCGCTGTCGCGATCAGTAACAACACGTGCGCTTGCAACGGCACCGATTTGCTCAAAATGAGCTTTGAGGCTGTCGTCGGTAGTTGCGTATGCAAGGCTACCGATGAATAGATTTTGCTTTGCCATATGTTTTCCTTGATTTATTGTTGCGTCAGATCGACCACATGTACATATCAAGGAAGGGCACCGCCGCTTCACTTTTCTGTGAATGCTTCTGAACACTGCTATTTAAGCACAAAATAACAAAAAATACCATACGTAGCGTATGGTAGCGTGTGCGATGTGATGGAATGCTTCGCTATACAAGATAGTTTTTCGAAGATAAAGAATGATTGTAGTGAGG
>JASLDG010000026.1 GCA_030146045.1 Candidatus Saccharimonadales bacterium | reverse complement strand
CTGGTTTTTCAGCGTTGAGCCACTGGTCTTTTGGTACCAGGCTTTGGAGAGCGTCGATTGTTGCATACGCAATGTTGACCTTATTGGTTGAACCGAGGCTCTTTGAGAGCATGTTGCGAATGCCAGTTACACCGATAATCTGACGCACGACACCGCCGGCAATGATACCGGTACCAGGTGCAGCAGGCTTAATGAGTACGTGCGCACCAGCAACCTTGACTTCTGCGTCATGCGGGATAGTCTCGTTTGCAACAGGGATTGTAATGAGATGCTTCTTGGCAACGTCAGTCGCTTTCGCAACGGCTGTTTGAACGTCTTGGCCTTTAGATACGCCAACGCCTACCTTGTCTTTACGATTACCGACGACAACGAGTGCCTTGAATCGGAAACGGCGACCGCCCTTTACGACACGGGCAACGCGGTCAATATTGATAACCAACTCTTCAAACTCTTTTGGCTCCGCTGGCGCTGCGTCGCGACGATTGTCACGACGACCACCGTTGCCGCGAGGGCCGCGGCCGGCATCAGTGCGAGGGGCTGCTTTTGCATTTTGATCTGCCATACTAGAACTCCAGTCCTTCTTTGCGTGCTGCATCGGCAAGCGCCTTAAGACGGCCAGCGTACTGTCGGCCATTGCGATCGAACACGATTGTCGTTACTTTTGCTTTCTTTGCCTTTTTAGCGATATCCGTACCAACGAAAGCTGCTTGCTCGCTAATTGAGCCTGTTTGTTTGCTGCCAACAGTTGTACTTGCAGCAAGTGTGTGTTGCTTTACGTCGTCAATCAATTGTGCGCTGACATGCTTGTTGCTGATTGTTACGCTGAGGCGTGGACGTTCGGCAGTGCCGCTAATTTTAGCGCGAACACGACCTTTGCGCAGGCTTTTGTTGAGGAGTTTTTTTGCAAGATCACTCATGCTTATTTACCTGTCTTTCCTGCTTTTCGAAGAAGAACTTCGTCTGCATATTTAATACCCTTGCCCTTGTATGGTTCAGGTTTCTTAAGAGCGCGAATTTCCGCAGCAACCTGGCCAACCTGTTGCTTATCGATACCGCTGACAATGATAGTCATTTTGTCATTAGTGACAGTGATGCCTGCAGGTGCAGCGTATTTGACAGGGTGGCTAAAGCCAAGCGCCATTTCTAGCACATTATTACTGGCATTAACACGGAAACCGACACCGTTGACTTCGAGTTTCTTCTCGTAGCCCTTAGTGACGCCTTCGACTGCATTGAACAATAGCGCACGTTGCAAACCATGCTGTGCTTTTGCAACACGCTCGTCATCTTTACGTGTAACAGTTGCTACTGTGCCGTCTACGGTGACTGTTACATCGCTCAGATGTGGAACAGTGAGTTCGCCTTTGGCGCCTTTTACTGTTAGGACATCTGAATCGACCGTGATTGTCACGCCGGCTGGAATCTCAATTGGTAGTTTTCCGATTCGACTCATACTTACCTTTCGTTATGGCAAGTGAAATGTTTGTCTCTCACGGCTGACACAACTGCCTATTGCCCGTTTCTGGCACGACCGATGCAAAGCAGCGGTTTTAGGACAATTATGAGCGCAAAATCTCCCGATTTCACTCGCGTTTTATTATCTCGATAATTGTAGCATATGATGAAGAATAGTGCAATATATAGTGAAGTGCGTTTAACGTATGACAAATAGCTCACTCGCAACCTGCGCACCGACAAGTCGAGCAGAAAATTGTTTTGGCGATTCATTGTGACGATCAGACGCACTCAGTAGAAGCTCGAGGGTCTTTTCGTGGGATTGACGCCACGGTGCAATGCGTTTAGCTAATTCTACATCTTCAAAACCAGTGTGCTGGAGATAAAAATATCCCATACCAGCCCCATTCGCTATCTGCTTGAAAGGCCGTGAATCGAGGAGCGTCGCGACGTAGTCAATTGTGGCAAATCCATGACAAAACGCTCGAGCTTCACCACTGTTATTACCTGGATTTGTACCACTATACTGAAGCGCTGCGTTGCCAACACGATACATGCGCTGCAATGTTTGCTGATAGATATTCACATATGCTTTGCTTTCTTCTGAATGAGTAAGATAATAGTCAGCCATGGCTGCATTCTGCTCGTTAATATCTTCGACCGGAAAATCTGGCTGCGGTTGAAAGTTGATAATATTCGAGGTATTGCTCATGCTCGATGACTCCCAATATTAATGTGGTACTAGTTATACTTCCTTCATGTTTAATTGTAAATAGTACTCGCGGCCGTTATCGTTCGCATCGATATCTGCGTTTACGCTTGGGTTTCCAACCATGTCACTTCTTGTTCATGATCACTGTTATGGCCATAACAAGGAGTGCCTAGTGAGTGAATATGGGCTAGAAAAACATTTCTTCTGGTCCTACTGGCTGTCTGCAGTGGCTTTATCGGTGTTGTTTTCTCGAGCGTCGTCTACATACGTGCAGAGTAAGTCGATTTGCTGAAGGGAGAACTGTTTATTTAAGACGTAACTTAACGGTAAATCGGGGTCGTCCTCTCGGCGTTGCTTATATGCATCTGCTATAGCGGCAATCCCATTAAATGCGAGCAGCGTCCCTCTGTTTTTGCCATCAATTTCGTCAAGCTTTACAGGTGATAACTCATGAAAACTATCCGAGAACGCAAAACGAGATTGATTCGGGTCAAAATCACAAAGATGCCGCCATGTTAAGTCGGTAATTTTCTGAAGGCTACGAGAAACGGATGCATTAATAGTGGCCAAGTTTTTTTCAATATAGGATTCTTCGGTGCACATATAATCTTTCGACCGTCTCATGTAGTCCCTATAGGCTTCATATGAGGCTTCTTTAAAGATGCGCTTTTGAAGATCGCTCTGGAAAGCAAAGTTTTCAAAATCACCGTATCCAACGTATTCTGATCGGCTGAATTCTTTTCCACTATCAGGAGATCGTTCAGTATAGGAAACGTCGGGTTGATGTAACAGTGTTTGCCTTGCGATGTATTCTCGACCCCTTTCGACGCCTGCTCGAGCACCTTTCGCGGAGACTTCTTCGTGGATATTGACGAGACCAAGATTAAGCGCAAGGGCGGCAACTTTTCTATATCGATTTTCTTCGGCTGCCATTATATAGGCGAGTTCTGGATTCTTAATCATAAAACGCGTGTAGTCCATTCATTACCTAACGTTTTATACACTAATAATGTAGCTCTGTCAAAAATTACTTGACGCGTAGTAAAATGCGGAATGACGCTCTGGCGGATGGTGACTTTTATCGCTCGCGTCGATACTTGCGTTTGTGTTGCGGTTTCCAGCCACGTCGTTTGTATTCATGATCATTATTATAGCCATGACGCGGCGTGCCGAGTGAGCGAATATACTCGTCGCCTAAGTAGGCTTCGGGGCGCGATAATGCGATGAATGACTTCTTGGCGGCTGGGCCAAGTTGGTCAATCGATACGATACCGTTTGCCCGCGCCTTGACGGCACGTTCAACTTGCTGCAGACTGACGCGCGGAATGCGAGCATGGAATCGCGCGAGACTGCGCAGCTGTCGTTCGACCTGATCGTGGGCCCATACGGCGTACTCACGTATAAAGGCAGCGTGATTCTCGGACGTGTTCTCGAGGAGTGGTGTTGATTGACCTTCAAGCACGCGTTTGCCAAACCGAATCTGCTGGCGACTCGCCAAGCATCCAATTCGAGGGTCATAAAACAGTTTACTGCGTCGATTGGCGAATAATTCAGGTGCAAGCTCAATCAGCCAATCGGTATTGACACTTGTCACCCCGATAACCAGATGAAGCGTTTCGAGGCCACCTTTGCGTGTCGGAACTTCAAGGTCAAATGGCGTGCCCGTCACGAGTCGTGGATTGCGTACGACCGTGCTTCCTGATAGTTCGCGCTCTTGACGACTGAAAAGATGTTCAAGCCGGCCATTACTACCCAGTGCCCATAGCTGAGCAATTTGCCCAGCTATGATGCAGCGTAGGAGTGACGGCTCATCTTCGCTAGAGAGAGGGTCAAGTGTCGGCGATGGTAGTCCGAGGTCATGATGCAGGCGCTCAATCACCTCGGTCGCTTTGGTGACATTTTTTGTAATAATACCGAGCTCCTCGCGCTCATCTTCGACTATATCGGGCATCGCACGGTAGATATCATACTGTGCGAGCAAATCTGATTTCGTTTGTCGCGTATAGGTACGCCACCCTGTATACTTAGTCCCCCCTTTGATAATGCCGCCGACCTCCTGAATACCAATGATGGTTGCGAGTTTTGATTGCACCTGTGTG
>JASLDG010000002.1 GCA_030146045.1 Candidatus Saccharimonadales bacterium | reverse complement strand
GACTGGTAGCCAGACGTACCACTGATATAGGAGGTTGATGAGCGTTTTGATAAATGACATAGCTATATAGTTTCACTATACCACACCTCTGTTAATTTTGCAAGCTGAGCTTTTTATTTTGATTTCATCAACGTAAATACCGCCGTACTATATCGGCGGTATAGGTTGAAGAGGTAAATCTTAGACTACTTCTCTTCTGCAAGTGCGTATGTTGCCTTGGCGACACGCTTGAATTGCGGCTTGCTTTGGAGATTAAGAAGTATAGTCGTTTCTTTTACTTGGCGGTTTTTGAGAACACGTTTCACGATTTCGTCACGGTGGAGTGGCTCGCCGGCAGTTTTCAGAATGTCGGCGATCGTATCGGCGACAGTGCCCTTGCTATAGCCCCAGCTATCAAGTGCGTAGATGCCGCGGCCGATTAATACGAAACGCTTGTCTTTAATAAGCTCGTTATGAATAGCTTGTGTCGTGACATTTTTACGACTAAAGTTGCTGTCTTTGATGGCACCGGCGATTTCAGAAAAGTGCATTGGTTTGCCGTTTTCGGCGAGGATGACATAGATTTTATCGCGAATGTTCTTTGGATTGACTGTTGGCCATTTGTTAAGGCCCCAGAGGTCTTTAAGATGTGCAAGATGCTTACTGACGCTCGCGAGAGATTCAATGATTGACGGGTGGTCGTAATTGAGCTGCGTGTCAAGTTCGGCAATAGTGATTGGTTGGCCATGCTTTTTAATAGCTTTAACGATAGCATCGATTTCAGTTTTGAGTTTCTTCTCATCGCCATATTCAGCAATGCCAACAGCGTGCCGGTAGTTGTCGTTTTCATTGACGACCGTGAGACGGGGCGCGAGTTCGGCGGCAAATGCTAAGCGGGCACGTGACAAGGCTGTCGGTTCTTTCACAAGACGTTCCATGAGGTTTTGAACGGTCGCAAGATGTCCTGTCTCGGTAAGCTCGCGAATCATAGCTTTTTCAGCAGTCTGGACGCTCGGGATTTTGCCCTCTTCGGCAGCAATCTTGAGACGAATAAGGATCGCCTTTTCGAGCTGGCGGACACGTTCGCGAGTAATGCCGAGGAACTCACCAATTTGTTCGAGTGTTTCTTTTCGATCGTAAAGTCCAAATCGCCGCGTGATAATCTCACGTTCACGCTCCTGGTCGATCACCTCAAGGATTGCTTCAATCGTTGCATCAATATCAAAGCTTGTATCTAGTGATTTCTCTACGGTTGGAGTGTCGCTCATGTGGTCTTTCCTTGCTTTCTGCCTCACCCAGCTATTAACGGTTATTTCTTGCTTGTATTTCATTATAAAACATATTTTTCATAATGTCAAACACTTTTTGCAATCTAAGGATTTAATCAATTATACGTGTGTGTAATTGCGCAAATTCTCGGAATAAAATAAGCAAGCTGATTTTCTTCGCGTCGAATTCTTACAATTATAGCATGAAATAGACGGGTTTAGTAAAGAGTGTTTTTGGGCTTTTTTATTATTCACTTTGTGAACTGATGTATATACAGGGTCTGCTAAATATTTTATACACTAGGGATAGCGTATATGCTTGATGAAAGTGAGCCGGCGTGTAGAAGCCTGATAAAACGAAAAGCCCGCCTTCTTTGAAGGAGCGGCGTCGAGCGGATGCTCAAGACGGGCTCTTCTAAGAGGGCGGGGTATTACAGGGGGTCGTACGTCAGCACGCGTGGCTCTTCGAGCGAAAGCATTCCCTCTTTGAGAATTTTGGTAACTTGTCTCGTGACGAGGGCGGTAACTGCCGCGAGGTCTCCTGCTGTGACTTTGGCAAGATTGATGTCGATATCAATTACTCCGCGACAATCATGATCGAAGCGAAGGACGTAATCTTCGACAACCGCTTCAAGCTTTGTGCTGATAGGACAGGGTTCTTCCATAAGCTCGTGGAGTTTGTCGTGAGCCTCCCTACGCTCCTCGTCGCTCTTGCCTTCGTTGGACATGTCTTCGCGAGCGGTATCGAGCTGGGACTCGAGGTCTCTGCATTCCTCGAGTTGTGTGCTGATAAAAAAGCGCAGTTGGGACGCCGAGATACGCTCGCAGGCGATGGTCTCTTGTGTGCTATCGGCTGTACTCGTCATGACGATACCTTCCTGTATACTCATGCGCACGGTGCACGTGAGTACGAAAACAATACCATGAAAATAACAATTACACAAGT
This sequence comes from Candidatus Saccharimonadales bacterium, assembly GCA_030146045.1. Classification (GTDB taxonomy): domain Bacteria; phylum Patescibacteriota; class Saccharimonadia; order Saccharimonadales; family Saccharimonadaceae; genus JASLDG01. Next base: position 9,430 of record JASLDG010000002.1, on the reverse strand, counting down.
GTTGTGGGTGTAGAGATGCTACGATTTTTTAGTACGAGTTGTTTTCTTGGCTGCGGGCTTTTTAGCGCTTGTTGTTTTGCGGGCAAAGCGGCCTTTTGGTACTGGTGCATCATTCAGGATTTGTTTAGCCTGCTCGTGAGTAATCTCTTTTGGATCGGTATCTTTTGGCACTTTGGCATTCTTTTTGCCATCGGTAATATAGGGGCCGTAGCGACCATTGAGCACTTTGATACCGTCACCAAAGTCGGCGATGTTCTTCTCTGCTTCGGCTTTTAGTTTGGCGGCATGCAGTTCAAGCGCTTTTTCGAGCGTAATGGTGTGTGGGTCTTCAGGTTTAATACTGACAAAAAGCTTGCCAACTTGGATGTATGGGCCAAAACGGCCGATGTTCGCCTTGATATCTTGGCCGTCTGAAGTTTGGCCAACAACGCGCGGCAGCTGAAATGCAACAAGTGCTTGATCAAGTGTGACAGATTCAATTTTCGCTCCGGCTGGCATGGGTGCGAATTTTGGCTTATCTTCATCTTCGCTGCTGCCAAGCTGAAGCATCGGGCCAAACCGGCCAAAGCGGGCAAAAATCATTTTGCCTGTCTTGGGGTCGATACCGACTTCTTTTTGGGCACCAACTTTGCTGCGGTCAATGCCGCCAGACGCTTCGATAAGTTTGTGAAACGGCGTGTAAAATGCGGTTAGCATGGCGTTGCGCGCGAGCTGGTCTTCGGCGATGCGGTCAAATTCTTCTTCAACGTTGGCGGTGAAGTCGTAGTCAACGACTTGAGTGAAATGGTCGCTGAGGAAATCGGCAATCAGTTCACCAGCAGGCGTTGGAACGAGTTTGCCGCGATCGGCACCGGTTTTTTCGGTGATAACGGCACGAGAAAGGCCGCTCCCGTCGTTGCCGATTTCTGTAAAATCGGCACGTAGGTCGCTCGACTCGGGTCCTGGCGTCTGATCTGCCCCTTCTTTTGCGACGCTCGCGTCGGCAAAAGCGGGCGCTGCCCCATCAGACGCCACCCGAGCTGGCGCATACCGGAGCACGATGACATCACGTGGTATCCCCTCGCCTTCGCCCTTGACGACGTAGCCGCGGGTCTGGACGGTATCGATAATCGTTGCATAGGTGCTTGGCCTGCCAATACCGAGCTCTTCGAGCTTTTTGACGAGCGAACCTTCGGTATAGCGGGCTGGTGGCCGAGCAAATGTTTGACGGGCGGTCGCTTCGCTCAGGGCCAAAAGGTCACCGCTGTGGACGGGCGGCAGAAGCGCGTCTTCTTTTTTGTTTGCGCCGTAGACCTTCAAAAAACCGTCGAATACAACAACTTCACCTTTCGCCTCAAAGACCTTGTCCGAGGTGCTGATAGTGACGGTGATGGTGGTTTTTTCGAGCTTGGCGGGTGCCATTTGGCTCGCAAGGGTACGCGTGCGGATCAGATTATAGAGCTTTTGGTCGTACTCATTGCTGCTCCCCTTTTCGAGACGCATGTCAGTCGGACGGATTGCCTCATGGGCTTCCTGCGCACTCGCATTCTTGGTCTTGAATTGACGCACCTGTGAGTACTCGGCTCCATAGGTACTGATAATAAACTCTTTAGCACTAGCAATTGCCTGCCCGGATAAATTGGTGCTGTCGGTACGCATGTAGGTAATCTTACCGTCTTGGTAGAGTTTCTGTGCGCTTGCCATGGTTGCTTTTGACCCAAAACCAAGCCGCGAGTTGGCAGCTTGCTGTAATGTACTGGTCGTGAATGGTGCGGCTGGATTGCGTGTGCCGGGGCTTTTTTGGACGTCTGAAACGGTAAAATGGGCATCTTGCAGACTTTCAAGGAACTCTTGGGCCTCAGCTTCGGTTTTAAAATGCTGCGGTAACTCTGCCTTAACTTCTTCGCCCTCATGGATAAAGATCGCGACGACTTTAAACGTTGATGAGCTTTCAAACTCGGTAATCTCGCGTTCACGCTCGACAAGCAGGCGCACAGCGGGGCTCTGGACGCGGCCGGCTGATTTGCCACCTGGAACTTTTTGCCACACGACCGGACTGAGTTCAAAACCTACGATACGGTCAAGAATCTGACGAGCCTGCTGCGCTTGCACGAGATTCATATCAACGGTACGTGGGTTCTTAACTGCTTCTTCGATTGCTCCCTTTGTAATCTCATGGAAAACAATGCGCTTCGTCGTTTTGGGGTCAAGCTTGAGGACTTCGCACAGGTGCCAGGCGATTGCCTCCCCTTCGCGGTCTTCATCTGTTGCGAGCCAAACATTGGCAGCGCCAACATCTTTGACGGCTTTTTTCAGTTCGGTGATAATCTTTTTCTTTTCAGGGTCGACTTCGTATTGTGTTTTAAATCCGTTATCGACATCAATCGGTGGTGTACCGTCTTTGGTTTTTTTGACGATGGAGCGGATATGTCCCACGCTCGAAAGCACATGAAAATCTTTACCGAGATACTTCTCGATGGTTTTGGCTTTGGCTGGGGACTCTACGATAACTAAATTTTTTGCCATAACTGCTTTATTCAATTAAACACAGTGGCTTATTGTATGCAAATTTATTATGTTGTCAAGGCATGAGAAAGGCCGTCCTATAAAGAACGGCCTCGCTCGACAGGCTCTGGGGATGGGCATCACCATCGTAATGGATTGCAGAACGCACCGATATGGGCACGAAGTGTTGTCAGCGCCTCGGGCCATGTCTTCCCTGTCGCCGGTCTCAGAATTATACCGAGTGCTGTGTCTGTTTCGACCGTTGCGATCAGATGAAGGAACTCCTTGGCATTGTTGTCTTGCAGGAATATCTTGAATCTGTCGGGGAGGTTGAGATTCAGCGCGACGTCGGGACGTACACACATGAAGTAGCTCATGTTGATGTTGACGCACGCTTGCTCGGCGGTGGTATCGAAGAAACTCGCGAGCGTGCCATACCAGAAGTCTCTCTGGTCCTCCTTGCTCCACGTATCGAGGTCGCCTGGTGGCACTTGTGGCGGCCCGAATTGGAGATGGTCGAGGTCGTCTGGGTAGCTTATGCAGATGATGGACATGCGCAATCCTTTAATTGGGGTCTGTCAAGCGACGTTTCGCTCGACAGATTGACTGGTGGCGAAATCGTAAGATAAACAATATCACTATAGCGTATTTTTGTCAATTGCAGCCGATGGTCTAGCGTAATGTCCATTGGTTGCCACCGAGCGGGCGCACGAGGCCGTTGATTTCGAGCATAGTGAGCTCAGTCGCAAATTCTGCAGCCGCTGCGCCGGTGGACTTAAGAATGTCGTCGCCATCGCGTAAACCTGATTGCAAGAGTTTGAGGATCTCTGTTTGTAGCGGTGTATCACCAAGTGGAAGGCTTGTTTGTTGTCGTATGAGGTGTGGTGCAATACGTTCGATAACATCTTTCGTTTCGATAAGTGGTAGCGCACCTTGGCGAAGCAGCGCATTACAGCCGGCGCTGAGCGGACTCGTAATGTTGCCGGGTACGACGAAGATATCTTTACCTTGTTCAAGCGCATGTCCGGCAGTATTGAGTGTTCCGCTGCGGGCGGCTGCTTCGGTAATAATGACTGCATCAGCGAGACCGCTGACGATACGATTGCGTTCAAGAAAATGCGCAGGATACGATGGCGTACCTTCTTCGTATTCGCTGATGATTGCCCCGTCCTGCGCAATGATCTGTTCGCCGAGGCGCTGATTGGTACGTGGATATAATGTATCAAGACCATTTGCTTGGACGGCGATGGTAGTGCCGCCAGCTTCGAGCGCAGCTTTGTGTGCAATCGCATCAACACCAAGAGCCATACCACTTACGACTACAACCCCCTGTTGTGCAAGTTCATACGCGATACGCTGGGTAACCTCTATGCCGTAGCGGGTCGGCTTGCGTGTGCCAACGATTGCAACGCTTGGACGACGCTCGATGGGTAATTCGCCAAGATAATATAATAATTTAGGCACAAGCGCAATACTTGTAATAATCTGAGTATATTTATTGTCTTGGGGTGAAACTTTGTTGATTTTCATAGAAAAAGTGTTTAAAAGTATTGACTTAAAGTCAAATCCGTGCTAATATGGTACATGATTGGTGAGGCGGAAGCTAAACCAAACGCACCTTATACCCCCTATTCTAACTTATGTTAGGTTGTGTGCAATGCTTCTTCTAAGTAATCTACCCTCCACTTTTAAGGACTAACTCTTCGGAGTTTGACAATCATTGCATGCATACTAACCCCTTTAACCAGCGGACCTCCATAGTTGTGAGGTGGGTCACGCCATGCCCTCCACGGGTGGGTTGAAGGGCCAAACGGCGCCAGGTGATGCCCACCCTTACCTGGCGCTTTTTGGTTTTTATGAGGCAAAGTGACATTTTTCTCACTACTCTAAGATAAACTTATCTGAATATTTGCCTAGACACTCCTCCTTTTGTTTATTTTAAAAACACCGAAGTTAATGTTGAAAAACCCGCTCAGTTCTAAAACTGGGCGGGCCTCTCGGATGGCCTGTATGGCTATGGGACAAGCCATAGATTGCAGGCGTTGGTAAACACTTGAGCAAGTGCTTGAATGCGCTCGGTTCCACCTGGAATATGCCGTGCGACGCTAATGCTTTGTCTCGAAAGAACAAGCTCCACGTATCCTTCTTCAACCTCACGGGTCTGATAGATCATAGACCCTTTAATACCAAGGAAGAGGCCGGGTTCGTTTGCCTGCGCATAGGGATTGATACACCAAGAGCGCTGCGTAGAGGTGTCGTCAACTGCATTGCGAAACGCGATTGAGTGGAGCGGGAGTAGCACGCGTCGCTCAATTGCATAAGCTGTTCGTTCGAGTGCCTCACTGCTTGCAATAAGTGTCTTTCCTGCCCATAGGTAAGGAGATTCTCGTACCCCCTCTTTCCATAGATGTGGTGTTGTGAGGAGCTCACCGGCTGTTCGTTTAAGCCGAGCGGTTCGACGGAGTGAGCCGGAGCTTGGTTGAGTTGCATCTCGCATAGGGTACTCCTTTCCGAGAGGTGCGTGCACGGATTTGTGCATATGTATATTATACCATTTTAAAGAAAAGACGGCAAAACACTTCCAGATATCGTATAGTAGAGAGTGATGACAGCACTCCACCCTACTCACCCGCTCCGCATTTTCTGGTTCTCTGGTCTTGTTACGATTCTTCTTGGTGCACTTGTTGGTGCTATTGATGGTATTGTCGGCCTTTGGATATTCACAATCCTGGTCGTGCTAGAGGTAACGCTCAGTTTTGATAATGCGGTGGTGAATAGTAAGGTGCTCGCGACGATGTCGAAGTTTTGGCAGATGATTTTTCTGACGGTCGGCATTGTGGTTGCGGTATTTATCGTGCGATTCCTGCTTCCTATTGTGATCGTACAACTCGCGAGCGGTCTTGGTTTTATGGAGGTGGTTCAATTAGCACTGAATGATGCCGAAAAGTATGGCCATGTCCTCCACGAGGCTGCGCCGATGATCGATGCGTTTGGCGGCGCATTCCTCCTGATGGTGGCGCTCAGTTATTTCCTCGATAAAAGCAAGGAAGTACATTGGCTTAAGCGAATTGAGCCATGGCTTGCGAAGGCTGGTCAATTTGATAACATGCGCGTGAGCTTGATGTTGGCATTGGCCGCGGTGCTGTATTTTACGGTTGGTGAAAAATACCAAGAGGTCGTGCTCGTGTCGAGCGTGCTTGGCGTCTTGCTCCATCTGGCACTTGGCCTGCTCGAGTCTTTCTTTGCTTCACATGAGTCTCATGAGGCTGCGCAAAAAAAGACAGGATCGATTAAGGTAAAGACGGGTATGGCTGCTTTTGCCAGCTTTGCCTATCTTGAAGTGCTCGATGCATCGTTTAGCTTTGATGGCGTGATTGGCGCTTTTGCTATTACGTCGAGTGTGCTGCTCATTATTGCTGGTTTGGGTGCGGGTGCGATCTGGGTACGCTCGATGACCGTATACTTGCTCCGGACGGGGACTTTGGCGAAATATCGTTATCTAGAGCATGGAGCGCACTGGGCGATTTTGGCACTTGGTGCGGTGATGATGGCGAAGCTCTACGGAGTCGAGCTGCCGGAGTGGTTTATCGGTGGACTAGGACTGGTCTTTGTTGCGACGGCAATTGTCAGTTCGGTGCTCGAAAAACGACGGATGAGTCGTCACGAACTATTGAAAAGTTAATAAACTTATGCTATAATAAAACGGTGATTCGTACGAAAACGAGTCATGTTCTACATCACGAGAGTTGCGATACTCTCTCTGGCGGAAGGAAAGACATTGAAAACCGACGTTACGCCATGGATGCGCCGCAACGGTGTCCATGGGTACGGTTACCTCGGCCCGAGCCACTTGAGCGTGGCACATGAGACCACAGACTTGCCAGTCTGCGGCCGGCGCGATCAAGATGGTGTTCGTCCACTCCTGCGGGCGGTGGGCAGGGGTCTACGTGACCTGGTGCTCGCCTTGCGGGCATTGCCTGGGCTTCTCGTGGTAGTCATTACCCTGCGGGGTGGCAAGGCCATCAATCGCTATCACGCGCGGCATCGAGGACTGGATACGGCGATCATCGTGCTCTTCACCCTCTTCGTGCTCGCACTGGTCGTCATGGTTATCGTTACGATACCATAACATCAGAGCAAGTGTCTGATGAGTCGGATTCCTTCCGCCTCATCACCTCAAAGCAGCAACTGTCTGGTGCTCTGAGGTGATGATGCAAACAATGGCTATTTTGCAACAAAATTGCGAAAATAAGCGGTGACGGTATACTGAACATATATGGATATGACACTACTTTGGATGATTATTGCTATTATTGCGGGGAGTTCAATTTCCCTGTTGGGTGGCGCGACAATTTTTACGACCAAAAAGCGCCGGGCCCAAGCCATCTTACTCGCGATGCCATTTGGCGCGGGTGCGCTGCTGGCAGCAGCATTTTTTGATCTGTTGCCTGAGGCATTTGAGCAAGCGGATCCGCAATCACTCCTGCTATGGACGCTCGGTGGGTTTATCGTTTTCTTTTTACTGGAACGTTTTGCAGGGTGGTTCCATCACCATCACGACCATTCCGATCCGAATGCGCAACATGTCAGTCAGCGTCGTCTGATTATCTTTGGTGATCTTGTGCACAATGCCATTGATGGTATCGCAATTGGTGCTGCGTTTATCGTCAATCCAGTGACAGGTATTATTACAACTCTCGCAGTGAGTGCGCATGAAATTCCCAAAGAGCTCGGCACATTCGCACTCCTGCTCTCACGTGGCTGGAAAGATAAGACGGTAATTCTTGCTAACATCGCCACGGCAGTCGCCACCTTGGTGACGGCGAGCGTGGTCTTCTTGTTAGGTTCGGGCGAACATTTGCCAGTTGCACCCCTGTTGGCAATGACAGCCGGGTTCTTTATCTACATTGCAGCGAGCGATATTATTCCTGACATCCACGAGCAGCCACAAAAACAAGGCACGATCCAGGCGGTGATGCTCGTGGTGGGGATCGTAGTGGTTGGTGGTTTGATTACACTCCTCCATAGCACTGGCCTTCACGGGCATGATCATGCACCTGCATCTGCGGTACACAGTGAACGGCACGAAGCTGCCCACGCTGATCACCACGAATAAAATAGCTCTTTTTCTCTATGCTTGGATAACGGTACACCGCTTGCAAAGGCCTGTGAGCTCGACGGTGTGGCTTTTAAGTTCAAAATGATGACGCCGAGCGATGAGACCGAGCATATCTTCGAGCGTTTCACTTTCGATCTCCTCTACTCTGCCGCATTGTTCGCAGATAAGGTGATGATGATGTGGCTTAAAAGGGTCGGCAAGCTCGGTAAACGGCGTCCAGCCACGAATGGTCGTGGTGGTGATGCCAAGGCTGGCAAAAAGCTCAAGAGTGCGATAGACGCTCGCGCGATCTATTGTTGTTACGCGCTTGACAATCTCCCCCGTTTTTAGGGGTTGATCGGCGGATTCAAGCACGGTAAAGACGATCTGTCGTGGTTTGGTGAGGCTATAGCCTTTGTTCGCTAGGATCGTTCGCAGCTGAGATGCTTCCATCTTTTCATTATTGCAAAATTGCGACTATTTTGCAATATCTATATAAATTGCAACATTTTTGCAAAAATATTCTCTTCGCCATACGATAGTGACATGAGAATTGCATTTGTAGGTAAGGGCGGCAGTGGCAAGACAACGATAGCATCACTCTATGCGCGGTATATGCAGGAGCGCGGTGGTCGCGTGTTGGCGCTTGATGCTGATATCAACCAGCATTTTGCCGCTTCGCTTGGGTTTGCGGACGAACTCCCGAGTATGGGTTTGGAATTTGACGCCATCAAGCAGCATCTGCGCGGGAGCAATACACGCTTTTTGGCCGAAGACATGAAAAAAACGACGCCGCCCGGGACTGGCTCGCAGTTTATAACCCTCGATAGTAATGATTGGTTTATGCAGCGCTTTACGAAAGATGCTGGTGGTATTCGAGTCGCGGGTGCTGGCGGTATACCCGAAGGCAACGTGGGGGTGAAATGCTATCACGGGCTCAATGGTGCGGTTGAGCTGGTACTTGGACATATGCTTGACCGCGTGGATGATACGGTAGTCGTCGATATGACAGCCGGTGCCGACGCATTTTCGTCGACGCTGTTTGCCAAGGTTGATGCGTTGGTGCTTGTAGTCGAGCCAACACTCAAATCGTTAAGTGTGTATGCGCAGTTTTTACCATATATCGAAAAGTATCACCTCCCTTTCTTTGTGGTGGGCAACAAGATTATCGATCATACAGATCGGGATTTTATCCTCGACACCGTGCCGGTGCTTGCCACAGAGCTGCCGCAATCAGGCTACATCCGTGGCTGCGAGCGTGGGCAGAATGTCGAGATGGAGCCAGTGCTTGCGGCAGCGCTTGAGCAGCTTCGCGCCTGCCTGGCCGGGGTGTCGCGTGATTGGCGGCGGTTGGAAGAGTTGAGTCATACGCTTCATCTTAAAAATGCTGATTCGTGGGCGGGTGAAGCAGTAAAGCAGCAGATTGATCCGGAGTTTTCGTTGCAGGCATACGCTCAGGCGACACTTTGATAATATTTTGATTCGACATTGTCCCAGAGGTTAATAAGCTTGTGGCGCGATGCCGGCTCAAAAGAGTCGGAACCTTAACAGAAAGGTGGTCTCTCATGACCATGCCTCGTACTGCCACGGTTGCTCGAGCACTTGGACGCACGCCGATCGAGTGGAGCGACGCTGAGATCGACCAGGCACTCCGGGCGCTGAGTCAGGATTTGCTAGGCGATCCGATTGGCTACGTGATGGCGGCTATCTCGCAAAGCGAGCGCTGCGAATGCGGAGCTCTGCACCTCGCAGTGGATACCCCGGATCTCGATGGCCAGACGCGCGCCAGTCTGCACCGTTTGCTGGCGACACCATTTGGTGATATCGTGCGCGAACATGTTGCTCGAC
>JASLDG010000014.1 GCA_030146045.1 Candidatus Saccharimonadales bacterium | reverse complement strand
GCGAACATGTGGCAGCATATAAGCTTCCAACGGTTGAGTTTGACTACATTAATTTTACCGGTATGGAATATGTTGGGCGGGATGTGCATTTAGTGCGAAGCGCCGATGCGGTGATTACGGTCGGTGGGCGTATGGGTAGTTTGCATGAGCTTTCGACTGCGCTTGAAAGTCGCAAGGTCTGCGGAGTACTGCTTGGAAGTGGCGGCCTCGCTGATTATGTGCCTACGCTTTTGCAGAATATCGAATCACCTGGTGCGAAAGAGGTAATCTACGATACAGACCCGAAGCGTTTGATGGCGCAGGTGTTGGTGGCACTCGATAAAAAATATGCTGATTTTAAGCACGATGGTACCGATAGTCATTTGAGCGCTCGCCGAACAGGCAACGGCTAGTAAGCGACTGAGTGAGCGCCTGACTCTCGTATCTCTCCGAGACAGGCCTGACGCTTTCAGATGCGTCGTTTCATAGTACAATAAAAAGGTGACGAAGTTTCAACTTGAATCCGAATATCAGCCGACCGGCGACCAGCCGGCTGCAATTAAGCAGCTGGTGGCTGGTCTTGATGCCGGTGAGCACGAGCAGACGCTTCTTGGTGTAACAGGAAGTGGCAAGACGTTTACTATGGCCAATATTATTCAGGCACAGCAAAAGCCGACATTAGTACTTGCGCACAACAAAACGCTCGCGGCTCAACTTTTTTCCGAATTCAAGGCATTTTTTCCGAATAACGAAGTACATTACTTTGTGAGTTATTTTGACTATTATCAGCCTGAAGCCTATATCTCGAGTAGCGACACCTATATAGAAAAAGATTCTAAGATCAACGACGAGATTGATCGACTACGTCACGCGGCGACCACCGCGCTCCTCACGCGCCGCGATGTCATTATTGTTGCCAGTGTTAGTTGTATTTACGGCATTGGTTCACCGGATGATTATGCTGAGATGTCGATCTCTATCAAAAAAGGCGAGCGTCGCCAGCAAGATAAATTCATCCGGTGGCTGACCGACATTCAGTATCAGCGCAATGATATTGATTTTCATCGCGGTACATTTCGAGTTAAGGGCGACGTGGTGGATGTGTTCCCGGCAGGCAGTGATGTTGCCTATCGTATCGAATTCTTTGGCGATGAGGTTGATCGAATTACGAGGATTGATCCGCTGACGGGTGAAATTTTAGGCGAACCGCATGAGATAAGTATTTTCCCGAGCAGTCACTATGTGACGCCAAAAGAAAAAGTTGCTCATGCGATCGAGGGTATTAAGGCGGAGTTTGACGACCGTATGAAATGGTTTGAAGAACACGACAAGCTTCTTGAGGCGCAACGTCTTGCACAGCGTACTAAGTACGATATTGAGATGCTTGAGGAGACGGGCTTTGTAAAAGGTATCGAAAATTATAGCCGTTACCTTACAAATCGAGAGCCTGGCGAGCAACCGGCGACACTCATCGATTACTTTCCAGATGATTGGCTATTGATTGTCGATGAAAGTCACCAAACGCTCCCCCAGGTGCGTGGTATGTATAATGGTGACCGAGCACGCAAAGAAGTACTGGTTGAGTATGGGTTTCGCTTGCCAAGCGCGCTTGATAACCGACCCCTGAAATTTGAAGAGTTTGATCGTCATATTAATCAAGCGATCTATGTTTCAGCAACGCCGGGTGAGTATGAATTGACGCATAGTCCAGCGCCGGCGCAGCAGATTATTCGTCCGACCGGGCTCCTTGACCCACAGCTGGAAGTTCGCCCGATTGATGGGCAGGTTGATGATTTGATCGCCGAAATTCGCGACCGCATCGCTAAGGAACAGCGCGTATTAGTCACGACACTCACAAAGCGCATGGCTGAAGACCTTAGCCAATATCTTATCGATATCGGGATTAAAACAGCTTATATTCACTCTGAGGTTGACACGCTTGAGCGCGGGGATATCTTACGTGATTTACGCCTTGGTGTTTACGATGTATTGGTAGGTATCAACCTGCTTCGTGAAGGTCTAGACTTGCCTGAAGTAAGTATGGTTGCAATTATGGATGCTGATAAGGAGGGCTTTTTGCGCTCAACCAGTGCGTTGATTCAGACGATTGGCCGTGCCGCTCGTCACCAAGATGGTACCGTGATTATGTACGCTGATCGTATTACCGATTCGATGAAAGCGGCTATGAACGAAACGAATCGACGTCGAAATATTCAGGAGGCGTACAACCAGGAGCATGGCATTACGCCAACCAGTGTTGCCAAGAAAATCGATGAAGGTCTCCGTGCGATTATTCCGCAAAAAGAAGACACGAAACCAAAACTTGACCTCAAAAAGATTCCAAAAGATGAGTATGCGAGCCTGGTGAAAGACCTGACTGGTCAGATGGAACTTGCTAGTGCAAATCTCGAGTTTGAAAAAGCAGCTGAATTGCGTGATTTGATTGCCGAAATCCGTACCAAAATGTAGCCGCGTGTGCTACACTTAAGCATAAGCATGCAAGACTCTGCTACGAATCCCTATATCCCGGAGGAATCAAAAAAGATACAACGCCAAACACAGGCGTATCGTTCACCGTTGAAGCGAATCGTCAAGATCGCGATGATTGCAACGGGTGTTATCGCTCTTCTAGTCATTATCGCACTGGTCATTATCGTTCCGCGGACAAGTGCCGAAGATAAACAAGGCCGCATAGATTTGGCCAAAGCGCTTCAGCCGCCGGGATCGTTGGCACGACAAGTGCCAGTAACTTCGACACTAGGCTTTTCACTTTCGTACGACAATCAGCTCCTGCGAAGTTATGCAGAAACTGTGCCGGTTGGTAATGCCAGCCCGGCATATTATGAGAACGACGACCTGCGGACAGTGCGTGATTATAATCTGGTGCGTCTTACTCCTGTCGTCAACAACCTTTCTCGTAACGATGCGACGCCGAACCCACCTGATCTTGAAGTGTCGTCACCTGTTTCAGCGGATCAGCTCAAGGCAGCGATGGAAAAGCCTGATTATAAAGGCATGTCACAGCTCAGCACGTTTGTCAAGATGAGTGTTGATCAGCGTCTTGCGAACAAAACGATGGATGATGATACGATTGTATCTATTGAAGCAACGAAGCCGACGAGCTATTCAGTTAATGATACTAGCTACCAGTACGTTCGTTTTACGACCCAAAATGACAATAATCGTATCGCTAATCAAAAGTATGACGACTGCTATTATACGATTAAAAATGATGCAACATACTCTGCGTGTGTGGTTAATGTACGCCCTACTAACACAAATGCGGCAGCTCTCGTAGAAAAGGCACTCCAGACACTGAGCTATCAGGAGCCAACTGCTGACAGTGGCACGTCGGTAGAAGCGGGCGCCAAAGACGAAAAAGCTGCAGCTGAAACCCAGAAGACAGATAGTGACAAGGCTGCCAAGGCGAGCCCAAGCGATGACAATACAGGTGAAAAGCAAAATGATCTTGTTTTCGCTGCTCCGCGCTACTATAACGATCCGGCAAGCTTAATGGCGGTCGCGAAGAATCAACCAAGTGTTGTTCGTATAGGTACGCTCTACTGTACCGATTTGCAGCTTCGGCTTGTCGATGGCACGACTGCAACAACATTGAGTGATGCGTGTGTCGGTGGATTATCGAGCGGTACTTTTGTAACTCAAGATGGACTCGTGGCTACAACGGGTCACACAATTCGCTTTAATCCAAAGGTTGCAATCACGGGGTATATCAATTTTGCAGCTGATCAGAATGATTTAATTGATCGCCTCAAGCGAGTACTCGATTATCTGCTTGGTGCCAAGATTATCCAGCAGTCGGATGCTGACTATTTAACCACGGGTGTACGAACAAATAATCAAGAGGCGCTTGCAAAAATTGATAATCTGGCAACCTTGATTCCAGATAGCTATATTACGGCAACAAAAGAATCGTATAGTTATGCGGTTCAGATGGTTGATCAGCCTATCACAGTGAACGAAAGCACAGGCCGACCAAGTTTTGCGTTTTCAGACAATGTGCTTGAAGCAAAGTATGTAAATTCAGATTTTGATACTAAAAAGTCGCTCCCGTGGACATTTAATAGCGATAAATCGTCAAAAGATGTTGGTTTGCTGCAACTAAAAGGCTCGACCTATCAGAATGTGCCGGTTGGCGATGGTGATACGCTCAAGCTGAACGATTCTTTAACGGCGCTTGGATTGCCAGTAGCTGTTTCGAGCGGTCTGAACATTGCCAAAAATCAGAATGCACCGAGTGTTATGACATCAAAAATTAACCAATCGTACGACCAAGGGAGTCATAAACTTATGGCAGTTGATAGCCCAGTACTCCCCGGGTATGACGGTGCAGGGGCGTTTAATGCACGCTCAGAGTTGGTTGGTATTGCATCATACGGGGTAACCTACTGTGCAAATAAACGATGTGTTGCGGGTGGGACGATACGCTCAGCGAACGAAGTGATTGACTTGATTGCAAGTAAGAATATGAGCTTTGGTGATTTGAGCGAGGCGAGTGTGGCATGGCGTAAAGCTGTTGACGATTACCTTGCGGCCAACTATAGCGCGGCTCAGAGCGGGTTTGCGCGGGCTGGTAAGCTTAACTCATTTAACCTTGCAGCTGCGCCACTCGCGAAGCTTGCCCAGTCAAAGGTTGGATCAGCAAGTGATACGTCGCTTTTCAATCAACTTCAGGGGATTCTGATTGGAGTATTAGTCGTCTCTGTTGTTGCTACGGCCGGGTTGACTATTGTCTATGTAATACAGAAAAAACGATACGATCAATTATTAGTAGGTCATTATGGTGTTGGCCCTTCGACACAACCTCAACAACCTGCAGTAACACCGGTGTCTCCGGCGGTGCAGCCTGCAGCCACGATGCCAACCCAGCCAACGCCACAGGCGCCGCAGCCGTATTATAATCCTTCGGTTCCACCGGTGCAGCCGACTCAGCCTTATGCTCCAGCAGCACCGAGCTCGCCTCAAGGGTATCAACAACCGCCACAAGGCGTTTCGGCTCCAGCTCCGCAGAATTATGCCGGTCAGTCAACTCAGCCGACTAGTCCGTACCAGCAGCCACAGTCGCCTGCTCCCGGCCAGTATCCGGCGCAGCAGCCTCCGCAACCAGCTCCTACTGACGATCCTTTCTATCGCCAGTAGGTGGGTGGAATAGTCTACGCTGCTTAAGAAAAAGGTTTACTATTTTAGATTTTTGTGATACAATAGAGGTATTGCATTCGAAAAAGCCTAAGAGCTGCTTTTTGTAAAGCTGCGCTACGACGAAAACAGACATTTGTTACCGGCGCCTACACACTAAAACCTCTCTTTATTCACGCGATAGTACGTTTGATGCGCATGCAACAATGTTTTCTAACTCGAAAGGTGGTACAGATGCGCCAAAATTACGGCAAATCACACTACAAACGCCCGGCTGAACGTCGTAATAATCGACGTGGTCCGGCAAAAAAGACGATTCATCCGTCTAAATTTATCAACAAAGCAACGCCAAAAGAGGCTGAAGAAGTATATGTACCAACACATACGTTTGCTGACTTTCCTTTTGGTGCCGAGCTCAAGCACAATATTGCCCAAAAAGGCTACAAAACGCCAAGCGCAATTCAGGATCAAGCGATTCCAGCTATTATTGAGGGTCGCGATGTTATTGGTCTTGCCAATACTGGTACTGGTAAAACAGCGGCTTTCTTGCTGCCAATCATTGAGCGCCAGAGCGGTATTATGCTCCGACCGAGCGTCTTGATCGTTGCACCAACGCGTGAACTTGCACAGCAGATTGACGAGCAATTCCGTGAATTTAGCCGAGGCATGCAGCTTAGCTCAGCTTTGGTTGTTGGCGGTATGAACGTCGAGCGCCAAATTCGTGATCTAAAGCGCCGGCCGCATCTTATTATCGGTACGCCAGGTCGTTTGAATGATCTATACGAGCGTCGTTTATTGAAGCTTAACAATATGACCACATTGGTGCTTGACGAAGCTGATCGTATGCTTGATATGGGCTTCTTGCCAGATATCCGTAAGCTGGTGAGCGGTATGCCACGCGATCGACAGACACTCTTCTTTAGCGCGACTATCACTCCAGATATCGAAGCGGTGACGGCTAGCTTCTTGAATGACCCTGTGACGGTATCAGTGCGTACATCTGAAACGAGTGACCATGTTGAGCAAGATGTTATCGAAGCTCGCGACAAGGCGCACAAAATCGACCTTCTTGTTGACCTTCTTGGTCAGGAAGCTTACGAAAAAGTGCTGGTATTTGGTGAGACGAAATTTGGCGTCCAGCGTTTGAGCGATCATCTTGATAAGCAAGGTATTCCATCAGTTGCGATTCATGGTAACAAAAACCAGTCGCAGCGTCAGCGTGCGCTCAATCAATTCCGCGACGAAAAGGTCAAGGTAATGGTAGCAACCGATGTTGCCGCCCGTGGTCTTGATATCCCAAATGTGACGCATGTGATTAATTTTGACACGCCGCAAACATACGAAGATTATGTGCACCGCATCGGCCGAACAGGTCGTGGTGGCGCAAGTGGTCGAGCTCACACCTTTATTGACGCGCGCTAGCACGTCGCCTGGTGCGAGAAGTACTTCGACGAGCCCGCTTTCGAGCGGGCTCTTTGCTGCCAAATACCCAAAAGCGAA
The DNA here is from genome assembly GCA_030146045.1 of Candidatus Saccharimonadales bacterium. Classification (GTDB taxonomy): domain Bacteria; phylum Patescibacteriota; class Saccharimonadia; order Saccharimonadales; family Saccharimonadaceae; genus JASLDG01. The sequence goes on along the minus strand of JASLDG010000014.1, from coordinate 665 downwards.
GACCGATAAATGTCCAGATGGCCATAAAGAATCCAGATACAAACTGGCCGATATACGGGGTAAGGCTGAAATAGGTTGCCATACTCATTGTCATCGAAAAGACAATCAGTTCGCTAAAGATAATAAAGATAAAGAAGCGAATAGCCTCTGCTACCGTTTCTCGTGATCGACCCTTGTGTACAAACACCCAGCGGTCATCAACGATAAAGAAAAGAATATTAGCGAGGATAGTAGGGATAAGCAAGCTGTAGAATTGATCAAGCGGCGTGAAATTATCAAAAAAAGCAAAGCCTAGGTACTTTCCCCAAAACGGAATATAGCCAGCAAGCTGTAGTTTAGCAAACTCAGTAATGAGCTCGATCAGTTTCTTTTTATTTTTGCGTTTCATGGAATTACTTACGCTTAGTATACGCGAGGTGTCTCAAAGAGGCAAGGAAGGGGCGGGAAAGGCTATTGATTAGTGTAGATAACCTCGAGAAAGGAGTATCTATCTGTTCTCAAGATTGTTCTAGGATCCTTACTTGCGCGAATAAGTTTATGTATCCTTAAGATAGAAAATGACTAGATAAGGACAATATGACCACTCCTAAAAACCAATCAACATATAATAAAAGTCAAGCTCCTCGTAAAAAACTCTCATTTGTCTACTCGGCACTTATATTTAT
>JASLDG010000045.1 GCA_030146045.1 Candidatus Saccharimonadales bacterium | reverse complement strand
AAGCTAGATCATAAGACCTAGCTTTTTATCTTGGCTGAGCGCACGGGTCTGGTACTAAACCCGAAAGTCTGGATATGTGCGACACGTGTTAATTCGGGCTTCTGCGGCTGCTGGTCTCGAATATTATGCCTGGCCGATATCTAGTTGAAGAATAGCACCGTTCTCATCAAGCCGAAAGTCAAAGAATACCTTAAACACACCCCACTGACCAGCGTCGAAATCACCTACAAGACGCTTGCCGTCTTGGTCGATACGATCAATCGTGATGAACTTCTCCTTGCCTATTGCTTGATGGGTAAAGTCGACAAGTGAACGCGGCTTGCCGTCGTCTGTCATAACGGCGTCGTCAACAAAAAGCTTTTGCCATGCCGCTGCATCGCCAGCCTGCAGAGCAGTTATCGCTGCACGAACTGTCGGGTTAGTGAGTAAGCTTGTATCCATATATAATCCTTCTTTATGTATTGTAGCGTGAGGAGTATTATAGCAGAATGAATATCTTATTACAGCGCGCGTACTCATTCATCGCGCCAGCGACAGCCCTCCGACCGACCTCAAAAAAAGCCCCTAAAGTAACAAACATGGAACTATTCTTTGACCTTGTGTACGTTTTTACCATTATCCAACTCTCGCACTATCTTATCGAGAATCCCACATGGGCAGGTGCGTTGCAAGCACTCACTCTATTTGCGGCAGTTTGGTGGAGCTGGAATTACACCGCTTGGGCGACCAACTGGCTCAACCCAGACAGCACGAGAGGGCGAATTGCCATCGCAGTATGGATGCTCTTCGGTATTGGCATGGCGGTCGCGATCCCCCATGCCTACGAAACGACGGCGTTATTATTTATCGCCGCCTACTTGTTAATGGGGGTCAGCAGAGCCGGCTACATGGCGTTGTTGTTTCGTGGTAAAGTAATGGGAAGAAACTACCTCCAGCTCGGCGCCTGGACTATCCTCGCTGGTATTTTCTGGATACTCGGCGCAGTCGATAGTCCCGAACGTCGTGTCCTATGGTGGATTGCTGCAGTCGTCGTTGACTACATAGCACCTCTTGTTGGATTTTGGTTACCAAAAATTAAATCAACACCCATGGAATCATGGCCATTATCGTCAGAGCATCTAGCCGAGCGTAATCAACAAGTGTTCATCATCGCGCTCGGCGAATCGGTCATCTTATTAGGTGCAACTTTAGCGGCAACCACACTTTCGCTTCCTGTTGCTACGGCTGCAATCATCGGCTTCGTTAGCCTCCTGAGTCTCTGGTGGATTTATTTCGTACACACTTCCGCACAAGGTGCGCACGCATTCGAAAAATCCCACACCTCACATCACACCAGAATGGCACGATCAGGCTTCGCGTATGCAAACGGGATTATGGTGAGTGGAGCGATCGTCGGTGCTGTCGCTATAGAACAGGTGATCGCCCACCCGCTTGGCCACACCACACCGTACCTTGCCTGCATTGTTGCCGCTGGACCTATCATTTTCCTCACTGGCACTATCCTCTTCAACCACACGATACATAGCTCGCCGTCACAACGTTCGGCTGTTGCAGTTATTGCCATAGCCGCACTATGCCTGCTTGGACTCATCTTGGCGATTCCCCCGATTGCTCTTGCCGGCCTAGTAGCGTTCGTGCTAGCAGTGGCAAGTAAAACTGGACAATCGACTCAAACTACCTCTTTCCCAATTTCTAAATAATAGCAATCGTCCATATGGTTATCCGACTCCCTTTCGAGTAAGGACGGTTATAGGATTCGAACAAAAAACCGACCATTTGGTCGGTTTAATGTTTTCTTGTACTGCACCTAATAAATGAACTTGCTCTGACCCATTCGGGTCACCTTAGGTGTACTACGTGGCTGGGGATGAGGGATTCGAACCCCCGATCACGGGACCAGAACCCGGTGCCTTACCACTTGGCCAATCCCCACTGGATAGTGACGCGCGGCGTCAACTCTCCAGATTGTACCATTTTAGCCAGAATGACTCAAGAGGGGCTAGACTTCTTCTTCGTCCTGCTTAGTATCGTCAGCCTTTGCTTCTTTAGGTGCAGGTGCTTTTTCAACCTGCTTGGGTGCTACCGGTGCACCACCAAAGAGACTGCGAACTTCAAACAAGAAGTAAGCACCGACTGCCACCCAGAAAAGACCAAATACGAGACCGATGATATTAAAGTTCAACACTCCACTAACAATGACACTCAAAGCGTTGAGAAGTGTTACATAAAAAATAAGTGTCCAGCCGCGCTTCTTGCGCTCTTTCAGTGGTGAAATGGCCATAGCCATCAGTATCGCTTCAACAACATAGACAGCAATCGATACAACACCAGCAATCATAACCGCGCCGCCAACAGCCGCTCCCAAGGCTGCGCCACCGATACCACCGGCAGCGCCACCAAGTACGGTTAGAGCCGTGCCTGCCAAAAAGAGTACGGAAACAAGTCCAAGCAAGCCAAATACGCTCAAGACAACACCAATAATCACGATCCACCATGCATTATCCGCCAACCATGTGCGACCACCTGCCGGAAGATGCGGTAATTGCTCATACCAGCTAGCTAGTGTTTGTTCGATTGTTTCAACTTGTTTCATACTAGATGTATCCTCGCATTAAAATGTACCCTCACTATACGTTGCCTGGGTCTAAATAGCAACACTATTTTTTATGCGAAGAATGCCGAAAAAATGGCTGCCAAAAGGCCCATGTCACCAAGGCCATCACGCTTACCAAAAGCAAACTATACACAATGACCCACCAGCCGACCGGCACAGGTACCTTTTCGCCAAAAAAGCCGATATTCGAGTGAATCAAATTATGTGATGTGGCCGCCACGGATATCTTGAGCCACAGTAGTGTCGCTATCCATCCGCAGAGTGTACTGAGCGCACGCATGAGCACGCTGAGTCGCATGCGAAGCAAAAACGGCAATGCAAGTACTTCGCACACAGCGATAACTGCCATATACGAGAGTGCGGCAGCATGGCTTGAAACAAATCCAAAACGCGCTACCAAGTCAATCGTTTCATCGAACGTAAAAAGTTGGCCGACTGCCATAATAACCAAAATCCCTGCAAGTCCAAGCGCCATAGCGCGTACAAACACTGAAGAAACTGGTGCCTCTTTTGCCTCTGCAAATCGTATCATACTTCCCAGTATATCAAAGTGTTGTTATTTTCGTCATTTTGCTTGCGCTTTTGTACCTGGTGCTATATTGTAAGAGTCAGCGAAGGTTACAAAAACAAACATTTTACAAAAATATGTGACTGATCGCTCTACGATACAACCACCACAACACAAAAAGAACGTCGCTCTTCGGAGCGGCGTTCACTCTTTTTGGACTATACCTTACCTACAGCGCTTCGCGTGAATGGTCGCGGCGCCAGGCTTCAATCGCCGCATGGTTGCCGCTGAGAAGCACATCCGGTACTTTCATACCACGGAATTCCTCAGGTCGGGTGTACTGCGGGAATTCTAATGTCTTACCATCACTAAAGCTTTCGATCTCAGCGCTCATTTCGCCACCAAGTACCCCCGGTATTAAGCGGACAATGCTATCAATAATTGTCATTGCTGGTAGCTCACCACCCGTCAACACATAGTCACCGACGCTCACTTCTTGGTCAACCAGCGTCAAAATCCGCTCGTCATAACCCTCATAACGGCCACAAATAAAGATATAGCCGTGCGACTCGCCTGCATAATCTTGTGCGAGCGCCTGGCGCCACCGCACCCCACGTGGCGTCATCAGCAGGACTTTGGCAGTCGGATCGTTCTGTTTTGCCTGTTCGACCGCCGCAAATAGCGGTTCAGGCTTCAGCAGCATGCCATCACCGCCACCGTATGGCGTATCGTCCACCGTCTTACGCTTACCCAAGCCAAAATCACGCAAATTTATCGTACTCAAAGTCGCAATACTGTCTTTTTGCGCCTTCCACATCATAGAGTTTTCGAATACACCCGTAAACATCTCGGGGAAAAGGGTGATTACCTGGAACTTTCTCATCTGTTAGATTATCGCATGTATTGACTTTTTTGTCTATATATATTTAAATAGCAAACCCACTTTCAGCTCCCGGCAAGGAACGAGGACGAGCCCTCCGACTACCTAAATGGTATGCTATACTAGCAGCACATGGACGAGGTGACACAATCTACAGAAGCTCCGAACGCTACAGCAGAGGGAGATAAGCATTTCTTAGCAGCATTTTTCTTTAGTTTTATGTGGGGCATGTTTGGCGTCGATCGTTTCTATCTTGGCCACTACTTACTCGGGTTCCTTAAACTCTTTACCTTTGGCGGCTTTGGCGTATGGGTAATTGTCGACTTGGCAATCATCATGACCGGTGGCATGCGCGACGCACACGGAAAAGCACTACGCGACTACAGCCGGTACAAAAAACTTGCTGCACGTACCGTTCTGTGGTTTGCGGTTATTTTTGGCATAACTCTCCTTATTAGCGGCACTATCGCCATCATAAGTCTCACCATATTAGCTCATCAATTCATAGACAATGGTGGAATCGATCAGTTCGCGCCTGGCATTGGCAGCTCGTCGACCGACCTCAATACGCTCGGCCTTTAGAGATATAAACCACAAAACCACCCATATTGCAGGGTGGTTGTGCGGACATATAAGGCTCTCAAACCTGTAGGTTTGCTCGCATAGAGCTTTTGTTCTCGCAGTTGAAGTTTCTTCGCTTCGAACTGTTTATGATTATATATCAAGATCGTCGAGTTCGGCAAGCTCTTTTCGTGACTTTTTGGCAAAATCTGACTCTTTCGAATCGTTTTCCACAGATTCATCTGAAAAGTTATTCACAGGCTCGCGCTGATCATCATCTGATGAGATAGTATAGCTATCACGGTCATCATCATTGTTGACGATTTTAAGGTTATAGCGAGCATCGTTTTTAGTACCGAGCGCCCGCAAAAGTGTACGGAGACTCTGAGCCGTGACGCCACGTTTACCAATAACACGACCAAGGTCGTCAGGATTCACAGTGAGTGAAAGCAGGACGCCTTTTTCGTCGATAACCCGCTCAACGACAACGTCGTCTGGGTTCCCCACGAGTGATTTTACGATATATTCTACAAATTGCTGGTCTATTGTCGACATAACTGCCCTCCATTACTTCGAACTGGTCACACTACTGATATCGTACTAATCATTATAGCACGCACTTTCAGCACAATCACAAGCATTATTTTTATAGAGGCCATACGCGCTTTTCATGAGCATAGTATTGACTTTTTATCAAACTTATGCTAATATTGAAAAGTTAACAGATCGTCTGTTGATATTTCCGAAAGGACTCACATGAGCCGGATGTCCCGTCGCACGAACGCCATCACCCCCGCCAAGCCGAAGCGCTCGGGGCCGGCCGCCCCGACGAGCAAGAACCCCGTGCCCGTCAGCGTCCTGGACCCCCGGGTCTACAGGGTGCCCGTGACCAAGCGCCGCGGACCGAGCTCGGCCAGTGCCGTCGCCGGCACCGGTACGGGAGCGCGGAAGCGCAAGAAGTAGTACTTCAACCCGGCATCCTGCCACAAAAATCGTCAGTCACACTGACGTCCAGCCCACGCGGCTGAAGAGTGTACCCGGTACACAATACCTCGCAGCAATGCGAGGTCTACTTTTTATACATAAAAACACCCCGAATCTTCGGGGTGTTTCGCACATTCGACAAAGATTACTCTGCCGACTCTTCAGCAGGAGTTTCCTCGGCCACTTCTTCTTTTGGCTGATTCTTGCGAAGCTTTTCAGCGTTACGGATCGCTTTTTGCTTGTCGTTTGCCGCAGTCTTCACCCATTTAGGAAGCTTGACGCCAGCATCGGCGAGCAGCTTCACGACACGAGGAGTTGGTTGCGCACCATTATCGAGGTACTTTTGCGCTGCCTCTTTTTGGATGGTAGCTTCTTTAGTGTGTGGGTTATAGGTACCAACATAGGCAACAACACGACCGCTTGATGGGTGACGCTGTGCTTCTTGGACAGCCACACGATATACAGGGTATCCCTTGCGGCCAAGACGTTGCAAACGAATTGCGAGCATATAAATTAAACTTCCTTTACTTCTCTCTTTAGAATATTTCTATAGTTCTTGGTTGATTGTACACGATTTTGTCAGATGAGTCAATCTGTTTCGTCAAATTATACAATATACTCCTAATAGCTCAAACTATCTCTCCCGCTCTATCTTTAAAGCCCTATTATTGCAGTATTTTACTTACTCAACATTCACTTGATATGATGGAGTATATGAATACTGAAATCGAAGCTAAATTCCTAAATATTAATCACCATAGTATGCGTAAGACATTGCAGAGCGCAGGGGCAAAACTTGAAATACCATCACGATTGATGAAGCGGGCCGTTATTCACACACCAGCAATGACGAAAAAGAACGCTTTCATACGCGTCCGGGATGAAGGTAATCGTATAACTGTCACTTACAAGCAATTTGATAGTGATAGCCTAACTGGCGCTAAAGAGCATGAAACCGTGGTTGAAAGTTTTGACGAAATACTCAACATATTCAAGGCGGCCGGACTTGAGCCAGATGTTTTTCAAGAGACAAGACGTGAAAACTGGACACTAAATGGCGTAGAAATCATGCTTGACGAGTGGCCATGGCTCGCACCATACGTTGAAATAGAAGGTGCCAGTGAGCATACAGTAAAAGAAACCGCCAAACATCTTGGACTCGTCTTTGATGACGCAGTCTTTGGCGGTGTTGCAAACGCCTACTTGCACCAATACCCTCATATTGGCGCAGACGGAGTTAACGAGATTAACCAGAATTGGAAGCGAATATCGTTCGATGAGCCGGCACCTGCATTAATCGCCACAGAATAACACATTATTGCTATTTTTAGTTTTATATACTATAATACTGCCAATATATCAATCGGAGTATTAATGCATGGCAGAATTTAGCGTTAACGAAAAAAGCAGTCTTAGCTATCTAGATTATGCGGCCAACGGTAATGGTGCTGAAAAAGCTGCCTTCTTTATAGAGGCAATTAGTCGTGCCTCAGAGGCGCATCGAACAATACACGCACTTGAAGTCGGCCCTGGAGGTGGTGCAGCTCTTAACGCAGTCGCAGACTCAGTAGAGAAAACCAATTTACTAGAAAACTCCGAACTACACATTTCACTACTCGAAATGGATGGAGTTGAATCTGATAGCCTAAAACAAGCTCGCAAAAATATTGGAAAATTTGCTACGACAAGTCTTCACAAAGGTAATCTTGAGCACATGAGTGATAACTTTGAGAATCAACTTGATGTCATCGGTGCATCGGCTGTCATGCATGAAGTTTACTCATATGGAAACGGTTACCATTCTCTTGACGATGCGATCGGTGCTATCACAAAATCCCTAAAACCGAATGGCTACTTTGCGTACCGCGATGTATTCTCCGTAGATAGACTATCCCAGCACGAGCGGGCAAGACATCTTTACGATAAGGAGTCATGGATAACCTTCATTAAAGAATTCCTTCCATATTACCTTAATAATGCAACTCATCCCTACCATCGACAAGATGACAGGTTTATCTTTGAGCAAGACTCACGACGCATAGACTTAGATGGTATTGACGAGTCAAAAATTCTAAGTGTCGATGCACCAGTCGGATTATTGAGAGAAATCCAGCGACATTATATTACAATGAGAGACCATGTATGGCGTTCAGGTATCCTAGGTTTTACACCTACGCTCGAGGGTGCCGAGGCTAATGACTGGATTGATCTAAATCGTGGACACAAACGTGTGCATTTCGCAGAAAGTCCTAAAGAGAGCCCAAACCCCATACTTGCGCATATGAGTGAAGCCGGCCCTAATAGCAAATGGACAATTGATGGAGATATATTCGACAGCATCACAGATCACTTACTAGCAAGATTCTTACATGTGACGTCCAAAGAAGCAGGCTCCGAAGCAGAAAAAATATGGCAAGAATGGCTCAAAAGAGAAGGTAGTGAAACGTATACCTATATGACTCTTAATACCCTACTCGGTTCAGTTGCCCTTCAGTCATTTATTGAGAGTGACGCTAAGAAAATCCTTCTCCCTGTTAACGAGTCGGATGTTCGTTTTACGCCAAGAAGCTATTACAACCGATACTTATCCGCTAGACTCAGTAATCCACTTGTCGACGGCAAGCAGCTAATCCTTTTCCAGGCCGTCGATATCAAAAACCCCAATAAAGACGAGTCACGTAACAAAGCTATCGATGCACTAGGCGTAATAAAGCAGCACTGTTCACGTGAGACAATTGCAAGTATTGCAGCTCCATTGAGTAAATTATTCTGACAGAAGATGTAAATCATGAATGAAAAACCATATATCGCAACTTTTTATGGACCTGACGGCTGTGGCAAATCTTCAATTGCACGAAGTATGCAGAATATTAATGATAGTCTACCTCTCACTATACTTGGAGGCAGTAGTTATCGAGAATGGTTAACGACCGATGTTGCCAACTTAACCCTCGGTAAGAATCATCAGCTCGATGAATATACATCTGAGTATAGCGATCGCATCAGTCTATATGAAGACATAGCCATAGCCTGTTACGGACTTGCGAGACATCTTCGTGACATCAATGGTGAATCTGTAATTATAGACTCAGATCCATACACAAAACGCATCGTATGGTCAGGCTTAGATGACAAAGCGCATCCTGACTACATGAGGAAATTTGAAG
>JASLDG010000006.1 GCA_030146045.1 Candidatus Saccharimonadales bacterium | reverse complement strand
TGATTCGAACGCCTGCCCACACGCCACTTGATGAACGGCTTGAAGAAATTTTTGATGGACTCACTGATATTATTGCCGAAACAAACCCTGAAGTCATGTCGATTGAGAAACTCTTTTTTGCTCGTAATGTGACGACTGCTATGAGCGTATCGCATGCCCGTGGCGTGGCAATGCTCACGGGTCGCAAGGCAAGGCTACCAATCGCTGAATATACGCCAATGCAGATTAAACAAACGCTGACGGGATATGGTAAGGCGGATAAGAAACAGGTGCAAGAAATGGTGCGTTTGCAGCTTGGGCTGACCGAAGTACCGAAGCCGGATGACTGTGCTGATGCGATTGCGGCAGCGATTACTCACGCCATGATGTCACGAGTAGATCAGGAAGTAAGGAGGTAGAGCAGATGGGACAGGGACTACATAAATTCGGAAAATTTATTTTTGATCATGGCTGGTGGGTGGTTGTTGGCTGGTTGGTGATAATTGGGCTGCTCGGATGGGCTGAGGCGGTGAATATGAAACCGACATCGTCGGCAATTTCAATTCCTGGTACCGAAGCGCAAAAAGCAATTGATCGCATGGGCGAGCTGTTTCCAGATGCGGGTGCTGGCTCGGGTCGACTCGTGTTTGCAGCGCCCACCGGCAAGACATTAGATGAATATAAACCGGTAATTGACCAAGCGGCTGCGAGCTTGAAGACGGCACCGAGTGTATCGGCTGCTATTACCCCATTCGAAAATCCGACCGCGCTCTCCAAAGATAAGACCATTGGTTTTTTACAGCTTCAGCTTAAGAGCGAGGCGGGTTCAGTGCCTGAAGAAACCTTGGCGGCGACCAAAAAAGCAGCCGAAAAAGCTCAAGAAAGTGGCTTAGTGGTGGAGCGTGGTGGCGACATTATCAGTAAAACACCTGGCGAAATCTTAGGTATTGGCGAAATTGCTGGTGTTGTATTGGCGCTCCTGGTATTGGTTGCGACACTTGGGTCTTTGGTGGCGGCCGGTATGCCGATTATCACGGCAGTAGCTGGTATTGGTGTCAGTATGGCTGGACTTTTCAGCCTGAGTCAGGTGATGACGATTAATACGACGACGCCTGTACTGGCAGTGATGCTCGGGCTTGCGGTCGGAATTGACTACTCGCTGTTTATCATTAGTCGATACCGTAGCCTGGTGATTGAGGGAGTTGATTTGAAAGAAGCAGCTGGCAAAGCACTTGGTACGGCGGGCAATGCTGTCGTGTTTGCGGCAGCGACGGTTGTGATCGCTCTCGCCAGTTTGGCAATTGTGCAGATTCCGTTTATGACGACGATGGGACTGACGGCGGCAGCGGCTATTGCTGTGGCTGCTATCGTTGCATTAACATTGATACCTGCCTTACTTGGTGTCGTTGGTCTACGTATCTTCACGAAAAAGCAGCGAGCACGACTGACGGCAGCGCGTAAAAAAGCAAGCAAGGTGTCGGCGATAAGTCATAAGACTATTTGGTATAAATGGGGTGCGCTGATTACACGTCGGCCATGGGCAGCGCTTGGCATAAGTGCACTGATTATTGCGGCGCTCGCATGGCCGGTATTGCATCTTAACCTTGGATTGCCGACAGATGAATATGCTGCTAAAGATTCGACCGAACGTAGAGCCTATGACTTACTTGCTAAAGGTTTTGGTGCTGGATTTAACGGGCCGCTCCTCCTGGTTGTCGAGGGATTGCCACAGGTGAGTCAAGCCGACAAAGAGACGGTGCGAGCGATGGCTATGCAAGAATTTACTGCCAAATCGGCCGCCGCCGAGCAAGCGGCTCAAGCGACATTCCAGCAAAAAGCTGCTGTGGCAACCACGTACGAGCAGCAGATTGCTTTGCAGCAAGAAATCACTGCCGCTCAGATCCAGGGCGAACAGCAAAAACAGGCGGCCCTAGCCGAGATTGAAAAAGCGGTTGAACAAAACGCCACGTTAGTTCAGCTCAAAAAGAAAGCGGACGAAATCGCTAAACTTGGTGATGTCGCCCAGGTGCTTCCAGCTGCCGCAACGAACGATGGTACTAAGGGAATTATCCAGCTGATTCCAGGATCGGCGCCATCCGATAAAAAGACGACTGATTTGATCGAGAAGTTGCGCGACCCTGACTACCAGAAACAACTCGGTGTTAGTGTGGCGGTGACTGGGTCAACAGCCTTGCAAAACGATATTAACGCCAAGCTCGCCACTGCATTGCCGGAATATTTGGCGGTCGTTGTGGGGCTTTCGCTTATATTACTAATCGTCGCATTCCGCTCGATTTTGGTGCCAATCAAGGCGACGGCTGGATTCTTGCTATCGGTATTGGCGATGTTCGGCGTGGTCGTCGCAATTTTCCAGTGGGGTTGGTTGGGTGTGGCAGATGCGCCCGGACCAATTGTGAGTTTTGTGCCGATTATTGCAATTGGGATTTTGTTCGGCCTTGCCATGGACTACGAATTTTTCTTGGTATCGAGCATGCACGAATCGTACGCGCACACCAAGAATGCCCGCCGTGCGGTGACCGATGGATTTGCTATGGGTAGCAAAGTGGTTACGGCCGCCGGTGTGATCATGGTGGCAGTCTTTGCTGGGTTTATTGGTAATCACGATGCCACGGTGCAAACGATTGGGTTCGGTCTGGCAATCGGTATCTTTGTTGACGCATTCATTGTACGTATGACTATTGTACCGGCGGTTATGACGCTGCTCGGTGAACATGCCTGGTGGCTACCAGAATGGCTTGATAAGCGCTTGCCACATCTGTCGATTGAGGGCGAAGAGTAAAAGATTGATTATACCACTTTTTGTTGATAATTTGCTGAAAGCGCTCTTGCTTTTGGTTGTTCAGTCAACTACCATGGGATTATGAAGGGTTGGATTGCTGCGAAGGTATTCAGTTCAATAGCTATAGGATTGGCTGTGTTTTGGTCGGCGTCTTTCATTGCGAGCGCAAACGATAATAACCAATGGGTAAGTGCACCGAATATAGATATATCTTGGAGCGATACGACTAACGTGACCGGTTTTGAGACGCCAGACGGTTGTATAAGTAGAAATAATTTAATAACGTCAATTGATGGTGTGTTGTCTTCGGCTTGTGTTTCAGAAGGTTCGATAGTCAGTTATGCTCAAGCGGCAGGTTATGCGTATATCTCATTTCCTGGCGATCAAAAATATTACAGAGTCGACAATACTCACGGTTATTCCGATCTTCGTAACCCGATGGTTATTCCAAATACCGACACCGGCTTTAGGCGTGAAGGCCTGACTCAGAGCAGCTATATGCTCAGAGTTTATAAAAATTTCTCGAAACACCTACTAAAAGCTGGATCGATCTATAATTTTCAAAATGACAATCCCTCTATGGAACTAAAGGATGGAAGTAGTGTATGGATTCCGGTCAAACATGTGGGCTATTCAGAAAATGGCAAGTGGCTGGCTGTTCAGGTAGTTGGTCGTGGAATTATATTAGTTAATGTCGATCAAGGGTCGGCAAAATTAATTAGTACATACGCGGGCAATTCAGTGTCAAGTAGCCCGAACATTGAATTTCGCGTAAGTAATGACGGTAAATATGTCATACGATCAGGGGTTGATGTAGGACTTACGGTCACGTATGTAGCGGGTGATTGTGGTGAGATGATTGAAAATATTACAATAGCTAATCCCGTAACGCTGGCGTCCCCTTGCTTGGAACGTGATTTAGGAAATCTTATATATGAAAGAGTTTCTGGAATAACAGGCGTGATAGAATATCCACGATTTAGGGGTGGTGACAGGCAGCTGGTCGTACGCGCTCGCACACCTGCTTATCCGTGGACGCAAAGATTTGTCACTTTGAGCCTACCTGGCTATACCGAGCCTGCTCAACTCGACTACCTTGCGCTTGGTGATTCTATCTCTAGTGGCGAGGGCGACACAGAAGTGAAGACGATTATACAGCCGCAGCCCTCAACGTGGAACAATCCATTTGGCAATTCACCAACACCACTTGTAACACTTGATAAATACTACCGTCCGTATACCGATAACGAAGAAGACAAATCAAAAGGTATTCCTCGCGAAAAATGTCACGTCAGCACACGGTCGTATCCGTATTATCTTGCGAATCAGATGAAACTCACGAAAGATAAATGGGGGAGCGTGGCGTGTAGCGGGGCGAAATCATCGGATGTGTATACGAAGGGAAAAGACAGCAACTCGCTGTATAAGGGACAGCCAAAAGGCGGCGCATTGCTAGCATCGGATAAAGAAAAAGCCCGCTTGGAAGATTATGCTAATCGCAGCCAACTGCAAGCGACTGCGCTGAATGAGTTTATCCCAGGTCGTGCGCAGCAAATTGAGTTTGTAAAGAAGTATAAGCCAAAGGTTATTACGTTGACTATGGGGGCGAATAATATTGATTTTGGTGGGAAGTTGCAGGACTGCCTAACGATTAGGGTGACGGTCATTGTTCCGCACCCGACGACTTGCGGATGGGCTACTTCGCAAAAATCTACTATTGGAAGTCTCATTCAAGGTCAATACGACAGCCTCACATCACTTTATAGAGAGTTGTATGTTGCATCTGGACGACAAGCAAAAATATTTGTAGCAGGTTACCCAAGGCTTATCAGTGACGGTGAGCCTGCACCCTGCGGATCTAATATAGGATCTTTAAACCTTGTCGAGCGTCAGATGATTGTACAGGCAACAAATTATCTTAACTCAGTCATCCAGCAGGCTGCAGTAGCGGCAGGTGTAAAATATATTGACATATCGGATGCTCTACAAGACGGCAGATTATGCGATGATGGGCAGAATTATGTTACTGGGATAGCACAGGATGGTAAAAGCGAACTACAAGAGAGCTTTCATCCAAATGACTATGGCCACATAAAGATAGCACAAAAGATTCGGTCGGAGCTTGGCAACAAGACTCCTTTGGAGGCAGATGTGTGTGAAGATGGACGCATCAATTGCCCAGATGCGAGTGCAAATGCCGCAAAGCCTGCTATTCCATCTGAATTTGGTACTCCGTCTAAACAAGCAGAAGACAAACATGTGACGAGCGGCATGATGAAAAAAGGACAAAGCGTGGATTTAAAGGCCGGGCAGTATAGTTTTGAGCCGAATAGTCCGTTCACAGTGACGCTACACTCTGACCCTGTTGATTTGGGGACTTTTACGGCGAATAGTGATGGCAGTTTTGATAATTCGATTACGATTCCATCAACTGTACCTGCTGGCTACCATACGATTATCGTATCGGGCAAAACATATTCGGGCGAGCCAATCGACGTAGTGCAGAGTGTTGTTGTAACGGGTAATGACCCTAACGACTTGGACGAAAACGGTACGCCAGACAACCAGCAAGCCTGCGGCCTATTTATCGTTGCTTCTAGCACTGATGCAGACATGGACGGTATCGACGATGCCTGCGACCCAGAAATTAGCGAAACGCCTCAGCTCTACCGCACACGCCTTGGCGATCCAGACCGTACCTATGCGGGGCAAGCCGAAAAAGAACATTATATCTATATTGAGCGTAACACGCGTGCGGGCAGTGTAACGGGTGTTAGCGGCGATAACGACCCGGATGGCGATGGCTGGGCGATTGTTGGTGCAAGCCAGGGCAAGCAGTATTCGGCTAGTAGTGTGCCGGATACTGGTCCTATCGCCAACTTTACTGTTACAGGTGACGGATCGTCACAGCATCCATATCAGCCGATAGTGTCTACTCGTGCTGGCGGTTGGGGGTGTGTACAGTACAAACCAACGAGCTTGAGCAAAGTAACTGCGAGCCAATCTCGTACGCTTACACGAATTGCTACCAATACCGACACCTGTCGCCAAGAGGCATCGGGCGACGACGTGGACGGTGACGGCCAGTCAGACAATACACAGCCTCTCTATTTGGCGCGGCAGGGCGATGCAAACAAGGGAGAAGACGCAGGCCGTATCTATCTCTATCGCAATTTCTACGCTGCCGAATCACAACTGGGTATTAGTGACTATACTCCCACAGGTACTGCGGCTAATACCATCGCAGCACTGCCACTCATTTCGGCTATTGGTGATAGCCCCAATCACCCAATCTTTGGCCGCGCCTTCGAACCCATCCAATCATGGAACCTCCTCTCTATATCTAAGGCCAATGAATACATCCCCCAATTCAACAAACTTGCTATTATAGAAGATAGCAACGGTAAGCCATTTCCAATCATCCTGACTAAGAAACAGAATGGACAGTGCATAGCCTACAAGCCAAGTAGCACAGATATAATAAAGTTTAACCAACAGAATAGTTTGGTGAAATTAACGAGCGTACCAGAGGGGGTAGATTGTGAGTAAAGACAAAAAACTAAAGATAATTTTTTATACAACTGTAAGTATAATCATAACCATAATCGTACTGGGGCTGTTACAATCGTCCGTATCACACAGCGGAGGGGATAGCGCGATAGTCCTATCATTAATACTGGCACTTTCGCTGATCGGGTTTGTGCTTTCGCTGATCGGTGCTCTACAGAGTATACGGCGAAGGTACAGAGTGTTGTTTGTACTTTTTTGCTTATACCTACTGATGAATGGAGTGGTAGCCGTATATAATGCTATGGTCAATAGCGTGGGCTTCTTGGGATAATTCATAAATTAAGGGTTTGACCCTGAAGTGGTGTATATTAGAAAATAATCTCCACTTTCGGGTTTTGAACCTGAAAGTATTGAAAGAAAGATATAAATGAACTACAAACAAGCACGCAGACAAAGGTTACGGCAGAGTATTACGGGCGCACATATAATCCTAGGGCTTATGATTGTCTGGATGGGTGTGGGGTCGGTTGCCTCTATCAGGACGGGTATATTTTTGATTTACATACTTATGGTGTCGACAGTCGTTTTCCTTATTCGAGCGAATGAGTATCGCAATACACGGAAGTGGTATCTGACGCATAAATCTACTTTGATTTATATAGCACTGACTACGTTAATACTTTTATTTGGTTCTCTGTATGTGTCATATGACCACGTTGTTTTTGATAATTTCATGTCTCTTTGGCTGCCTGCGCTGCTCCTGCTTGCATATATTGTGGCAATGAGCTTCTCGGCCGACGCGCTGGGTGACACACGGGCGCAATCGAGTCGTGGCAAGGCAGTCACTCAGGTGAGGGTACAACTTTCTCTATGCATTAACCTGGGTATTTTTGCCTATAATGCAATTGTTACCGGTGTATTGAGTAGCGACACGGACAGCTTCCTGTATGCTGCTGGACTACTGTCGGTGCTTGTACTATCGGGGGTTGCTGTTGTTTCTAACATTGTATTTTGTTTTAAAATCAACGGATGGGTTTCTAGGGTTATTCATGCCGGCCTTACTGTATTGTGGCTTTGGTCTGCGGGATGGACACTTCTCGCAATCGCCTTTATTGGATACCAGTGGTAAAAGGAGAAAACTCCGAAATCGCCAATCTTTGGTATAATAAGGTAAATGGTTCGTCAAGGAAAATACACTAAGCCAGTGACGGCGCGGCAGCGCGTAAAACGTGGTGCTAAGCGACGGTTTGAGTGGTGGCGGCGTATGAGCTGGAAGAAGCGGGCGCTTGTGATTGGCCTGCCAATCTTGACGATTCTGGTACTGATTCCACTGGCGACGTATTTCTATTTTGCACGTGATATTTCGGATATGAACCGCCTGATGAACCGGAATAACACCGGTATCGTGCTGTACGACAATTCAGGCAAAAACGTCATTTATAGCTCGGGCAAGGCGGCACATAAAGATCTTATTCCACTCACCGGTATTTCGAAAGAAATGCAGCAGGCAGTGATTGCCAGTGAAGATAAGGACTTTTATAAGCACGACGGATTTTCAATTTTGAGTACGCTGCGCGCGGTGTACGGCTATATTTTGAACCGTGGCGGTAGCTTTGGTGGGTCAACCATTACGCAGCAGCTTGCCAAGATTACGGTGTTATCGAGCAACCGCAGTTTCCTCCGGCAGTACCAGGCGTTTTCGATCGCGGTGGCGATAGAGAATAAATACAGCAAAGACGAGATTTTGGCGATGTATTTGAACTCGGTCTATTTTGGTGAGAACTCGTTTGGCATTAGTGATGCTGCTAAAACGTACTTTGGTACTACACCAGATAAACTGAATCTGGCGCAAAGTGCCATGCTGGTGGGCGTGCTGCCTGCGCCAACTACCTATTCTCCGGTGAGCGGTAATGCCGAATATGCCAAAGAGCGCCAAACAACAGTCCTCGGCCGCATGGTCAAGCAAGGGTTTATTACCGAAGAGCAAAAACAGGCGGCACTAGCCGAGCAGCTTGCCTACCAACCGCAAAAATCACCGTTTGCCGATAGTAAGGCACCGCATTTTGCACAGATGGTGCTTGACCAGTTGTATGCGAAGTATGGCGAGGAGACTGTGACTCGTAGCGGCTACCAGGTGACAACATCGCTCGATATGGGTATGCAAGGCCAGCTCGAGCAAGCAGTCGCAAGTAATATGAATACAATTCGTCGTAATGGCGGTTCAAATGCAGCTGCTGTCGCGATTGATCCGAAAGATGGCGGTGTTCGAGCGCTGGTGGGGAGCTATGACTGGAACGACGAAAAGTTTGGCAAAGTAAATGTGGTAACAACGCCACGCCAACCGGGTAGTAGTTTTAAGCCGATTTATTACACGCAAGCACTCAGCGACGGTACGATTACGCCAGCAACAGTGCTTGAAGATAAAAAGACTGACTTTGGTGGATGGACACCGCAAAATGCTGATCGACGATTCCGCGGTAATGTAACGGTACGCCAGGCACTTGACTGGTCACTCAATATTCCGGCGATTGAGGTGATGCAAAAAGTCGGTGTGTCAAAGGCGGTTGAAACGGCGCAGCGTATGGGTATTGCGTCGATTAATCCAAGCAAGGACTATGGATTGGCGCTTGCACTTGGAGTGGCCGAAGCACCGTTAATGCAAATGACCAACGCGTATGCCGCGTTTGCAAATCAGGGTGTACAGTATAGTCCGACAATTGTTACATCGATCAAGAGCAAGTACGGTGAGGACATTTTTGCAGCGAAGACTTCAGGTAAACAGGTCGTGACACCTGAGGCCTCATTCTTGATCTCGAATATCCTATCTGATAATGCAACGCGTGCGACAGTATTTGGCAGTACGTTGAACGTGACCGATGCGCAAACTCGTGCCGTCAAGAAAGCGGCAGTAAAAACCGGTACAACTGATGATGCACGCGACGCTTGGACAATTGGCTATACACCGCAATTAGCTGTTGGCGTGTGGGTTGGCAATAATGACAATACGCCGATGGCAAATGGTGGTTCTATTATGGCGGGTCCAATATGGACCAAGGCAATGGGTACGATGCTCGCGGGAGTGCAGACAGACTTTACGGTGCCTACCGGTGTAGTGCAGAAAAATGTCTGCCGCTCAGGCGGTGGTCTTGCAGATAAGGCAGCAAGCAATACCTATGTTGAATACTTCTTGTCGACAAGCTTGCCGACGGCACGCTGTAATGCCACCGAACAGCCAAAAGAAGAAAGCACCTCGACATCAGCAAGTACTTCGACACAACCATTGTCGGTATCTTTGTCGGCTTCGCCTTCAGGTGGTTCGCAGCTTGGTGCGGAAGTGACATTTACGGCAACGCTCTCGCGTAATGAGGCTGGGCGTGTGGCGTTTACTGACGGTGATACATTGCTCGGAACGATTCAAGCATCTGGTGGTTCAGCATCACTCACGACGGGAGCATTAAGTGAAGGTAATCATACGATCACCGCGACATTTATCCCAGCTGACACAAGTATCGGCCAAGTGAGTAGTACTCTTTCGTATAAGGTAGGTAACAATAGTTCTAGTGGTGGTAATAGCGGTAATGGCAATGGTAATAATCGCTTGCGTAATCTACTAGGAAATTAAAAGAAAGAGGCTGAATGATCGCGCATGTTTCGGGAATTGTAAAAGAAAAAAGTGGTGCATCAATAATTATTGATGTGCACGGAATCGGCTACGAAGTCAGTGTAGCGGCGGGCGATTATGACCGTATTTTTGTTGATGACGAAGTGATGCTCTATACGTATCATCATATTCGCGAACAAAGCCAGGAATTATTTGGATTTTCGCAACTATCTGCCAAGAAACTATTCCAGCTACTCATTACCGTGCAAGGAGTTGGCCCAAAAGCCGCCTTGGCTATTCTGAGTTTGGGTGAGAGTGATGTGGTGCGTGCAGCGATTGGTGGTGGCGATACGACATTTATAGCCAAAGCCAGCGGCGTTGGTAAGAAGACGGCTGAGCGTGTTGTCGTGGATCTCTCCGATAAAGTCGGCGTGGTACTCCTCGCCGATAATAATACGCTTACGGGGACAACGCAGGTGTTGCCCCATGATGATGCACTTGAAGCACTTATGGCACTTGGCTACAGTCTGAATGATGCGTCACAGGCACTCGAAGGTATTTCCACAGAACTATCAACAGCCGATCGAGTGACGGAAGCACTTAAAGGCTAGGGAGATATCCAGCTCAGAGAAGAGCTGGGGGTGGAACTAAAAATCAACGAACGTGGTAAGCTCGATCGTTCGCTCGGTGGGTAGGCGGAAGAAATCGGTTGGATTTGACGCGTTGCGGGCGAGCAGTGTATAGAGCGTTTTACGCCAACGAGCGAGGCGCTTATTACGAACAGTACGTGGTCGTGCCAGTGAGATGAAGTATGTGGCACGAAGCGGGTCAAAATCAAGCTCTGAGCTTTGGTGGCGGGCTGATTCAAGTGCGCGAGGAACATTCTGAATATCTTTGTAGCCGAACTTAAGGGTGACATGGCTTATATTATCATCGGCATGGCCGAGACCATCAAAGATAACTCGTTGATTTTCGGGTACATGCGGCACACTCATCGTTTTAACGCTGACAATCACGACATACTGATGTAGTTCATGAAGCTGCTCGAGGGTCGTGTGGAGCGCCAGCGGTGCGTTACCGGCATTGTGCCCGAGGTACACAGCAGTACCAGGGACGCGTGGAATGTGGCGGTGACGAAGCTTTTCGACAAAGGATTGCAAAGAGCCTTCGGCCGCTTGTCGTTCGCGGAGAATAATACGGTGTCCCTTGAACCATGTTGATAGTACGATAAACGCGATAATTGCTAAGACGATAGGAAGCCATGCACCGTGTAATAGCTTGGAAAGGTTTGATGAGAAGAAAAGGAGATCAAGACCGAGGAAGGCAAGGCCGAAGACAATTGCGTATACTACTGGTTTACGCCAAGTGGCGCGAATAATGACCATAAAGAGGATAGAGTCGATGATGAGCGTGCCACTCACTGCCATGCCAAATGCGGATGCTAAATTACTTGCACTGCCGAATCCGATGACCGTAAGTGTGACAAGGCTTGCCATGGTCCAGTTGAGAAGTGGCACGTAGACTTGCCCCAACTCTTCACGCGATGTGTGGATAATGGAAAATCGTGGGAGAAACCCAAGGGCAACAGCCTGGCGGGTAAGTGAAAATGCGCCAGAGATAACTGCTTGTGAAGCGATCAATGTAGCGCAGGTTGCCAAGAGGACGATCGGAATGCGCAGTTCTGCCGGGAAGAGGAGGAAGTAGGGGCTGGCAAGCGCATCAGGCGAGTGGAGCACGAGTGCACCTTGTCCAAGGTAGGTGCAAAGTAACGCGGGAAAAACTAAGAAAAACCATGCCTTGGCAATGGTAGCGCGTCCAAAATGACCCATATCAGCACAGAGGGCTTCGGTACCAGTGATTGCGAGAATGACGGCACCCATAGCGACAAATGCCGGTAAAGGATTGGCGAAACAGAAAGCAAGTGCGCTGAGCGGATTGAATGCAGCCAAAATAGCGGGTGTTTGTACAATATGCATGAGACCGCCAAGAGCCGATACGATAAACCAGGTAATCATGATAGGGCCAAAGAGAGTGCCGATCTTGCCAGTGCCACGCGACTGAAGCGAGAATAGGCCGATCAACGCGATGACCGTCATTGGCACAACAAGAGGTGCGATAGCTGGAGCAATCAGTTTCGTGCCCTCCATGGCTGATAGAACGGATATTGCCGGTGTGATAATGCTATCACCAAAATAGAGCGATACACCGATAAGCCCAAGGATGGTGTAATGCATAGTGCGATGTTTTGAAAGTTTGGATCGGCGGATGAGCGCAATCAATGCCATGGCGCCGCCCTCGCCCTTATTGTCGGCGCGCATAATCAGCCCGATATATTTCGCGCAAATAACGATAATTAATGCCCAGATAATCAACGAAATTGCACCTATGATTGCCGCTGGCGTAGGGGTAATGCCAGATAGTTTAAAAATAGCTTGCAATGCGTAAAGCGGGCTTGTGCCAAGGTCGCCAAAAACGACGCCTATCGCGCCGATGAATAATAGCCCACTCCGCCACTGTTTGCTCATGCTGCCTCTAGTATATCACTTATGGTTGAGAGGATATGATACAATAAAAAGGATATTTATGGCAATTGAACGCATTGTAGACACAAGTACGCATGACGATGACGAAGAGCAAGTGATTGAGGTAAGCTTACGTCCTCGAGAGTTTGCTGACTACATCGGTCAAGAGAGGTTAAAGCGTAATTTGCGCCTTGCGATTGATGCTGCCAAAAAACGGGATGAACCGATTGAACATGTGCTTTTGTATGGCCCACCTGGACTTGGTAAGACGACTATGGCAAGTGTTATTGCCAATGAAATGGGTGCCAATATTCGTATAACAGCGGGGCCGGCAATTGAACGGGCGGGTGACCTGGCAAGTATTCTGACTAACCTTCAAGATAACGATATTTTGTTTATTGATGAGATTCATCGTCTCAATCGTTCGGTCGAAGAGGTGCTCTATAGTGCAATGGAGGATTTTCAGCTCGATATCGTTATCGGTAAGGGGCCGGCGGCGCGTAGTGTACGACTGGATTTGCCGAAATTTACGGTAATTGGTGCGACGACGCGCACGGGAGCGCTAGCAGCACCGCTACGTGATCGATTTGGTCATATCCATCGCTTAGAATTCTACACACCTGATGAGATCGGCAAGATCATTGAACGAGCTGCTCGGATTTTGGAGAGTAAAATCGAACCGGCAGCGGCTGATATGCTATCGACGCGAGCACGGTTGACGCCACGTATCGCAAACCGGCTCCTGAAGCGTGTGCGCGATTACGCTGACGTGAATGGAGACGGTATTATAGATACAGTTATTACAACTAAGGCACTTGAGCTGCTTGAAGTTGATGCGCTCGGTCTCGACGCAGCGGATCGTCATATGCTCGAAAAGATGATTGATACGTATGGCGTGCAGCCAGTAGGATTGACGACGATTGCAGCGCTGACTGGTGATGAGGCAACGACGATTGAAGACTTTTACGAACCATACCTTCTTCAGCTTGGTTTCATCGAGCGAACCCCGCGTGGGCGTCGCGTAACACCGCGAGCATTTACCCATCTTGGGCGACCTGTCATCGGTGAAACCTCATAAATAAGGTACAATAAAAATAGCTATGAATAACGAACCGACTCCAGCGCCACAAGAACAAGACTATACGCAACCTGTTGCCTACGATGCACAGGGAAGGCCGCTCTATGCACATCCTCCAACAGCACCTGCACAGCCAGTTGCTCCACAAGTGGTGCATATGTCGCGTGCGGCTGATCCGATTCCGGTCCAAGTTAGTGAAGAAGCAAAGGCTCGCCATGAAGAGTCGGTGCGGCTCTATCCGAATTTAAACTTAAGTGAGGCCGAGTACATCATTAATAAAATCAAGCGGCATCCGATTGGCCTTGTGATTCCGATAAGTCTAACGGTATTTTTGGCTGCGGTAGTGCTCGCAGGACTCATGCTTTATCCGTCGATACAGGCGCAGTCAGTTACACCACTTCCTTCGTTTAGCTCGATTATTATGCCGGCGCTTCTTTTGATTGTCCTGATATGTATTTTTGGGTATATTGCAGTATATGTCTATATGAATAATCGGTTTTTCTTGACGAACGAAAGTGTGATTCAGGAAATTCAGACGACACTTCTTGCTCATCACGAACAAACGGTGAGTCTCGCAAATATTGAAGATGCGAGCTACCAGCAATCTGGTATTTTTCAGATGATGTTTAACTACGGTTCGATTCGTCTTAGTACTGAGGGTGACGAAACAACCTATCGGTTTTACTATGTGTCAAATCCTAAAGAGCAAATTGCGATTTTGAATAATGCAGTTGAAGCGTTTAAGAACGGACGGCCTGTTACAGGCGACTAATCGCTAGTTGTGAAGACTCTTTTTGATGTAGTCACCTTCATTAGTAAGGCTGACGCGTAGGGTGTAGCTCTTACATTTGCCGTCGGTTGAGCAATTGATCGGCTCATATGTGTATTCGGAGAGGTGTGTGTCAACCGATTCCATTGATTTTTTCTCTTCGTCGCTCAGACCCGAAAGATCGAGTTTTTCGTCAATCTTATTGCCGTTAGTGTCAACGAGAAGGTCTGGATCGACTGCCGTGAGTGTTTCGCTGCTGAGCTCAACTG
The DNA here is from genome assembly GCA_030146045.1 of Candidatus Saccharimonadales bacterium. Classification (GTDB taxonomy): domain Bacteria; phylum Patescibacteriota; class Saccharimonadia; order Saccharimonadales; family Saccharimonadaceae; genus JASLDG01. The sequence goes on along the minus strand of JASLDG010000006.1, from coordinate 46,938 downwards.
GATAGTAGCCGTTTTTAGGGTAAAAGACTTTCTCTAAGTCATAGTACATAGCATTAATCGCAGTTTTACGCTGAGTGTCGAGTTTGGCAGCGCGTAGATTGTTGTTCTGGATAAAGAATAGAATGCTGGCAGCTGCGGCTATAATAATAACAACGATGAGTTCGATAACGGTAAAGCCTGCTTGTGACTGTCGAGAAGGTTGCTTCATGTATCTTTATTGTAGCATATCCTTGATGAATAAGTGGTATACTATAAACAGATAAACGGAGAGGGGAAGTATGGCAAAAAAGGCAGAAAAAGCAGCAGTTTCAGACGTGAAGCCAGATACCGAAGGTAAGCTCAAGGCACTTGGTCTTGCGATGGACCAAATTACGAAGCAGTTTGGCGATGGCTCAATCATGAAGCTTGGCGAAGCGCATAAAGTTGATGTTGAGCTGATTCCAAGTGGGGCACTCAGTCTTGATTTGGCACTTGGCGGCGGTTATCCAAAAGGACGTATCATTGAGATTTATGGGCCGGAGTCTAGTGGTAAGACGACATTGACACTCCATGCAATTGCTGAAGTCCAAAAGGCAGGCGGCACGGCGGCATTTATCGATGCCGAACATGCTCTTGACCCAGCGTATGCTAAGAAGCTTGGCGTTGACACTGATAACCTTCTTGTCTCTCAGCCTGATAATGGCGAACAGGCGCTCGAAATCGCCGAAACACTCGTTCGCTCAAACGCCGTCGATTTGGTAGTCGTTGACTCAGTTGCGGCGCTCGTACCACAAGCAGAAATTGATGGTGATATGGGTGACAGTCACATGGGGCTGCAGGCTCGTTTAATGAGCCAGGCACTCCGTAAGCTTACGGGTATTATCAATAAGAGCAAGACGACGGTGATTTTCATCAACCAAATCCGCATGAAGATCGGTGTGATGTTTGGTAACCCAGAAACAACGACCGGTGGTAATGCGCTCAAATTCTATGCTTCAGTGCGTCTTGATATTCGCCGTACCGGCCAGATCAAAGAAGGCGAAAACATTATTGGTAACCGTACTAAAGCAAAGATCGTTAAAAATAAAATCGCGCCGCCATTCCGCGTGGCCGAATTCGATATCATGTACAACGAAGGTATTTCGAAAACTGGCGACGTACTCGACCTTGCGGTGCAGCATGGCATTGTAGGCAAAGCAGGTGCTTGGTTTGATTATAATGGTGGCAAAATCGGCCAGGGTCGCGAAGCAACTAAGGACTATCTGAAGAAAAACCCAGAGGTACTAGCTGAGATCGACGAAAAAGTTCGCGCTAAGGTTGCCGAAGAAGACGCGTAGCTAAAGGGGCTGCCGCAAAAGAATAGGTAGTTTATTACGTCAATGAGTGTGATTACCAGTGAATTATTTCAAGGGTGCTCTGAACAAGGGGAATTTATCGCGCCTGGTTTATCACGGGATGAGATCAAGGATGGTGCGCTTCATGCTTCGTCGCACGTATGGAATGTGAGACGGCATGATGAAGTCTGTGAAATTATGCTGCAGCGTCGTGCGCATGACAAGGCAACCTGGCCGGGCTTTTGGGATATATCGGCAGCGGGACATGTTGACTTTGGAGAAACGCCGCTTCAGGCTGTGAAGCGTGAAGCTAAAGAAGAGATTAATGTAGTACTTGATGATGATCAACTTTCGCTCTTGTTTGTGCGAAAAGACTGGATGGCATTTCAAGAATTCGTTGAAAACGAATATCGTTGGGTATATCTCTACGACTGGCATGATGAACGAACGGACCTGTTTGATGGCGAAGTTGACGAGCTCAAATGGGTATCATTCGAACAGTTTTTCGAGATGATAAAGAATCCTGACAGGCACAAGCTCGTCAACCAAGGTGAAGGATATTTTAATACACTGGCGGGGTATCTGACCAGCTATGCAAATCACTAGTATTTCGGCACAGCTCAAAAATCCAAATCGAGTCAATATTTCGATTGATGGCACCTATCGGCTGAGCTTGGATATTTTTCAGCTGACCGAGATGGGGCTTAAGATTGGGGTGGATATAAGCGAATCCCAGCTTGTCGAGCTTGAGCAGGAGAGCGTATACGGTAAGCTTTATGCTCGTGCACTGGAATACTGTATGCTGCGGCCACATAGTGGCAAGGAGGTGAGGGATTACCTTTGGCGCAAGACACGAGCAACTAAATATAAGTCTCGCACCGGCGAAATAAAAACACGCGAGGGGGTGTCGCAGTCAATTGCCGATCGAGTGTTTGAGCGACTGCAAGAAAAAGGCTATGTCGATGATGAAAAGTTTACGCGTTACTGGGTGGAGAATCGTAACCTCACGAAGGGCACTAGTCGTCGGAAACTTGAAGCAGAGTTACGCGCCAAGGGTGTAGTAGCACAGGTGATTGGCGCGGCGCTCAACGAAACAGTTCGTAGTGATGATGAAGAAATACAAAAAATTATTGCCAAAAAGCGCAAGCGTTATCCTGATGATCAAAAGCTGATGCACTATTTGGCTCGACAGGGATTCTCGTATGATGATATTCGTCAAGCGCTCGAAACTAACGAGTAGACGACTGCGAGCTACTTGTTTCGGGTACGGGCGCGGTGCCGCCAGATTGTCGAAATGGATTGGTGTACGTTTTTGCGCCTATAGGTGCACGAGCCTCTTTTTTAATTTTGGCATCTTTGATGATGATTGCTTCATCGGTAACTTCAACAAGCTGTGAACGATGTACAAGTAGTTCGGGATCGTTGAGACTTTTAAGAAGAGGGCGCTTAACAGTCAGCTGCTGAATAACAAAACTTTCACTATCGACAGTATATTCGATAACTTTCCCTACCTTTTCGCGTTTGGTGGTGTATACAGGTTTATCGATAAGTTGGAACTTTAGCGCATAAATGTCTGATTGCCGGATAATATCGCTTGGCTGAATGAATTCATCGCTCGAGTCGACAATGATACCGATCGAACCAAATTCGCGAATATCTTCAATGCGCAAGAGTGAATCATCGTTATCAAGGAATGGTCCGGTAACGGCATAGGCAATGATTGATAAATCGTGAGGATTAATAATTGCCTCGGAGGTCCGAGCGAGTTCACCACCTGTCTGGAGACTCATGACAGGAGCCCCGATGATGTCTGATCCGTTAAGCAGCATATACTCTTAGTATACGCATTATTATACTTCTACTCAACAAATGGACTTTGCCTTGAGGTCGGGAGCTTAATCTCATCAAGACTATCGTCTCGCTGATGAAGGTTCTTGATCTTTTCAGCGGTATCTTTATCGTAATTGCTCGAAATGGCCTGGTCTCTTACGAGAGAAGGATCACTATCATTAATGGTTGAAGACATAAAAAGCATGAGAATTGCTACGGATAGCAGGATGCCTATAAGCGAAAAGAAGATAGTTGGATGGTATCGCTCGAAAAATTGGGCTATAGGTTGGGTAATACTTGAGAGTGATGCGTTCATTGCTTTACGTAGACCTCCAGATTAAGCGCTCCAGCGGTAATCTCATTTTTTGCCGGATCACGCGTGAGTGAGACACCTTGTAGTTGCATCTTTGTTAGGTTATTTTCAAGATAATAGAGGAAGTTCATGACATTCTTGTAGCCAATCGGCGACTCGAGCTCTACGGTGGTCGTCACTTTCTTAAGACCGCTGATGGCAGGTGACGTAGCCGCAGTACCGCTTGCTGCAGCCGCTGAGCCAGACGTTGTTCCTGACGCCGAGCCTGCTGCGGCAACATCGCTTGTGAATGAGAAGCCACGAATGGTGACACCTGCCTTAGCTGCATATGCTTGTACGTCCTTGATAATACGAACCTGGTACTCAAAATTATCAAGAGGAGCAACAATTTCGCTCGTTCGTTTTACTTCGTCACGATTTTCACTTAGTTTTGATTCAATGCTACGAAGCGCATCTTTATTCTTTTTACTTTCTTTCTCAGAGGCAGTCGCGATGGCAACGTCGGCTGCACGCTTTACAAGCTGTTCACGAGCAAACGCGAACCCAAAACCTCCTGCGATGATCAAGAGAACAATCGTCGCAATTAAGATAAGTCGAAGCTTTGGTGCGGTAATTCCTGAGGCTGACTTTTTGTTGACCATTAGTTTTTCACCTTGTTAATTTTGACACTGATATTGACACCGACCGGATAATCACTCTTCGACCCATCTGTTTCGGTGATGCTTTGGAAAAATACATTAGAGAAGAAGTCTGACTTTTCGAAACTCTCTTTAATTTTAAGTGCATCGTCACGTGTTTTAGCGTGCGCAGAGAGTACGACTTGATTGCCGAAATCTTGTGCTGATAAATTAAGATTATCGAGCACGGTGTTTTTTGGCATCAGTTCCGTGACGCGGACGATTGCTTGGGTGTAGCTTACTTGGTCTCCTAAGATTTGCTTTGCAAATGCGAGATTTTTATTGTAGTCTTCCCATTCTTTCTTTGCGGTATCATATTGACGTGCATCATCTTGGTTTTTCTTACTTTCGGCCTTGGCATTACCTTCGGTGAGATTGAGCGAAACCGAGAACATGCCCCATGCAACCCCAAGGACAACGACCGCAATGATAGCGAACATATTATAGCGAAGAAGGGCGACATTCATTCGTGCCGAACGAAGATCTTTTTTATATTCGTCTGGTAATAAATTGATCATTGCCACATCTCCCCTTTGTTCACGTTCGCGAGACCTGCTACGGTAATGTAGCGTGAGCGAAATTGCTTAGCGGGTTGCGGAAGGCTACCGAAGTCAAGTTGCTGCCAAGGATTAGCTGTGCGAGCTGGCATCACGAGTTCGTTCGTAAAGTACTCACCAATACCAGGTACGTTACTGCCGCTACCAACGATCAGGACTTGTTCAAGTCGACGGTTATTGCTAAGGCGTTCATTGTAGTAGCGGATAACCTTTCGGGTTTCGGTAATAATACTACGAAGTGATGGGCGCAAAGCTGCGGTAATTTTTTCTTGGCGTGCGCCCGGCGCAAGGCCGTTCAAGACCTTCAGCTGGTGTGCGTTTTCAAGTGTGACGCTCAGTTTTTTGGCAATATCAAGAGTAAATGTATTGCCACCAGTACCGGTGCCCCCAGTAATACGGATTGAACCATCAAGAACGGCAATATCGGTATTGGCAGCGCCAATGTCGACGATCACTGTCGGAAGATGACCATCTTCGGTCGCCTTAAGAACACGTGCAACGGCGTTAATAGCAGGTTCAATCATGTTGACAGCAAGGCCTGCCGTTTCACATGCGGCAATAGCAGTGTCGACAATCTTGCGAGGTACGGCGCTCATAATGACGGTTAAATTCTGGTCGTCTCGCTCGATAATTTCGTAATCAACGTATAGGAGGGGGAGCGGAATTGGGATATATTGCGATACCTCTATGGCAACTGCGTCCTTAAGTGTTTTCTCGGCAGAGAGCGGAACAGTAAAGGTACGCGAGAATGTACGAACGGTCGGGATACCAAGCACGACCTGGTCGCTGGCGAGTGATCCTACAAGTTTTTTATCAAGAAGTCCAACGAGGCTATCGGAAAGGTAAGTGTCTTCTTCGTCAAACGCTTTTTTGATACGTAGTGGATCGAGGTCAAGGTTACCATAACCTTGTACGATATGATGCTTGGCGTCAATCGACATGACCTTGAGGTCCGTGCTGCTAATATCGACGCCGATAATTGGTTTGTCTTGGTAAAATAATCTATTCATGATGCCCACGTTGTTGTATTGATGCTAGTATAGCATGTCATTCTGCTTACGCCTAGCCCTTAATGTTTTGAGCAAGACTTGCAATTGGCCCCATGACGCTGGCCGCAACAAGACCAACAACTGAGCCCATAATAACGATCATGACAGGCTCGATAATGGAGCTGAGGCTGTTAATTGCAGTATCGACCTCTTCCTCATAAAATTCAGCCACCTTTACCAGAACGGTGTCAGTTTGTCCGGTCTCTTCACCGACGGCGAGCATTTGTGACACGATTGCGGGGAAGAGGTTATCTTCTTCGAGTACGCGTGAGAGCTGCTTACCGTTCTTGATCTGCTCGACTGAGTCAAGTAGCGCCTGCTCGTAGACGGTATTACCGAGTGCATGTGCGGTCACGGTTAGCGTCTCAATGATTGAAACACCGGCGCCAGCAAGTGACGAGAAGGTACGGGCGAATCGCGCGATGATAACCTTTTGGATGACGCCGTTGACCGCAGGAACCTTTAAGACGAACTTATGGAACTGGCGCTTGCCGCCAGGGGTTTTAATATAGCGGAGTAGTCCCCAGGTGCCACCGATAAAAGCAGGAATGATAATGAACCAATAGCTTAACATGAAAGAGCTGAAACCGAGCATCATCTTAGTAATGAATGGAAGTTCTGCGTCTGGGCCGCCGAGGCTGGTCAGGATGTTGCCGATTTGCGGAATGACGAAAAGCATCAGGCCGAAGAAGGCAATGACTGTAATGACGATCAGCACCATCGGGTAGGTCATGGCGCCTTTGACTTTTTTGCGGATAGTGGCATTCTTTTCCTGCTGGAGGGCGAGGCGCTTGAGAATTTCGTCAAGAATACCGGCAGCTTCACCGGCACGCACCATGTTGACGTAGACGTCGCTGAAGGTTTCAGGGTGTTTGCCGAGCGAATCGGCGAGCGGTGCACCGCCCTCGACGTCTTTGATGATATCGACAAGAATTGCCTTGAGTGCTGGACTTTCCGAGTGCTGTTCGAGGGAACTGAGCGAGCGGAGGAGGGGGACGCCGGCGCTGACCATGGCACTGAGCTGGCGCGTAAAGATAACAAGGTCGTCAGACTTGACTTTTTTGCCGCCAAGAAGGCTGTCAAGACTAAAGCCTTTTTTGCCGATGTCAAGAGTGACGCTCAAGGGTCGAAGATGCTGTTTCTTAAGAAGTTCAACGGCGCTTCCCTGATCAGGGGCGTCAAGCATACCGTCCGCAGGTGCGCCATTTTCTGTTGTTGCTATGTATTTGTATCGTGGCATAATATTATTCCCTTGTTACCCTCAGTATTTCTTCTATTGTTGTCTCACCTCGAAGTGCCTTGACGAGCCCATCTGTCTGCATTGTAATCATCCCCTCTTTGATTGCTTGTTCCTGGATTTGGTTAGCTGTTGCATTGCTGGTAATCATTTTTTGGATAGAAAGTGTATTGTCGAGTACTTCGTAGATGCCGACACGCCCCTTAAAGCCGTCATGCTTGCCGTTAACATCTTCAGTCTCGGCAGGTTTGTAGAGCACTTTAATATCTGTTTCGGTCGTACTGAGAGGTGTGTCACCTCCGACACCTGCGGCCGCCGCTTGTTTTTCAAGCTCATGGATGTGCTTGAACGTTTGACCTTCACGAAGATTGAACATTTGGATAAATGCCTGTTTTTCCTCTTCGGTTGGCGCATAGGCGATGCGTGTTTCGCGGTCAATGCGACGCACGAGACGCTGTCCGACGACAGCGCGTACGGTACTTGCAATCAAAAATGGCTCAATTTCCATATCAAGTAAACGTGGCAAGGTGGTGGCAGCATTGTTGGTGTGAAGGGTGCTGAAAACCAAATGTCCCGTCAAAGCCGCCTGCACGCCCAAGTTGGCTGTTTCGCCGTCACGAATCTCACCGACCATGATAATGTTTGGGTCCTGACGCAGCAACGCGCGGAGGCCAGAGGCAAAGGTCATACCAGCCTTAACGTTGGTTTGGGTTTGGTTAACGCCTGGAATTTTATACTCAACTGGGTCCTCGATAGTGGAGATATTGACGTCCGGATGATTAAGCTGCGTTAGAACGCTAAACAAGCTTGTTGATTTACCGGAGCCGGTTGGGCCGGTGACGAGGATCATGCCATGCGGTTCATGCATAGCCTTGGTGATGACTTCAAATGAATGTCCCCAATATCCGAGCTGGTCAAGAGTAACAGCTTGGTTGGACTCGTCGAGGATACGCATGACAACCTTTTCGCCATCGGCGATCGGCAAGGTGCTGACGCGCAGCGCGTATTGTTTGCCGCCGACTTTAATTTTAAAGCGGCCATCTTGTGGTACACGACGTTCATCGATCTTAAGATTGGACAGAATTTTAAGGCGACTGATCAACGCGGCATGAACATTGCGCGGCAAGCGATTAACTTCGTGCAGAACACCATCAATACGATACCGGATCTGGACAAAATCTTCTCGAGGTTCAATATGAATATCACTGGCATGCGAACGAATTGCATACTCAAGTAATAGGTTGATGGTCTGAGCAATTGGTGAATTCTCGGCAACATCCTCATCGCTCACCTTGTCATTGGCGGTATCTTCTTCACGCTGGATATCAATAACATCGTTCAACTCTTTGTCGACATCGCCGCGATAGTTATCGAGAGCAGCGAGAATATTATCATGCGGTGCGATGTAAATCTTAGTGTTATCGCCAATTTGCTTTTGGATAAAGTCAACTGCCTGGACATCGTCAGGATCATCCATGGCCAGATGCTGGAGACCATCTTCGTCAATCCGAAATAGCACGGCATTATACTGCCGAGCGATGTTTTCAGGGATGTGCATGAGTACGTCAGGTGGTATATCCTTAGGATCGAGGACGATAAAAGGAAGGTCGGCATATTCGGCAAAGAGCTGAGTAAGGGCAGCCTCGCTCATAATATCTTCTTGGATAACAAGATCTTGCAAGGGACGCCTTGAACGTGCCCCCTCTGCTTTCAGCTGAGAAAGTTGTTCGTCGGTGACGTGATCTCCCTGTAATAGGAGCTTCTCGATGGTTCCGTCTGATATACGCATGATGCTTACGCTAAATTATAATCGACACCTTCCGAAAACACCAGTGGTTTTCCGGCGCGGCATGGTAATGATATATTAAGGGGCGTGTTAAAATAGATGACGATGATTGAGGTAAAAAATGAACAAGCGATGAAAGATCTTGGCGAACGGCTCGGTAGGTTGCTTACAGGTGGTGATGTGATAGAGCTGATTGGCGATGTTGGTGCGGGTAAGACGACGCTGACAAAAGGGATCGCCCGGGGCATGGAGATTGACGAGACAGTTCAGAGTCCGAGCTTCACGATTAGTCGTGAGTACCAAACATCTTCAAAGCAACATCTTGTACATTATGATTTTTACCGGCTTGGTGAGGCGGGGATTATGGCGAGTGACGTGCGTGAAAATATGGGTGCGCCTAACGTCATTACTATTATTGAGTGGGCGGACGTGGTTAATAATGTCCTTCCTGCCGATCGTTTAATCGTGCGCATCCAGATGACGGCCGATGAAGGCCGCTCAGTAGTAATAGAAAGTGGCGGTGATCGATCGCAGCGTATTGCTGAGGGAGTTGCTCGATGATTGTGTTGTTAGATACGCGGAGTGGACTTTGTCGAGTTGGGATTGTTACCAATGATGATGTAGCAGTATGGTATGAGTGGCAAGCCGATCGTCAATTAGCCCATGGGCTTTTGGCGTTTTTACGCGATTGCTTGGCGAAGCACAGTGCATCATTTCAGGATATAACTGCAATAGGTGTCTATCGTGGCCCCGGGAGTTTTACAGGGTTACGGATTGGGCTGACAGTTATGAATACGCTCAGCGACACGCTTTCGGTGCCGATCATTGGTGAAACGGGTGAGGATTGGATCCAGAGCGCCACACGTCGACTCACTAACGGTGAAAATGACATGCTTGTCATGCCTGAGTATGGCGCTGAGGCGCATATTACAAAACCGCGCAAATAGAGCCTTGCGCCATGTAAGGTACGCGCGCTATAGTAAAGATAGCTTATATATACATACAAGCATTTGATTCATTTTAATTTTTGATACGATTCTGTTTATCTCTTGACTATGTGCGCCTTCTTGCACAGTTTTCTGTCAGTTACCCGACATGGCGAGAGGGGCAGAGAAAGGACGAAATATGGTAGAAGGAATAATTGCTGCAATTGCAGGAGTTGTTTTTGGTATTGGCGGAACGGTAGTCTATGATCGTCAGCGTGCTGCGACTGGTCGTAAAAAGGCTGATCAACTCGTTGCAAAGGCGCAAACGAAAGCAAGCGATATTGTGCTCAAGGCCAAGGATGAGGTGCTGAAACTCGAAGATGATCGACGCAAAGAGTGGAAAAAAACTGAGACGCGCTTGGTTGATCGCGAGCAGAATCTTGATCGCAAGCTTGATGAGCTTGATAAACGAGCCGAGAAGCTACGTACACAAGAGGATGAGGTTGAAAAACTAAAGGATGAGATTCGTGATATTCGAACGCGTCAGCAAGATAAGCTTGAAAAAATAGCCAAGCTTAGCAAGCAGGATGCGGCCGAGAAGCTGATGACAATGACCGAGCGAGATATCAAGGATGATTTGACAGGGCTTGTTGCTAAGTTGCAAAAAGATGCAATGGAAACGGCCGAAGAGCAGGCTGAGATGATTATTCTCACGGCGATGGAGCGCATGAGCTCCGAAGTGACAGCTGAACGCACAGTGACAGCAATCAAATTAACCGATGACGAAATGAAGGGCCGAATTATCGGTAAGGAAGGTCGCAATATCCAGGCATTGCAGCGTGCAACGGGCGTTGATATTTTGGTTGACGATACGCCAGGTATGATTGTGCTATCGAGCTTCGACCCTGTCCGTCGTCAAGTTGCACGTCTCGCCCTCGAAGCTCTGATGAAAGACGGTCGTATCCATCCGGGCCGTATCGAAGAAGTTGTGGCGAAGGCCGAGAAGCAGATCGAGAAAGAAGTCATCCGTGCGGGTGAAGACGCAGCCCGTGAGGTTGGCGTGACGGGTATTCCGCGCGAAATGCTCCATCTCCTTGGTGAGTTGAAATTCCGTACCAGCTATGGTCAGAATGTTTTGCTTCATTGCACCGAGATGGCGCATCTGGCTGGCCTTATTGCGGAAGAGATTGGTGCAGATGTCCGTACGGCTAAAATTGCGACATTGCTTCATGATGTCGGTAAGGCTGTCACGCACAAGATGGAGGGTAAGCATCATCACATCGGAGCCGAGCTTGCCCGCAAATATGGCATGAAAGAAGATATCGTTCATGCGATTGAAGCACATCATGATGATATTGAAGCGACCACCCCAGAGGCATTAGTAGTTCGTGTGTGTGATGCCCTTAGCGCAGCACGTCCTGGTGCGCGCAATATCAGTGCCGAGAATTTCGTCGAGCGTATGCGTGATCTTGAAAACATTGCCACGAGTTTTGATGGTATCGATAAGGCGTACGCCATAAGTGCTGGTCGTGAAGTGCGTGTCATCGTCAGTCCAAAGCGTGTCGACGATTTGAGCGCAATTAAACTCGCTCGTGATATTGCGAATAAAGTTGAGAGCACGATGCAGTATCCTGGTACGATCAAAGTGAACGTGATCCGTGAGACACGCGCCGTGGAGTTCGCGAAATAATGCCAACCTATACGGTTGAAGAGAATCGTGCATGGTACAATTCATTGCCAGGCAAGCGGGTAAGCGCTGCCATGGTGCTTCGTCGAGATGCAACAGTCTTGATGGTTAAGGCGACATATAAGGATTTTTGGACATTTCCTGGTGGCGTGGTCGATCCAGGTGAGTCTCCACTTGTGGCGGCGATTCGCGAAACTGAAGAAGAGGTCGGCATGGTACTTGAGCCATCAAACGTCTCCTTTTTGAGCTGTGGCTATATTCCAGAGAAGTTCGGCTTTCTAGATCGACTTCATTATTTTTTTACGACCGATACAGTCCCCAAAGGTGAGATCGTATTACAGGCGAGTGAGATTGCTGAGTGCGAATGGGTGCCACTTGATGATATTGCGCGTCGTGCTGATGACCGCTCAAGCTATCGAGCTATTCAGCATATGCTCGTCAGCGGCACCGTCGAACCGTATTTTGACACGGTCTAATTTTCGAGGTAAATATGATACGCTTAGTATAAGCAATAAGGAGCAAGGGGTTTATATGGTGAAAAAAGCCAAGAAACGTCTCATGACGGCAGTTCGATCGACGACAGGTTTTAAGTGGTTTGTGGCACGCACGTCGTGGCAAAAGAAGCTGATTATCGGGGGCGCTCTTGTGTGTGTCGTTGTAGGTGGAGGTGCTACGGCTGCGTATCTGTCTTGGCTTCAGAACGCTGAGCGTATTGTCGCGGAGAGTTTATTTAAGGCCGCGACGGCACCATCGACGGGCATTGATGGATCGTTTAAGGCGATGTCGCCGACGAGTACGACAACAGTGAGCCTGAAGAGTCTCGGTACTGCGACCGATGGGCAGCTTTCGGCGGCACTAACGATGGGTGTGCCATCGGCGCAAGATAACGCAAGCTTTGTCGTAAAGGGAAATGCGGCATATGTCGGCGACACTCTCTACTTTAAGATAGACGATACAGAAAAGCTCTACACTATGATTCTCGAACGATCACTTCTTTCAATCACCGAGGCTACCGCTGCGCAGGCGGGTAAGAGTGTTGACGCGGTGCGAGCCGAGATTCGCCAGCAGTTTCAAACGTTAGTGCGACCAATTGTTGACCGCTTGGCTGACAAATGGATTGCGGTGGCGCCCGAGGATATAGCGGGGGGCGCGAGTGATCTGAAGCAAGGACTCGATTGTGTGAAGAGTATTGCGCAGCGTATTTCCGATGACGATGCGGCTGCTCGTGAAGTGCGTCAATTGTATGAACGGCATCAATTTTTGGCGGTGAAGCACCGATTGAACGATGATAAAGATACGATAGGATACGCTGTGACACTGAAGAGCCGACAGCTACAGGACTTCGGCGCGGCGATTGAGCAGACGCAGGTGTTTACGAAGTCTGCATCGTGCAAGCAAGTAAGCGAGCGCACGAAACAAGCTGCAGCTCAACGATCCAATAATGCGGCTGGCGCTGATTCTGGTGTGATTGAGCTACGTATGCAGAAGCAATCGCACCAGTTAACGACTATCAGCTACAAGGATGAGAAAGATCAGAACGGCGCCAAAACGAGCACGACACTGACGGCAGCTCTTACGTTTGGCCAGCCCGTTAAAGTCCAGGCGCCGCAGCATACGATTCCGTTTAGCGAAGTTAAAGCTGCGTTTGATGATCTTGCGGTCAAGACCAAGGCGCTTCAACCGTGAGTGCTGCACTCAAAGAATCCGTGAATCGTGTGCGTGCCTATGTGATGACGCACCAACGCAATATTGCAATTGCGGCCCCGCTTGTGGCGCTCGCGATCCTGCTGCTCGCACTTTTTATCTACAACGTCAATGTGTCAAACGTTGTCGTCTATCAACCGACCAAGGCGTGTGAACGATTCACGCCTGCCGAAGCACAAGATTTACTGGGCGATAATGTGATAAGTGTTGATACAAAAAAGCCAATTGTATCTGGTAATATTGCGACCAGCAAATGCAGTTATACCGACCGAAATCCGAACCAGAACAGTATGAAGGTGGCAGCTGTAGCAATACGTTCTGGAGTAAACGATGATGGTAGCGCACAGAATAAGCGAGAGTTCGCTGCTCATAAAAATGCAAACCCAGGTGTACAGAGTATTACAGGTGTTGGGGACGCTGCGTTCTTTAATCCAGTGAATGGCCAGATGAATATCCTGCAAGGGCGTGATTGGTTGATTGTCAGTTATGGTGCCGGGGTCTCTCCAGAAGCCAATACTGTCGAAGATGTTACACATGTCGCACAGCTTGTATTGAAATAGTTTGCTCTAGGAGTGAAACCTGTTATGGTTGACGGGCATATTATAAAAGGCGTATGCTATGCACACTATGGCGAAAAAGAAATTTGCAGCATTTGATATTGATGGCACGCTTTTTCGGAGCGGACTGTATCGCGAGGTGAGTTATGAGCTTGCTAAAATGGGGAAAGTTCCAGAGGAAATTGCCAACGAGCTTACTATCAAGCATCGCCAATGGCGACATCGCCTTCATGGGAATGCTTTTGAAGAATTTGAGCATACGATGGTAGTTGCATTTGATGATCTTTCGACGCAGATTCGAGTGGCAGACTATGATGAAGCCGTGGCGCACGTATTGGCAAAAAAGGCTGAGAATGTGTATGTCTACACACGTAATCTTGTAAAAGAACTCAAAGACAAAGGTTATTTCTTGATCGCAATTAGCGGCTCACAAGTTGACCTTGTTGAGCCGTTTGCGAAAAAGTATGGCTTTGATACATGGGTTGGGCAAGAGTGGGAGCGTGGAGAGGAGTTCTTTACAGGTAAAAGAACAAAGTCACACACCAATAAAGATCTGATTCTTAATCGACTTATTGACGAGTATAATCTGACGCTCAAGGGCAGTGTTGCGGTCGGTGATAGTAATGGTGATGTTGGTATGCTTGGGCTAGTTGATCGTCCTATCGCCTTTAATCCAACTGCTGAACTCTACGAAAAAGCCGTCGAAAATAAGTGGACAATCGTGCTTGAGCGTAAAAATATGATGTATGAACTCGTGCCAAATAAAGATGGTCGGTTTGAGTTGCATACAGCCAAGCACTTTGAATAAGCGAGATTACTTGGCGCTTATCGGAGCAATTGCTTCTAGGACATGATCAACCGGAACGAGCGCTTGGTTCAGGCCATCATTTGCGTAGTAACTTGCCTCTGGGGTATCACCGATGATTCTAGGTAGCGCAGCCCATTCTTTGGCAAGATTAGCCGCAAACTCGTGCCGGGTGAGTTCATGATTGATATACTTCTCGCTGCCGCGCCGTTCAAGGAGGGCAATGGCGAGGCGATCTTGAGTCGACTGGTCAAATTTTTGCTGCGTATCAATACCGAGTTCATGCACAAGTCCGCGTAGTGTCGTGTCAATAATTTGATAGCGCCCCACTGCACTGCTTGGGTTTCCTTGCTGTATGAAGCGTGCTTGCCATTGCAGAACCTCAGCAATCGACATAGAAGTAAAGTCAATCGATGCATTATGGACATTACCAAAATATGCATTGTAATTGTCCTTACTTTCTGCCTGTGCAATGAGCTGTAGGAGTGGTCGATACGTAACGGGATCTACGGTTAAACGTTTAGGTTGCATAACTAAAGCATAGAAGATAATGCCAATACAGAAAAGAGTTATAGTGCTTACGGCGACAAGTGGCTTATTACGAAGTAGCTTTCTGGTGCGGTGTTTGAGCTTGCGAAAAGTTAGGGTAGGCACGCTTATTAGTATAGCGAATTTTTACTCTTTGCAAAAAAGTCGAAGTTGTATATCGCGGTGCAATACCATAGAAAAATGACCATCCAAAGACGGTCATTTTTCTATGGTCGGGGTGAAAGGACTCAAACCTTCGACCTCTCGGTCCCAAACCGAGCGCGCTATCAACTGCGCCACACCCCGATAAGGTGATATCTTAAGTGATTATAGCGCATCTGGGGCAAGATTTCTAGAGGGAAATGTAGTATTATATATAGAATAGTATGGATCAGCAAAAGAATACAATTCACCGAGCATATCGGGGGATTGTCCATAAGGGCAAGCGCGCTGCGCAATTTGAGAAAGTCCGCTTTATCATGGTTGGCGTGGCTAACACGATAACAGATTTTATTGTGCTCCTTTCGTTGATATCAGTATGGGGTGTCCATGCGGCCACAGCGAATATTATTTCGACGACCTGTGCGCTCATCGTCAGTTTTACGCTTAATAAAAAGGCCGTATTTCCAGAAAGTAAGCCAATGACTATGCGCAGTGTGGTACTGTTTGTGGCGGTAACATTAGCGGGTATCTGGTTTGTGCAAACGGTTATCATGTCTCAGCTATTAAGTGGCTTTAAGGTGTGGTTAGGAGTTGAGGGTGGTGCGATGCTCATAGTTTTGATCGTGGTGGCAAAATGCATAGGTATTGCGGCTGGTTCGGTATGGAACTATGTTTGGTACAGCCGAGTTGTATTTAAGAAGGAATATCGATGAAACGTACAGCTGACTTGGTTATCCAAGTGATGGCACGCCGCTGGCCATGGGTGGCACTATTTGCAGTGTTGTTCACGCTGGCTATAGCGCTTATACAAGGCATCGGGCAAAGTGTATGGTTCGATGAGTCGTATTCGATTATGCTCGCGCAGCAGCCGATAGCGGAGCTGATTCGCTTAACAGGACTTGATGCTCATCCGCCGGGGTACTATCTCTACTTAAAGATGTGGGGAACGATATTTGGCTGGACAGAGCTCTCGCTACGTGTCAGTAGCGCTCTTCTTGGTGCGTTAACAGTTGGCATCGTGATTGTACTGTTGCGGCGATTATTCTCACCGCGTGTAGCGGTGTTAGTGGCGCCATTTTTAGTTCTTGCGCCGTTTATGTCACGGTATGACTATGAGGTCCGGATGTATGCTCTTGTCGCCCTCATTGGTGCGCTCGCAACATTACTTTTAGTGCAGGCTGTCAAAACAGGTGCAAAGCACCTGTGGATTATATACATGCTCCTCGTTGCGGGTGGAATGTATACACTCTATATGTCGATTGTATTTTGGGTGGCACATGTTGCATGGCTCGTGTATCAACAAGTGCGGCGTAAACGCCCCATCCTGAAACAGTCATGGCTGCTTTATTATCTAGGTGCCATCCTACTGTTTCTTCCTTGGGTACCAACCGTAATGGTGCAGTTGCAAAATTCGGCTCTCCCACCATATATGAGTGCACTTGGTCTTGTTGATGTGGTAAATGTCATAAGCATGCTTCTGTCGTATCACGCATGGTGGCAGGTAGATCCCTGGCTTGCACTTGGGATTATAGCTTGGGTGGTAGTAATGGCGATGCTGGCTGGATGCGTATGGCGCGCAAGTGGGGGTCGATACCGCCAAGGTATTATATTGCTGAGTATAGTCTTTTTTGGAGGTATGCTTTTCTATGCGGCGATATCACTGCCGCCAAATCCGCCGCGTTTTATGGAGCGGTATGTGGTGCATATCTCGCCATTTCTTTATGCGCTTTGTGGAGTTATCGTTGTCCTTGGCTATCGTTTACGGCATGCGCGGCTTGCGTCAATTGCATTGATCCTGAATATGGCGTTGATGATAGGCGGCCAAGTTACGCTTCACCAAGTAGGCAATTATAATTTCCAACGCGCACAAGGAATGGACAGTGTGAGTATACGCCAGACGATTGGGTGTGACGACACGACGTATGTTACATCGGGACCGTTTGGATATATTGATATGTGGTATGAGTTACAGGGGTGTCCGCTCAAGATGTACCGTCCATGGGACGACGTGCTCGTGGGCGGGTATGCACCAGTGACAAACAGTCCTGATCGTATCAAGGATACTAGTGGTATTATGACAAAGCGTATTGCTTCGGTTCACTATGAGGATGATGAAACACCAGTTGTGCCCGATGCTCGCTATCGATTAGTAGGGCAGTATGATTTTGACAAGGTGTATGTAAAGATATATGAACGCTAACGATTGCGGTAATAATATTGGGCGAGTGCTGGGTATTCTTCGATCCTGTGGCCGCCAATGATAATGGCGCGCTGCGGTACGTCAAATGAGTTTTCACTGCGGTGTGGATAGCCGATTACTAGATCTCCAATGTAAAAAAGTGTTCCGATGATGGCTATAAGAATTGCGCTATAAAGGAGGTATCGCCGTCGTTTGAGTCTTGCCAATAGCTGCCATCCGATTGTAATCACGATAACAAAGAATACCCATGCGGCACATGCGCGTAGCGAATGAGGCTGCCCTTCGTTGGTAAGGGCTGATCCGATAAGACTTGCACTTATACCGACGAGGCTGATAGAAAGCAGGTTCATTTGTTGCGTGGACAAAGAATGACGTTGCTTTCTTGTGAATGTTCGCGCTGTGACAAAGAGGACAGCGGCGATAGGGGCAAGCGCTGCAACACCAAGCATGCCCTGGATACCGGTCGCATGACGAAGATTGGGGTCACCGGTAGCAAAAAGGAAGAGCGGATTGATCATACCGAGAAAATGACTGATAGCTCGTCCAATACCTTCGATGGGTGAAACAGTATGAAAAACGCTCAGTTCACGACTGCGTTCGAGCGCGTCCGGTTGCAATATAAATTGCGCGAGCGGAAGGGCAATAATGGCCGAGATGACACAAGTGAGGGTAAGAAGGGAAATGGATATACGCTTAGTGTAGAGGAGGTATCCATAGGCGGACAAAAAGAGCAGTGGAGCGCCGACGCGCATGGGTGGGTACAAGTAGGCGAGCCCAACAAGGGCAAGAGGGAGGAGTATGAAACCAGCGCTACGAGTGCGGCCTTGTTTTAGTAGGACAAGTACCGAAAATGCCCACAGAGCAATCGCAGTCACAAGGGGTATGAGCGCTGGATCCCAGGCAAGGCTTCCTTGAAGCCATGCCCATGGCAGAATAAGCCCAGCTATGGTTGCAACGAGTCCGGCTTTTTTACCCATCCACAGTCGAATTGTATGGCCAAGAAGGAAAATTGCAGCGATGGTGACAAACATTGAAAAACCGCGAAGGGCAAGTTCGCTGGTACCAAAAAGTGCTGACCACGCAACGAGCGGATAGAGATATACAGGAGTGGTGTAACCACCGCCAAGTGATGCAGAGAAGAGCGGCCACGCCGTACCATGAGCATTCGTACCGTGCTGCAGCATGCTCGTAACATGTGCGCCAGTAGCGGCTTCGTCTACAAAAAAGCCGGGCGGCGTGACGATGAGCAAGAGGCCATGCAGCGCAACGAGACAAATAATAATGAGGCTAATGATGATTTTTTTCATGCTAGCGAGGAATAATTTTGTGTGTATAAGGGAGCTTTAGGAGCAGCCAAGTGGCGAGTATCGCGCCTGTTCCAACAAGGCTATTGTACCAAATATTGGTGCTATCAGCGAATAGTAGAGCGATGATAAACAATACGCTGCCGTGTATGATGTATGCTGTAAGTGAGTACATGCCAAATGGCAATAGCAGCCATCCCAGCCAGCGTCCGATAAACTTTTGTGTATATTCAAACAGTACGACGAACCCGATAAACCAGAGGAGCGCCATAGGAATGCGCCATGCATTGAAGGCGGTTTCTTTTGTCATGGCTTGGTTGAGAGTTTGGGCGACCGCATGGTCGGGAATGATAAACGTATAGACGTAAGAGGCAAAAATAGTCAGAGCGGTTACG
Organism: Candidatus Saccharimonadales bacterium; assembly: GCA_030146045.1. GTDB lineage: Bacteria > Patescibacteriota > Saccharimonadia > Saccharimonadales > Saccharimonadaceae > JASLDG01. The sequence continues at coordinate 27,908 of JASLDG010000006.1, read as the reverse complement.
CTCACGATACCGATGGCCATAATGTGTTGGCGCCTGAGCGACATCGCGCCCCATCGATGTTGGATTGTAGGAAGGTAAAAGCCAGCGATAGCCGGTATAAAGAATACGGGCATCCACTGCATCCATTCGATGTTTGCGAGGCGACCAATGATATATCCGGCAATAGTAAATGCGGCGACTGCCCATAGTTTGCGAGCGCGAAGCAGCCATACCACGAGCGGAGTGACAGCAAGAAGCATAGCATAGATATATAAGAAGTGGATCCACGTATGAGCATTGTGGAGAGTGACTGTTGACCAGATCAGCGTCCCCCAATCGCCTTGCGGTACTTCAATCGGCGCCAAGGACCCTTTAACTCCTACGAGCCACGTAAGGCTTGTGTAAAGAACGGTCATAATAATCAGCCAAATGTAGAGAAGCGCAGCTCGCTTCCAAAGCTTTATACAGACCTCCTTCATCGGCAAGTCGCGGTTTTTATAGCCTCGAATATATCCAACGAGCAGCCCCGAGATAATCACAAATCCTTCAGCGGCGGTGACCCATAGCGCTGCTTTGCCGGTTATGACCTCGTAAATACTTGGCCAGCGCCATAGGTGGTCGATAATGATAATAACGATAAAAAAGCCGCGCAGATAATCGAGCGCCACCAGTCGCTTGGAAGGGCGTAGTACCATCCACCTAGTATAGCACTTGCCTATTGGGTACGTCGTTTCAGCATGTTCACAGTAAACTGATATATACTAGGTATATGGTAATGAAACAAGCCCCCTACAAAGCACCTGATTTTTCTCTTAAAGATGAGGAAGGTGAAGCACATACGCTCAAGCAATATGCAGGTAAGTGGGTAGTACTCTATTTTTATCCCAAAGATGACACACCGGGCTGTACGATCGAAGCATGTGCAATGCGTGATGCGCGTGACGAACTGACCGATCTTGGCGCTGAAGTGATTGGGATTAGCAAAGACGATGCGGCAAGCCACGAGAAGTTCAAAGCAAAGCATAATTTGAACTTTACGCTGCTCAGCGATCCAGACGCAGAGGTAATTAACGCTTACGGGGCATGGGGTAAAAAACAGTTTGGCATGGAAGGTATTCTGCGCCGCACGTTTATCATCGATCCAAAAGGGACGGTACGCAAGGTCTATGGTCGTGTCACACCGCTTGGGCACGGGAGCCAAGTTGTCAAAGAGTTGCAGAAGCTCCAATCAGCCGCTTGATGACTTACTGCATTGACAATTGTTATAGTTTATGCTAATATAGATCCACCTCGTTAAGCGAGGCAGTATTGCCTTGTTTCGAGTACTTTGACAAGCAGACAGAAACTGCACAAGATGAGGTTTTGCTTTATACAGACGTATAGTGCGAAATCTCATCTTGTGTCTTCGTCATCCGGACGCTGACCAATAGAGATATCGGGTAGCTACCCAGATGAGAAGAAAGTGCATAATGAAAACGTATGAAGAGGTTCAGCAGGACATCTGTTCCGCCAGTACGGCAGCAGAGGCTGCTGCGCTGTGGTGGTGCGAGGTGGTCGCGCACCCCAGGTTCGATAATGGTGACCAGTCTGAAGCGGGCGGGCTCGCGATGATGATGGCGATGCTGACGCATTCCCGTCGCCCACGCCCGAGCCAGGAAATGCTCGATCGTTTTCGCGAGGCTCTACAGGAGACGCTCGAGATGTACTGCCGTCAGCATGGCGGTGTGACGCTCGGCGTGGACTACCACCCGAGCGACATACTCAGTGAGTGTGCTGACCGAGCGGGTCTCGACGAGGTGTCGTGGCCTTGGAAAACCATCATGGAGGTGACTCCCAATCGAGTCACCGCGGCACATGGGTATTCCTCTCCTTCTAAGGTGATTTGGGAGAAGTAAGTCCTTCTCACCATACCACGTGCGAACCTCTGTCTGCTTGTCATGTTCGCTCCACAAATGTGTATTTGTGCTGATGAGTCCTAAAGGACGAAAGCGAAATTGTTTATCGGGGGCGCTTGACGGCGTGTTCACGCGCGAGCTTAGCAAAACGGTCATCGATAACTGTTGGAGTGAAATCACCATACTTATTAATGGCTGCTTGCTCGATCAAGAAGTCGGCAATTGCAGGGTTTTTAGGTAATAGCGAGCCATGGAGGTAGCTACCGATAACGTTTTTATAGCGTGCACCTTCGGTATCATCTTGGCCGTTATTGCCCGCGCCTTTTTGCACGATGCCAAGTGGTTGTACATTTTTGCCAAGAAACGTTTGGCCGCTGTGGTTTTCGTAGCCAATGATCCCACCGAACTGTGTTGACTGAGTGATGATATTACCGATCAGGCGTTCAGGTCCGGCGTGCGTTTCGATGTCAAGAAGACTGATTCCCTGTATGCTATCGCCCCCTGCAGTTTTGTAAAAATGGCCAAATAGCTGATAGAGTCCGCAAATCATGAGCATGGGAGTATTTTCTGCGGCAAGTGTTTTGAGCTGATCGCCGCGTTTCAGAAGGTCTGCTTGAATCACTGTCTGTCCGCTGTCTTGTCCGCCGCCGCCAATGATAATATCGGCTTTTTCTGGGAACGAATCACCGACATTGTAGCGGATCACACGGGGCTCATACCCATGCCACTGTGCACGTTTTTCGAGTACCAAAACATTGCCGTCATCGCCATAGATATTCATATCGCGCGGATAGAGATTGACGATGGTGAGGGATTTTGGCGTAGTGCTCACGAAACGGTCTCCACGGTTGTTTTTTTAGCGAGCTCACGGCGCAGCGCCAGCATAGCAGTATAGGTGCAATAGATGCGTTTTGGCATATTGGCGTTGTTTTTGAGGAAGTGCTCAAGCGAGCGTGACAAACTTGTGTCGATGTGCGAAATGGTAATGTCATCGTATTGCAAGCGAAGCGCCATATCGTAGGCGCGCACTCCAGATAATTCGGCAACACCATGCTCCTGAAGGCGATCAAAAGACACGTCCCAGAGCCAGCTCATATCGCGCCCATCAGCATAATTATCATTAATGGCAATCATTGTCGCTGTACCAGTTGGATCAAACGACTCGAGACCGAGCCGGAACCCACTTGGGTTTTTAACGAGTACGAGTTGTACGGGTTGGTTGTCGACCATAATAGTTTCACCGCGTCCAAATGCAGGAGTAACCTGAGCAAGCGAGTCGAGCATAGCGTCGGTATCGAGCTTGTCGGCCATTACGAGCCGACATAAAGCAACCGCGCCAACAGCATTGAGAACGTTATAAATACCATTAAGTTGTAAATCGACTGTATGGTCAGCTCCGTTGAATGCAATGGTTGCCCGCTGCCCCGTAAACGATACCAGGCTTGTGTCATCATGACGGATAGCCGTGGAGGGGGGAGCTGCTGGATTGTTGTCGCTATGAAAATCATCGTCCGATGGAAACTGAGTACGAAGAGTTGGATCAACGCCGAAGCTGCGTGTCGGTACGCCAATGTCTTTAGTGAATTGGGGACTTCCGATGCGAGGATCATCACGATTAATTACGACGGCCTCAGTTGTAGCGCGCGCTATGGCGTGGAGCATGGCCGCGGTGGTGTCGATCTCGCCAAAGCGATCAAGCTGGTCGCGCATGACGTTAAGAAGAAGCGCGTATCGTGGTTTAACGAGCTCGACGAATTTGACCGCATGTGCCTCGTCAAGCTCAAGCACGGCAACATCGGCATCAAGCACGCCGCGGGTATCAACCTCGGCCAAGAGCGCAGCCGCAACACCACGTACGAAGTTGCTTCCGGTACGATTCGTAAAAACGCGAAGTCCTTGGCTTTCAAGCAGCGAGACAACCATTTTAGTCGTTGTTGTTTTTCCATTCGTGCCGCTCACAAGGACGACGCCATGAGGAAGGTTCGCGAGTGTATCGCTGACAAATGACCGGTCAATTTTTTCAACAAAAAGCCCGGGCAGTGCCGATCCACCACCGCGCAGGCGTGCAATGTAGCGGACTGTTTTGCCGGCAAGAACCGTGTAGGGTTTGGTCATATGTTACCTATTATATCATTGCACTGTTCGCTCGGCGGCCAAAATGCTACAATATGATTATGCTTTTTGTCAGTCTTTTTAAGTGGTGGTATGGTGCTGGGTGGGTACTGCAGGCGCGCGCGTTGAGCGTACGATTAGACGGTCTTGTTGATTATTTTTCAATTGATCTCCTTGCCAAGACATTATTCGCTCCGTTTCGCCAAGACGGTGTTGGCCGAGTTGATGGTCCACTTGAAGTAAAGTTTCGCGCGTTTTTAGATAAGCTTATTTCTCGTATTCTCGGGGCGATTATACGAACGGCGATTTTGCTGATCGGGCTCATCTCTATTGCCCTCTTTGTTGTGTATAGTGCTCTGGTGCTTGCCGTTTGGTTTCTTGTGCCGGTTGCGCCAGTCATTGGTATTGTTCTAGCGGCAATGGGGGTTCATTTCTAATGGATCAGCAGTACGCCCCACGTTGCGATGTAGCAAGCGAGCGAGCGCAAAAAGCTCGACTTGGACGGATGCTATCGCGTCCTATTCAATTGTTACTCCTTGTGGTGACGATCACTCTTATCGTGGGTGGTGCAGCGCTTGTGGCGGTGCATATTGCTATCGGATGGGTGGTCATCGGGCTGAGCGCGCCATTCTATATGGTGTGGAAGTGGTGGCACGGAGAGCTTCATCATATTCCAACAGGCATGAACGGCACGATTGATGCTATTGTCGCGACGGATATTTTGGGCCAAATTCCGGCTAACGTGACGCCAAAGCAATTGGCCGCCCTGACGGCGTCAAGCAAGGGTGGTGTCTTTTTTGCGCTGCGGTTCGGAATGACCGCCAACTTCCTCGAAAATGTGACGAGTGATGACCCGGCTCATACGGAGGTCATTTGGCAGCATGCCCTTGCAATTCGAGCTCAGACGGGGAGTGAGCATATTACGGGTGCGATTTTGAGCGTGGCGATTCTACGCAGCTTCGCCGAATATGAGTCACTTTTGGCGCATATGCAGCTTGATCTAGAGGATTTGTACGGAGGTGTGCGCTGGTATGACCATTTACGCGAGCTCGCACAGCAAACGAAACAGCCCCGACGCACCGGTGGTATTGCTCGTGATTTTTCGTTTGGCTATATTCCTCTTTTGAAACGGTTTGGGCAAAATCTGAGCGATCAGTCAGGTGGTAATTTTTCGGTTGATTTTGCGTCACACGCCCATGCGGTTGCACAGTTAATTGATACGTTTGGCGGTGGTGGACGCCAAAATGCTGCGCTTGTGGGCGAAACGGGTGTAGGTAAGACAACGATTGTCCACGCATTTGCTGATCAGTTACTGGATGCCAAAGCTAAGATTCCTGAGAGCCTTCGCTTTCGTCAAGTATTTATTCTTGATTCAGCAGCCTTGATTGCGGCCGCCCCTGGTCGTGGCGAGCTCGAGGGGCTGATCATGCAAGTGCTCGGCGAGGCATATAGTGCCAAAAATATCATTATTTGTCTTGATAACGCGCAGCTCTTTTTTGAAGAAGGTATTGGCTCAGTTGACCTTACGAATGTCCTGTTGCCAATCCTTGAAGCGGGTAATTTGCGTATTATTCTCACGATGGACGAGCAGCGGTTCTTGCAGATTGGTCAGCGCAACCCAGCACTTATCAATGCCCTGAACCGCATTTCGGTAGCACCAGCAACGCGCGAGGAGACGATGATGGTGATGCAAAATCAGCTTATCATCGCCGAGTACCAGCGCAATGTTACCTACATGTATCAGTCCCTAGCTGAAGCATATCGCCTGAGCGAGCGCTATATTCATGATTTAGCAATGCCAGGCAGGGCATTGAAGCTCCTAGAAAGTGCTGCTGGGTATGGTTCGGGTGGATTTATTACGGCTAATTCTGTACAGGCAGCGATTGAGCAGACGATGAACATAAAGGTTGGGGTGGCGAATGCTGATGACGAACGCGAGAAGCTATTGAATCTCGAAGATTTGATTCATAAACGTATGATCAATCAGACACGCGCGGTACAAGTGGTGAGTGACGCGTTGCGTCGAGCTCGTGCCGGTGTGCGTAACGAAAATCGTCCCATTGGTACTTTCTTATTCTTGGGGCCAACCGGTGTGGGTAAGACGGAACTTTCTAAGGCGCTTGGCGATGTTTATTTTGGCGGTGAAGATCGATTAATTCGGCTTGACCTGAATGAGTTTGTGCGACCCGAAGATGTGTCGCGTTTGATTGCTGACGGTGCCGACGACCCAAGTAGCCTTACGGCGCAGGCGATGAAGCAGCCGTTTAGCGTGGTGCTGCTTGATGAGATAGAAAAAGCACATCCGCAGGTGCTCACAACACTGCTTCAGCTGCTTGATGAAGGTATTTTGCGCGACATCAAAAACCGCGAAGTGAGTTTTCGCGACGCGATTGTGATTGCAACGAGTAACGCCGGTGCTGACCGCATTCGTGAATATATTGAGCGGGGCTACAAGCTGCAAGATTTTCAGCAACAATTCATGGATGAGCTTATTAATAGCAATCAATTCCGGCCGGAGTTTTTGAATCGCTTTGACGAAGTCGTAATCTTTACGCCACTTGGCAAAGAAGAGCTCATTCAAGTGATCGATTTAATCTTGGCTGGTATTAATAAACAGCTTGCGCTCCAGAAAATCGCTGTTCATGTTGCGGATGATGCGAAACAGCTCCTTGTTGATCGCGGGTATGATCCACGTCTTGGTGCACGTCCGATGCGTCGAGTCGTGCAGCGTGCGGTTGAGAATCTCGTTGCAAAGCAAATGCTTGCAGGCGGTGTTGCTCCTGGGAGTGTGATCGAGATTACCTATGAGCAAGTAGCAGCGGCACTCGGTGACGAGCCAGCACCACAATCGGTGCCGCCAGTAGCAGCACCTCCTATGCAGCCTGTCGCGCCACCGCTTGAGGCGCCAGCACCTTCGCCTCCACAGCCACCAAGTAATGTGTTACAATAACTCTATTCATATGCGAATAATAACTCTTGAGGTATACGCCTCGTAGATGTCAGTTTTTCTTCCGCTACTTATCTCTGGAGGACTTGTGGCGTTGTGTGCGATATTTGTGGCGGCGGAATTTTCGCTGATTACGGCGAGCCGTTCAAAAGTTGAGCGTCGTGCTGCTCAGGGTGATAAGCGTGCCGCCCGTGTTCTGAGTGGTCAACGCTCACTTTCGCTGCAGCTTTCGGGTGCGCAAATTGGTATCACGATCACCAACCTCGCTATCGGATTTTTAGCCGAGCCAGCAATTGGCAGCGTTGTGCGCGGACCCCTCCTCGCTATCGGTATCGACGATGCATTGCTATGGCCACTTGCAGTCGTGATCGGTGTTGTTGTGGCGACGACCGTCACCATGATTTTTGGTGAGCTTATTCCGAAGAATTTAGCGTTGGCACATCCGATTGCTACTGCAAAATTCGTCGTTGGGCCGCAGCAGTTCTTTACAGCTATGATGGCCTGGCCTATTCGAGTGCTTAATGCAACCGCAAATTTGATCCTCCGTCTGTTTGGTGTTGAACCACAAGAAGAATTGGCTTCGGCGCGTTCGGCTGATGAGTTGCTATCTATCGTGCGCCGCTCGGCTGTAAAAGGCACCCTTGCCAAAGATACTGCGGCGCTGCTCGATCGTGCATTGAGTTTCGGTGAGCATACCGCTGCCGATGTTATGACGCCGCGCGTTCGTGTCAAGTCGATTGCGGCTGATGCGCCAGTGGCGGCCATTCTTACGCTGGCACGTGATTCCGGTTTGTCGCGCTTTCCAGTGACGGGCGAAAGCCTCGACGATATTATTGGTGTGGTTCATATCAAGCATGCCTTTGCGGTACCAAAAACACGTCGCAGCAAGGTGCAGGTCCGAGAAGTGATGCAGCCACCGATTGCGGTGCCTGCGAGTATGGAAACTGAGCCGCTTCTACGGGCATTGCGAGCGGGTGGTTTGCAGATGGCTATCGTCATTGATGAGTTTGGCGGTACGGATGGCATTGTCAGTATTGAGGATTTACTCGAAGAGCTTGTTGGTGATGTTAAGGACGAACATGATCTTTCGCGTAAGTCGGTTGCCGCGCACGGTGAAAATACCTGGACCGTATCAGGCTTGCTGCGTATCGATGAACTTGCCAAAAGTATTGGTATATTCTTGCCTGAAGAAGAGGATTTCGAGACCGTTGCTGGTTTGGCACTTGACCGGTTTGGTCGTATTCCGCACGTTGGCGAGTCGGTCACCGTTATTGGCGTACACCGTGATGGCACGAGGTATATTGTTTGTTTGACCGTTGAGCGCATGGAAGGCCGTCGCGTTGATTACATCAAGCTGACCATTCAGGGGCCAGCGCCAGAGGAGGAGCCTTCACCGTGAGTTTTGAACTTGGTATAACGATCGGTATCTTTATGTTACTGGGCAATGCTTTTTTTGTGGGTGCTGAGTTTGGCTTGGTGTCGGTACGTCGCAGTAAGGTAGAGCTTGAAGCGCTGAATGGCTCCCGGTCGGCGCGGTACACGCTGGTGGCGATGGAAAACGTTTCATTGATGCTTGCAGGTGCGCAGCTTGGCGTGACAGCATGTTCACTTGTACTTGGCGCGGTCGCCGAACCGGTCATCGCGCATGTGCTCGAACAGCCTCTCGCAGCGAGTGGGGTAGGTCATGAGTTTATTCATCCTATTTCATTAGTAATTGCTCTCGCGATCACCGTCTATTTACACGTGGTTATCGGCGAGATGGTTCCAAAAAATCTTGCGCTCGCTTCGCCAACAAAAACCGCCCTTTTGCTCACGCCACCTCTTCTGTTAATTGTACGTGTATGTAAGCCACTGGTTGTGCTACTCAATATCGTGGCAAATGGTTGTCTGCGTTTGGTTGGGGTTAAGCCTCGTCAAGAAGTCGCGAGCAGCTTCAGTCGTGACGAAGTAGCTGGCTTTGTTAAAGAGTCGCATCGCGAAGGTCTTCTCAGCCAGGATGAAGAGCATATTATTTCGCGGGCACTGCGACTTGACGAGCGCACGATTCGTGGCGTCCTGTTGCCGTACGAGGGTGTTGTGGAGGTGACCCGTAATGCCACACCTGCAGAAATCGAGCAGCTGAGTGTTAAAACAGGGTTCTCGCGTTTCCCGATGCGCGGTGAGAACGATAAATTGATCGGCTATGTACACCTCAAGGATATTATTGATATCGATGATGCGCAGTATCACGAAATACTGCCAACGCGCTATATTTGGCCGCTTGTGTCACTCAAATCAACCGATTCGCTCCGCGATGCACTGGTGACAATGCAGCACTCGGGTACGCATATCGCTCAAGTCAAGCACATTCGAAACGGTAAAATCCTTGGCATTGTTATGCTCGAAGACGTACTCGAGGAATTAGTAGGCGCAATCAAAGATGACGCGCAGATGATTGATGTGGCTGCTTAAGATTGATTGATTCACTCCACGGACCAAGACTTTACCTGTATTATATAATTCGAGATGTTGGTATCTAACCTAATACTGTCCGTATTGCTCACGCATAGCTGTCGCTTCTACAAATGGCCAATCAGCAACACGCTCGCTCACGTCATCATCAATCTGCAATGCAGCTTTTCTACCAAGTATTCTAATGGCACTTTCCTCAGTTGGAGGGTAAGGAGGCTTATCGTGATAATCACTAATCATGTCTGCAAGCTCGAATCTTTGCGCCACCTCTCTGGCATGAGATTCACCTCCGGCAGACCAAAGACGTACCTCGCCAAGCGTGCTAAGAGTTTGGAGCAGTATCTTACTCCCATCTATCAAACGCGGAGGTCTCGCAAAACCATCATATATCGTTAAATCTACGTCCAGTACAAAAAGTGGCTTTTCGTTGTCGCTCATGAACTGCTATTATGATTTGATTTTATGAAGCGTGCAAGCATGGGCAAAATATTTATAAATTCTGGTATAGCGTTTTGTGCGAGGCTAGAACTGGATTGGCGCAAATTACTACTTAGCCGCATCCCACTCATCAGCGATATCATTCATCTGATCTCGTTCTTCGCACGTAATATCCCGTGTAATCCCAGATTCCTCGAGTGCCTTACTACCAAGAGACACTGGACGGTAATGGCTATTTAGCTCAATTCCTGCTTCTCGTCGTGGTAGCCAGTGTTCCTGGCCGCCGATATTTATCTGGTATTTGGGAAATTCAGAATTGTTATCAGTCATAAGTTAATAGTAAACATGTAAGATGACATAAACAAGTATGATCATTTTGGTACCCCATCGTGTTGCTTATTGCTACTAAGGTTCGAGAAATAAATAGGTCTACTTTGACAATGGAAACGTCGCCAGGACTTTTCTCCTTTGCCAGTCTCCTTCGGGAAACATATCAACCAATGAAAGCGAGTCGATAGTAATAACCTCATCAATTTCCAGGCGTTGTTCATTTTGGATTGTACTATGCCCGATAAAGCCAGCTCTGGTGAATTCAGGGTTATTAAATACGGCACCATCAGCTTCAATAAACGAAACGATATCTTCGTGTAACTGTAGTAAATCGGGTGATTTGGATAGTAACACGACGGGCGTTTCGCCGAGTATCGATTCATTTTCGGCGCTTAACGTCACGGGTGCTAATTTTCTAGATAGCGTTTCAAGGTTTTCGATAATTGCGGATTGCTTCAAGTCGATTGCAAATACATCTGCGAGCGTAACGTGGAGTGGCCAGCGGCTCATATTAAATTCACTATCATCTTTTTGGTGGTCAATAAAGTGAACAAGGCAGTATTTTTGAGAGTAAAGCATCGTACTACTAGTCTAGCAGAATACCAGATGACTATTAACATAAGCAGTATGGTACCCCGAGCTGGGTTCGAACCAGCGACCTTAGGCTTAGAAGTCCTCTGCTCTATCCAGCTGAGCTATCGGGGCATGCAACCAGTATACCAAATTTTAAGGGGTGCGATATACTGTAAAAGATGAAAGGTCAATATATCTATGATCGCAAGATGGAGCGCATGATCGCGACGATCTGCGAGCAACGCGGAATTGCCTACCGGGCGCTATCGGGTGGATGGGTACAACTGCTCGAGTACAGGGGGAAGCGTGCTGAGATTTGCGGCTATATATTTGGCATGAATAATGCCGGAGCGGTAGCTATCGCACATGATAAAGTGGCAACAAGCGAGGTACTTGCGGCGAAAAACATACCCCATGTACCCCATACGCTCTTGCGAAAGGGCGGTGACGGCACGATACAACAGTACGGCGAGGCGATTACGGGTCCAGTAGTGGTAAAACCGGCTCAGGGCACCAGCGGTGGGTATGGCGTGCGCCGATTTGCGGACAGTATGGCTGCCGAAGCGTGGCTTAAAAGTACAGACGAGCTTGCGTGGGCCGTGTCGCCATTCCTCGATATCGACCACGAAGTACGCTACTGCATATGCGACGGGGAATTGCTATTGGTGTATAAAAAGCTACCGGTAACAATCGATAATTTAAAAATGTTTAACCTGGGCCTTGGGGCGACACCAGTGTCATATCAGCCTCATGCAAAAGAAATAGACCTTGCATGCTCTGCGCTTGATGCGCTCCATCTTCGTAGTGGCACGGTTGATATTGTCACGACAGTAGATGGGGCGATTTTGGTGATGGAGGTGAATGCAGGTTGTATGCTCGAAAATTACCTGCGCGTGTCGGCCGAGCACGAGCAACAGGCATATGAAGTGTACGAAAAACTGATTACGGCGATGCTTGATAAAGAAAAAGACTGACCATATGGTCAGTCTTTTTCTCTGGGGCGAATGAAGGGGATCGAACCCTCTACCTTCGGAACCACAACCCGACGCTCTAACCAAGTGAGCTACATTCGCCATGTATGCAGGCAATTTCTCGCCAAATACTGCATTAGTATAGCATATCAGCGGCGGAGAATCTAGCCGTAGGGGTTGTAGCCTTGTGGCTTTGGACGAGATGATGGCTCGACGAAATGTTGACGCTTGGCGATAGAAGCATCGACCTTATCGGCGCCGATGCCACCTTTTTGGCGATTACCATAGCGTGCGTTATCAGAAAACGAATCAGTGTTAGGGTCATAGACGCGACTTTGCTTTTGGTCGGCAGTACGAGCCTTGGCGCCCTGAAAGCGCCGACCGAGTTGCGATTCGGTGTACGAGCCAACGACTCGGGGTTGGTTAAGGAGTTTGCGCCGTTGCTCCATGGATAATCCGCCGGCTCCACCGCCAACACCGCCCGCACCGACGTAACCACTGGAGTGGGTGACGTCGTCGGCATTTAAGTCTGAGTTGAGAAACTGATCAAGCGATGTCATGGTCTATTCCTTCTTATGCTTTTTATTCTAGCACATTTTTTGTTATACTAGAAAAGCTGTATCAGATCGTACCATCTGATATGCGCAATACGCGGGCGTCGTATAATGGCTAATATGCCTGCCTTCCAAGCAAGCGATGCGAGTTCGATTCTCGCCGCCCGCACCACAGAAAATACCCTACCTCGTGTAGGGTATTTTCTGTGGTAGAAGGGTCTGTCTGGGTCGAACTCGCATCGCATATTTGCGAAGCAAATTGATGCGAGTTCGATAGCGAGGAGCTGCCGAAGAAAGTTACCTCTTAACTTTCTTCGGCGTGACGATGATATATATCATATTCTCGCCGCCCGCACCAAGAAAAACAGAGATTCCTAGGAATCTCTGTTTTTCTTGGTTGAACCTGACTTGCTACTGGCGGTCGCCTTCACGCGTGCCGTGGCCACCATGTCCACCCATTACGTAGTGCATGTATTCGTTTGGAATGTTATTTTGCTTCGCCCAAGCGTCAAGGTCTGATTTGCGTTTCTCCATAGCAGCTTTGCGATCCGTCTGGCTTTCGGTGCTTGATGGCTTAGTGGCCTCGCGCTCTTTTTGCAGATCGGCACGCTTGGCATTGATAGCGTCAGCTTGTGCTTGCGTCAGCTTGCCATCTTCCACCAACTGTGCGATTTCTGCTTTTACCTTTGCGTCACGCTCTTGCTCCATGGCAGCGTGCTGGTCTTTAATAACTGTTTCGACATCGGCTGTTTTGAGATTGAACTTCTTAGCGATCGCTTCGGCCAAACTTGTTACAGGGTTAGTGTTCGTATTTGTACTGGATGTCACTGCGTGTGACACACCGGCGGTTGCAATGCCAGCCACACCAATAGTAGTCACTGCGGCTGCAGCGAGTAGTTGCTTTTTCAAATAGCACCTCCTTTGTAGGTAGTAGTGTTGGATGGCGGCGCGCTCACCGTATCCTACTGTAGCGAGGCTGGCTTGAAACAAGCTGTAATTGGTTAAATTTCTCGAATTGTCTCGATATCGGCACCGAGTGAGTTCAGGCGATTGGCAAAATCTTCGTAGCCACGGTTGATCGAATAAACATCGCGGAGAATCGAATGACCGGGCGCAGCCAGCATCGCAAGTAGTACGACTACGGATGGACGCAGTGCAGGTGGTGCAACAATGTCGGCAACTTTCCACTTGGTTGGACCGGTGATGTAGACACGGTGCGGATCAAGGAGTTCGATTTGCGCATTCAATTTACTGAGTTCGGTAAAGTAAATCGCACGGTTTTCGTATGACCAGTCGTGTACGAGCGTACGACCACGAGCGGCAGTCGCGATCAGGCCCATAAATGGCAGGTTATCCATGTTAATGCCAGGGAATGGCAACGCATGGAGCTTGTCTTTGGCTGCGGTCATGCGGGAATGCTTGAGGGCGATATCAACCAGGCGCGTATGATTATTGCGCGCGGGGTATTCCTCACTCAGTTCGAACTGGAGCCCCATTTCCTTTAGCGTTGCGAGTTCAATCTCGACAAATTCGATAGGGACACGTTCGATAGTGATCTCCGAATCAGTGACGACGCCCGCGGCGATGAAGCTCATGGCTTCGATTGGGTCTTCACTTGGGTAATACTCAACGTCTTTGTCGATTGCTGGCACGCCATGGATTTTAAGAATAGTTGTACCAATACCGTCAATTTTGACGCCCAGTTTCTGCAAAAAGAAACAGAGGTCTTGTACCATATAGTTCGGGCTGGCGTTACGGATAACGGTTACGCCGTTATACAGTGCCGCTGCCATGATGACATTTTCTGTGACAGTATCGCCACGCTCGGTTAGTAGAATCGACTGCTCGACGGCACGTGGATGTACCATGGCATGGTAGTACTCGGTAGTTGCCTCAACATCAAGGCCAAACGGTCGCAGGCCAGTCATGTGCGGCTCAACGGTACGCTTGCCCAAGTTGCAGCCACCGGCAAAAGGCAGTTTGAAGTCCTCATACTGATGCAACAGCGGTCCCAGGAACATAATAACCGTGCGAGTTCGCTTAGCGGCTTCGATATCCATGTTTTCCAGCTGCAAGCGTGCTGGCGGGATAATTTCGAGGTCGTTGTTTTCGTTCAACCAGCGCACTTTGACGCCGATGCTGGTGAGCACTTCGATGATGCGGTTAACTTCTTCGATGCGGGCCACGCGGCGGAGGGTGGTTTTGCCTTTGTTGAGGAGGCTCGCGCACAGTAGGGCAACAGCCGCGTTTTTGCTGGTTTTGACGGTAATGTTACCCGAGAGCTTTTTGCCGCCATTGACGCGGAAGTTAATCTTACCACTATGATTGAGTGTCATGATGTCGTGCGAAAGTACGTCACTGATGCGTGCGATCATTTCGAGGCTAATGTTTTGGCCGCCTTTTTCGATACGGTTGATAGCACTTTGGCTGGTGCCGAGTGCTTCGGCAAGTTGTGCCTGAGTAAAGCCACGATGGAGTCGGCTCTCCTGAATAAGGTTGCCGATTTTCACTTTGTAGTCATCTGAGTCCATATCTCCATTTTATATCATTTATGATATATTGTCAAGATTACGCAGGGTACAAGCCGGATAGAATACCTTCTGAAAAGATAGTACAAGCGAAGTGCAACCCTGTTATTTTTCGCCAGAAGCAAAAATAACAGGCGTGTAACGCTATCTTTGATGAACGGTATTTATCCGGCTTGTACCCTGCGCGCCATTTGGTGATACAATAAATACAAACAGGAGGCAGGGACTATGGAAGACAAGAGAATTGCTGATTTAATTGCGGCCGAAGAGCAGCGCCAACGCGCAGGTCTCGAGCTGATTCCAAGCGAAAACTATGTATCAGGCGAGGTGCTGACCGCACTGGGGAGCGTATTTACTAACAAATACTCCGAAGGCTATCCGGGCAAGCGCTACTACGGTGGGCAAGAAAACACCGATCAGGTCGAGCAACTGGCTATTGACCGTGCCAAAGAGCTCTTCCATGCCGATCATGCCAACGTGCAACCGCACTCTGGTGCTCCTGCCAACGAAGCAGTGTATCATGCATGGCTAGAGCCCGGCGATACAGTCCTGGCGATGGACCTTAGCCACGGTGGACACCTCACTCACGGTGCCCCAGTCACGCGTAGCGCTCAGCTGTACAACTTTATCCGCTACAAGATGAAAGACCCGGCGACGGGCGAGATTGACTACGATGAGCTGCGCAAGCTGGCGCACGAACACAAACCAAAAATCATTTTGGCAGGTTTCAGCGCTTATCCTCGTGAGCTTGATTACGATAAATTCGTGGCAATCGGCAACGAGGTCGGTGCGCTCCTGATGGCCGATATGGCACACATTGCCGGGCTGATCGCGGGCGGCGTGGCCAAAAACCCACTCGATGCCGGGTTCCACGTCATGACGACCACCACCCACAAAACACTCCGTGGGCCGCGTGGCGGGCTTATTCTCAGTAAGGGTACGGTGTCAAATCCGCTCAAAAAACCCGAAAAAACACTTGAAAATATTCCAACCCTCATCGATCGCGCTATCTTCCCAGGTACCCAAGGTGGTCCGCACATGCATGTGATTGCCGCCAAGGCCGTCGCGTTTCACGAGGCATTGCAGCCAGAGTTCAAGGACTATGCTGCGCAGGTGGTCAAGAACGCTGCCGTGCTGGCCGAAGAGCTGCAAAAGCGCGGTTTTGAACTCGTGACGGGTGGCACCAGTAACCACCTCATACTGGCAGATATCTACAAAAGCTTCGACATCGATGGCAAAGTGGCCGAAATCGCACTCGACAAAATTGGCATCACGCTGAACGCCAACGCTATTGCTGATGACCCACTGCCTCCATTCCGCCCCAGCGGCATCCGCCTCGGCACCCCGGCGCTCACAACTCGTGGCTTGCGCCAAGAACACATGGCGCAGCTGGCTGACTGGATGAAGCAAGCGATCGATGCACGAGATGACGAGCAAAAACTCGCGACTATCCGCGGCGAGGTTGAGCAGTTTGCGCAGGCTTTTCCGCTGCCAAGTGATAAATAAGATAAGAAACCTCATTATTATCCTTGATTTGTATTTCGGAAATTGATACGATCAAAAGGTTGTTCGTTCGAATAACACTCGTTCTACCAAGGAGACGTATGAAGATCAAGCAGCGTGTTGTCAGCGTCCTTACCGGGGTCGTTGTGGCAACAGGTGCGACGGTTGCAGTGGCCGCTCCGGCTCATGCAACGGTCTACTACGGAACGGTCATCTGCTCTGGCGGAGATGTCGTTGGTATCTACGTCACGCAGAGTGGCAATTCGGGTTGGGCTAGTCGTACATCGACCGGCTACGGCACGGCTAACTGGAGTTATAACTTCAACTCCAATGACTACCGAGTCAACGTGGGCTGTGGCGGCTCTCCGTCCGCCTGGCTGACCGATAACTACGGCCCTACGGTGAACAACTCATGGGCAAGCCGCGATTACGCGTGTGACATCGGTCGGCGCTACTGCTCGTTGGGCTGAACTAAAGACCTGAGCCATGTCTATAAACTGGCTCACTTTCTAATTGAAGATAATTATGTAAATAACTTGTATAAATTATTCTTTATCTTAAAAATACACCCACTTTCATGGGTGTATTTTTGAAAGATGTAACTAGTTTAGCAGCCGTCACCAGCTTTATTGATAACAACTGCTGATCCATCCCAGAAGTAGACATTTGCACCGTTAGTACATGCCCATACGGTATATGTTTTTACTCCAGTGGTGCTATCTACAGTTGGGCCGTTAGCTTCAGTGATTGTTGGTGCTGAAGTGACGGCGGTGATACGAACCTTTGGCGGAAGCTTAACTGTATTTGTCGTAGCCTCGTAAAGTGTTTTTGTCGCCGCAGCATCTGCACCTACCGGATAACTCTGCTTGTCTGCATTTATGGCTTCTGCAACCTTTACGATACCATTTGCGTCAGATTTATAGCCTGCGATTTTTGCTTGTTTTTGCACGCCGGTAAATGCCACAATCACAATCGCTGCCAAGATACCAATGACGACGATCACGATCAAGAGCTCGACGATGGTGAAACCGCGTTCACTCTGTGCTTTCTTGATTTTTTGTTGAAGATTCATGTGTATGAATGCCCCCTATTAAATTGTTATGTTTCGAATATACTACACTGGTTATGGTTATTGCAAGGTTTTATGCACCGAATGGAGGTGGACTAGCTCAACTCTATCGGTTCTTGCTCGATTTCGATGCGGAATTTATCACGGACGGCATTTTGGATTTCTTCGCGTGCGGCCGCAAGGTCAGCATAGCTAGTAGCAGATTCGTTGATAAGCACCAGGTTATTGCCCTCATGTACCTTAATGCCGTGGAGTACTTCACCGCTGAGACCAGACTCTTGAATCATCCAGCCAGTGGGGATTTTGTAATGGTTTTCGTCCATTTCGTACGAAGTCATGTAGTTATATTGCTCAAGCAGCTCGTCGCGGCGCCATTTTTCGACGATGGCGTTTTTGAAGAACGACCCCGCATTAGGCAAGACGGCAGGGTCGGGGAGCTTGTTGCTGCGGATCTCGAGAACGGCACTGCGGATAATGGCAGGAGTAAATTCGGTGATGGCGTTGTCGTCGAGGTGTTTTTGTACCGCTGCATAGAATGGCGGTAGCGGTGCGCGTTTGTAGAGCTTGAGGCTAATGCTGACGATAGCATAGCGTCGCGAGGCATCATCGCGGAAGATGCTATGGCGGTACGCAAAGCCGCAATCTTCCCATGACAAGCGTACGAGCTGGTCATCGATAGTGTCGTAGGCATCGAGCGATACGAGTGTATCGGCGATTTCCTGACCGTAGGCGCCGATATTCTGCACTGGGGCTGCACCGGCGGTACCAGGAATGCCAGACAGTGCTTCGATACCAGTCAAGCCGCGGCCGACACTGCGCGAGACAACTGAGTCCCACAGTTCACCGCCGCCGATTTGCAGGGTAACAGCGTTGTCATCCTCTTCGATAACTTCGAACCCGGGGATGGCATTGCGAATGACGAGGCCATCAAACCCTTCGTCGTGCACAATCAGATTGCTGCCACCGCCGATGACCACGAATTTTTGATTCAGTTTGCGAGCATTTTTGCAGAGCGCAATCATTTGCTGGGCCGAATGGGCTTCGGCAAAAAACCGTGCAGGACCACCGAGGCGCATGGTGGTGAGTGTTGAAAGAGGTACTGATGTTTTGATGTCCATAATTAGGGATAGTATAGCATAACTGCAATAGGTATGCATGATGCTACAAAAACTTTTACATCTGTGGTATACTTACGGAAGTTAGGCACCCGTAGCTCAGCGGATTAGAGCATTTGTCTTCGGAACAAAGGGTCGTACGTTCGAATCGTACCGGGTGTACCAAAGAAAAGAGAGTAGCTAGGCTACTCTCTTTTCTTTGGTTATCTTCTGCATGATAAAAACCAACAATCTGAGCGCAAGCTATATGATTTGTGGTGACATTATGGTATAATTTACAAAATACCACCATCTATGAAAGACGTTACTCCTATCGGTCGCCAATTCATCGACATGCTCCGGCATGCTGATGCTGCTATGGCTCAGCGCGACGAAGAGCGCAAACATGCTGAGAAAATCCATATCGTTGGTGCTGGGCGAACACTGACGGCGGCCTACGAGCAGCTTCGCAATGCCGCAGAATACACCGAAGAGCACTTGCTGTTGCAGCGCGCCATTCGTCGTTTTTATAAACGGCTTTTTTTGACGCGTGATGCCAAACGAGCAGGCGAGAGCGGCGAAGAACTCGCTGTCGAGCTGACGTTTGCCGGCTATTTGGCGAATGATTCGGTGACTCATGTTCAGCTCGCGGCAATTAATGCGTTGGCAGCGCAATATTTTACGGCCTACGAGCAGCTTGTGCGTGTCGGCAATGTAGCACATGCTGACGACTGGGTGATCGATACACTGGCTGTACGGGTAGAAAATGTGTTTGCCGACCATAGCAAGCGAGCGGCATTTGCACAGTTTGCGTATCGCTATTTTACCGACATCATTCCAGCGACAGAAGGTGCCGAAAACCATGATACCTGTATATTTATCGCGGTGCATCGCCAGCTTTTAAAGTCCGACAATGCCACGATTCGATCAGCACTGCTTGAGCGTTATCAGGTGGCACCCGAGCAAACTGAACAGTTTACGCAGCTTAATATGCACCTGGATAAACTGCTGCTTACGTCGGCAGCGGACAAGGTAGCGCGTGTCGTCAACCGACGGGGTGCGGCACTGCGCGTGTTGTGGCGAATGGTTGATGAACTGCCCGATGTAGCGGCGATCTTGAGTGACCATAATAAATTTATGGCTGCATACGAGACGCAGATTGATGATGAATATCGTCAACTCAACGAAAAGATCAATCGTGGTATTGTAAAGAGCGTTGTTTTCTTGATTATCACCAAGTTTTTGATTGGGATTGGGCTCGAAGTACCGTACGACTATATTATGCATGGAGAGATTCTGTGGATACCGCTGGTCGTCAACTTGCTGTTCCCACCGCTTTTCATGATCTTGCTACGCTTGACACTGGTGCTGCCAAAGCGAGTCAATACAACGGCACTGATGGATCAAATGGAGTCGCTCCTGTATTCATCGCAGCGGCCAGTCATCGCAGTTTCGGCATCGCTCAAAGAACAGAGTGCCTATCCGGTTGCCTTTAATATATTGTATGCATGTTTGTTTATCTTGGTATTTGGCGGCGTTGCATGGGGCTTGTGGTCAATTGGCTTCTCAGCGCTGCATTTGATTATCTTTTTCTTGTTCCTTTCGACGGCAAGCTTCCTTGGTTTCCGATTGAGTCGTCTTATCCGCGAAGTCGAGACGATTGATGCCGAGCAAAACGGTATCGCCCTTATGCGTGATTTCTTGTATCTGCCATTTGTGGTAGTAGGACGCTGGATTAGTGAAAAATATTCTAAGGTGAATATTGTCGCGCTTATTCTTGATATGCTGATCGAACTACCACTTAAAACAGTGCTGCGTTTAGTACAACAGTGGTCACGATTTATTAGCAACAAAAAAGACGAATTATAGGCTTTTTATAGACATTATGCTTGTGCTATACTTACCCATAAGTTATGGGGTATAGGGCAAGCGCTGGTTTTACCATTGTCGAGATGATCGTGACAATAGTTGTGGTCGGGATTTTTGTAGGTCTGCTTTTTCAGGGATTTATTGCGGCGACATCACAGCGTGTCCAGGTGGTTCGCTTGTCAGACGCGCATGACCTCGCTACTTCTAATCTCAAGAAATATACCAAAAAATTAAGTTTACCGAGTACTGTTGCGTGTAACAATGCAGTCACCGACTCATCTAATCCAAACAATTATACCTACAATACCACTGCCCCGGGGTCGGTTATTGGCAAGGCGCAGATTGGCGGCTCACTGACGGGGACGGCGCTTCCTTCGTCGACTGACTACTATATAGAGGTTGTGTATCCGCGAGGATGTGGCGCGCAAATGCCGGCGTTGCTGCGGTCGGTTGTGAAATATGATGCAGAGAAGGTGACACATGTCGAATATGTTAATTAAAGCGCGTGCGATGCATGGCTTCACGATTGTTGAGCTGTTGATTGTGATGTTCGTGGCGGCGATTATGATGATGATTTTGTTTGGGCCGCTCGATGCGCTGTATACCTCGAGTGTGACTGATACGAAAAAGATGACTCAAGTGTATGATGCGCGAGCATCGCTGCGTATGATAGAGCGCGATGTTGCACTTGCTGGAGGTTTTTACACAACGAACGAAAGTGACCCGGTTGGTCCGACGGGGTTGGGGTCGAAGTGGAATACTGCGCCGTACACATACGAAGGGAGCGGTGCTGATAATCGCGTGCTGATTATCGGCCGATACGCAACGAATATGGGTGAGTCCAGTGATACAGTTGATAATCCTGCACGTGTAATATTGATGCTGGCGGATTGCGCGACGCCGATTGAGAATACGATGGTGTTCTATGTAAAAGACGGCACGCTGTATCGTCGTTCGTCGCCAGATGCTTCTCCTAGTAGTCGGTGCTCGAGTCAGTCAGCTCTTTCCAATGGTATGCATCAGACTTGCGCACCAGGGGCTAGCCAGCCCGAATGCCAGGGGAGTGACGCGGTGATAGCTCGCGGAGTTAAAAAATTCGCCGTTACGTACTACGGAAGTGACGGTAATGAAATGCCGTACCCGAGCGACGCAAGTGCGGCAACATCGGTTGAAGTTGAGATACAGCTCAGTGACGGCAGCGGATCGAATATCATGACATCATCGAGTAAATTGCGTATGATACGAGTGAATGGAACGGGGGTGTGATGGAGTATTTCAAGAATATGACAGGCAAGCAAGGCGAGCGTGCCTATGTATTACCGGCGACTATCCTGCTCTGCGTGGCTATCTCGATTGTCATTGCTCTGTATTTGCAGGTCATTGCATCGTCGAGCCAGGCGCTAAACGGCCAATCCTTCCAGACAATGGCCCAGGAAGCGGCGCGTTCGGGGATTGCATACGCAACAGGATGCTTGACCGAAGGTACGAAAGAGTGGATACAAGGTGCAAAGCTTTTGCGTCCAAACACGGATTGTAATGGCGTGGTAATTACAAGCGGCTCACCGTCTGCTCCATCGCAGTATGTCTATCAGTCATCTGATAATGTATGGCGTTCGACGTTCGAGGTGACATCACCGGTATCAAAGAGCAGCACCTACGATGCTGAGACGAGCCAGATTGTTTCAAAGGGTAAAGTCGAGCTCTTACAGGCCGGCGTACCAGTTAAGACGATTGAAGCGACAAAAATAAGTGTTTTTAAGCCGGGTAATGGCTATTTACATAAGGCAACCGGACAAGTCGCAACCGATGTGCGTGCCGACCAGCATACCTGTGCGATTGCAAATGGAAAATTGTGGTGTTGGGGCCAGAATACAAGCGGTGAGCTTGGTCTTGGGACGGTATCGCTCGGTGAAGCCTCACCGAAGCTTGTTGGCGGCGCGCTGACAGGAAAGTATGTCTCAAAAGTAACCGTGAGTGATGCGAATACCTGTGCGATTGCCGATGGCAAGGCGTACTGCTGGGGTGCTGGTATCAGTGGGTTGCTTGGTAATGGTACCAATGCTGATAGTAATGTTCCAGTGGAGGTGAAGGGTGATTTGCAGAATCGCAAGGTGACCGACCTGTCGATTTCATCGCAAAATTATCCATTCCCTCAGCCATTGCCAGTAATGCGGCATGGCTGCGCAGTGACCGATGGGGCGGCGTACTGCTGGGGTGGTAATGATTACTATCAACTGGGCAACATTGTCTGTTTGCCGCTGTTGCCGTGCGATACCGATCAGACAAATCCATTTGGTACGATTTCAGACCTATTGTTTGTCAAAGAGCCGACACCAGTCTACGGGTACGACAATAATAACAATCAGCTTTGTGTGCCAATTTTTGGGTGTAGCCCATACGGCAGGCAGAGTACGCAATCTGAACTTTTTGGGCACAAGATTGACCGAATCGGCGCTGGCGGACATTTCAGTTGCGCGATCACTGAAGGGCGACAAATCTGCTGGGGTATGCGGTTGCCGGCGGTATGGGGTATGCCAAAGCCATTTACTGTCACAAGTACGCCATATGAAATGGTTGGAGCAAACACGCAACCGATTGATACCACCTCATATAACTTTAGCGGAGACATTTCTTGTGGTATGTCGAGCTGGAACTTTAACTGTATGGGATACACACCGGCATTCAGCGGTCTTGCGAGTTTCCTGACAGCATACTTCTTGAATGCGCCCGTAACTGTTCTGTCGAATTATGATGTTGTTGATCACGATAATGGGCAATGGTCGCAGGTTATCCCATGGGTAAATGGGTTCTTTGGTACGTTTTGCGCGGTAGCACCAACCGATACGACGAGCAATCGAAATGCCGGTTGTGTTGGGTCAATTGAAGGCGCACCGACGGGTACCGACCCGGGCGTCTCAATTTTTGGCAATACGAAGTTCAACCCTCTTTTGACAGGGGGGAGTCCAGATTTCACTGGCAAAGTGCCAACGCGAATCGCAGCAAGCGGCATGTACGGCACTATGATTGCGAATGGACAGGTATTTAGCTGGGGACTTGATGGCGGTTCTGGTGCTCTTGGCAATGGTGGCGGTATGAACGATACGGTCAATCGTGCATCGCAGATATCGATTGGATCACTCGGGGCTGATCCCGGGACCTATGCCGCCGATGGTTCGGCCTCAACCGGTGGCGGTCATAGCTGTGGCATCGTGAACGGCCAGATATTCTGCTGGGGCAAGAATGATGACGGGCAACTCGGCATGGGTGCTGCAGTGCCAAACGGTACGAACGTCAAGCAGCCGCGCATCGTCAGCTCTGTTGCTGATCGCGTCTTCCGCAAAGTAAGTGCTGGTACAAATCATACCTGTGGTATCTCTATCGGACAGCTCTATTGTTGGGGTCGCAACACCGATGGTCAGCTTGGTGATGGTACGCTTAGTTCCAAAAACGTACCAACACTTGTCGGGGCTTTTGCGGGTAAGCGCGTGACTGATGTCAGCGCTGGTGACACAGGGACGTGTGCGATCGCTGATGGGCGCGCGTATTGCTGGGGCAAGAATAATCGTCATCAGATAGGTGACAATTCAACCACGACACGCCCTTCTCCGGTACCGGTCACTGGGTTGACTGACAAGGCGACGACCTCAATCAGTATGGGTAAAGAGCATGCCTGCGCGGTCGCGAATGGCAATGGGTATTGCTGGGGTACGAACGCAAACTATGCGACAGGACGCAACACGAATCTTGGAGATACAAATACAGGTGGTGCCGGGCAGCTTATCCTCGGTACTGCTGGTGGCGTGAATAGTAATCAACTGACACCGGCCTTTACGCAAATCAGTGCAGGTAATAACTTTACCTGTGCGGTTATCAATAGTTTTGTGAGTTGCTGGGGCCGTAATACAGATGGCCAGATTGGTACCGATGCAGCTGGTGGTACGGGCTCAACCGATGGCAAGATTCCTACTAAGGTTGCAGGTGTTGCGGGTGGTTTGCAGGCGAATGATCTTGCTGTGGGTGATGCGCACGCCTGTGCAGTTCTTCAGGGAATAATCTATTGCTGGGGCAATGCTGCAAGCGGTCGTGTCGGTGACGGTCAGGCGACGACAGATCGCCTACGTCCAGTTGTCGTCAATACCGGTGCGGCAAGTGGCAATGCGTCAATTTCTATCAGTGCCGGGCTTGGATCGAGCTGTAGTGTCGCTAACGGCCGTATCCTGTGCTGGGGTGATGCGACAAGCGGCCAGAGCGGCATCGCAAGTGCCCCTGGAGCCGTCTTGCAACCTCAGGCAACTGACGACTATGTGACAGACACGCCATTCAAGCGCGGCCCAATCTTCTAGTACATCTCCCCTTGCTTTATGGCAAGGGGAGCGATATAATCAGAGGCACAAGCAGTATTTAAGGGTAGGAAAATACACATGGGAAAACAAGAGGGGTTTACTATTGTTGAGACGATTGTCGCGATTGTTGTATTTTCTGTCTTCTTTACATTCTTAATGCAAGGATTTATAGCAGTGCAGACACAGCGCGTAAAGACGATACGCTATGCTGAAGCGAATAATCTCGCCGCAGGGATTGTAGGTCGCTACCGAGAGCAGGCTCAGCTGCCTGGGGGTATTGATTGCTCAGAGATGAGCGGTGGGCAAGCGGTTGCTGATTTAACGCGCAATAGTCACGCACCAGGTAAGAGTGTAACTATTCCACAGACGCTTCCAGAAAAATCCAATTTACCATCCACGACGAGTCAAAGACTCCTGGTGTTTTATCCTCAGGGGTGTCTTGCGAATGCGCCAATACTAATCAAGGCTGAGGTGAGATATGAAACGGAGACGGTTGTTCGTGCGGCCTACATTAATTAACGTACAAAAAGGCTTTACTTTGGTAGAGCTTCTCATTGTCATGGCGGTAGCCGGTATCTTAATGGCGCTCGTGTTTGGGCCAATGGATGCAATTTGGCGTTCGCAAACGACTGAAATGGCGACGGTCGTTCAGCAAACTGATATCAAGGCCGCGCTTGGACGTGTCTCTAAAGATGTGGTACTAGCGGTGAGCTTCCTTAAGATTGACACGACAGATAAAGTGGGTCCAGATCCAACAAATCCTGGCGCGACTCTCGCAAGTCCTGAGACGAAAAAATGGGACACATCACCATATACATTCCTTGGGAACAATATGGACAAGAATATTTTGATGTATCAAAAATACGCGACCACTGTTTCGGACGAAGGGGATAATATCGACGATCCACAGCGCAAGGTTTTATGGGCGGACAGTAGCTGTACGAGCTTCATGCGTAATACGTTTGTTTATTATGTGAAAGATAGTGTACTTTGGCGGCGAAGTATTCCGTATTATGATGCGGCGCGACCAAATGAAAAGCCAAAGAGCCTTTGTGCGTACGTGGGAGCGAGTAATCTAGAGAATGGTACAAAACAAACCTGTCCGCAAGGGTATAATAATACGAAGATTTGTGAAGGTCGTGATGCAAAAGTGCTCGAGAACGTTCAGGGATTTAAAGTGTCTTATTACCGCGAAAATAATGCAGCTGACGGCACGCCACAAGAGATCAACAGTTCGGACGATATTTCAAAAGCGAAATATATAAGAGTTCAGATTACGGTTAAAAAGGGAAAACTTGAAGCGACGGATTCAGTGATAGTGACGCGAACTAATGGGGAGAGCTAAAATGAAAATACGACGAACGCAACAGACAGGATTTATTTTACCGGCAATTATTTTGCTAGGTGTAGGCATCATGACTGCATCAGTGACGCTTTATTCACTTGTGACTAACTCAAGCCAGCAGTTTAATGATACTTCATTTAATCAGATCGCACGAGAGGCCGCACAAGCAGGGGTGTCGCTTGCGACTGGGTGTGTGCGTATGGAATCAGGTCACCTCTGGACTGCGAGTCTGACGCCAGATAAAAGGTGTGATGGTACTGCGGCAACAGGAAGTGGTATGCCCTATGTGACAGAAGCGTCCGACGGCTCGTGGCAGTCAACTTTCGAAGTGAAGCCCCCTGTTCGTGCAGAAGAATATGGGCCAGATACAATGAAGGCCACGGTAATCGGGTCAGTACAGCGAATGCAGGGTGGAAACAAAGTCGGCGATCCATACCAGGTCTCACGTGTTGTGATTATTCAGCCTACTGTCAAAGTGATGGCCAATGCCAAGGGCGCGGTTGCAACTGATGTAAAGGCTGACGCTCATGTATGTTCGATTAACAACGGTAAGCTGTACTGCTGGGGTCCAAATGGATGGGGTATGCTTGGTACGGGTGATTTTACGCAACGTAATGTACCGACGCAGGTAACAGCATTAGGCAATAAATTTATTTCCAAGGTCGCCGTGAGCGATTCCACCACCTGTGCGATTGCTGATGGTGAGCCATATTGCTGGGGTAATAATTTGGCCGGACAGGTCGGCAATGGTAGCATGCTTGCGACCGACTCGTTGATGGGTCAGATTAAGAATCAGGGTAATGAGGCGGTGCGCGGGATGGGCGTTGCTGTGCCGCAACGGGTCGGCAATCAAGTTGACCCATCGGCAAACTGGGGGTTGACATTGAAGGGCCGTCTCGTGACCGATATAGGTACGTCTCCTTCTAATACGCCAGCGCCACAGTTTATACCGGTGTTCCAGCACAGTTGTGCAGTGACTGATGGTGCACCATATTGCTGGGGCGGTAATGATTACCAGCAAGTAGGGTCACTGAACTGTACGATGCAAAAGCCAAATATTTTCCAGGCGATTATCAATCCACTGAACTGGCTCCAGTTTCTTAATATGTTCTTGGGTGGCGAGCAGAGGTTTTGCGACAATCTACCGTTTACGCTCGGTAGTTCAACCGGTGCCATTGGTACATCTGCAATCATGCCAAATCCAGCACCTCCTTTTGGATATGAGAACTGGAAAGCTGCTCCAGTTGTCAGTATGGTGGCATCTACTGCCAAGAACGCGGTCGGTGCATTTGTAGACCCAATCTTCAATACGGTTGGTGTACCGGGACCAGGTAGTAGCGGCTGGTTCGGACTTTTTCCGCCAACAATCGTTGCACCTGATAGCGATACAGGTAAATTGTACGGACGTAAACTTGATCGTATCGGTGCAGGATCGCACTACAGCTGTGCGATAACCGACGGGAAACTCTACTGTTGGGGGATTGCTCTGCCATTTAATTGGGGTACACCAGTGATGACCTTGACGGTGCAACCGTTTAATTACACAGGGTATGTGCCAAATGTTGCGGCATGGCAGTCGATATTGCCTGGTGATCTCTTCGGTAAGGCATTCCCTGGGGGTGTTGGCTATAAATTCGACAATGGTCTTGATGCTGAAGGGTTTAGTTTAGGTGGTGACTTTGTGTGCGCTCCATCACAGCGTAACTTGGGTTGTATGGGATTCACTCCTGCTTACTCTGGACTCCTGTCGATTGCCTCATCTTATGTTATGAATGCGCCATTCCGCTTAGTGCAAGATGTTGACCCGATCGGAACAGATGACGGCGCATGGGCAATACCGTTTGTCGGTTCTATTCTTGGAGGTACATACTGTATGAACGATGGTGGTACTCCGAAGTGTATGGGCG
>JASLDG010000001.1 GCA_030146045.1 Candidatus Saccharimonadales bacterium | reverse complement strand
CTTCCATAGATATTTTTGGCAGCATCTTCTTTTTGGGCAAATAACTCTGCGTAAACAAACGGCTTTATGGTTGAACCTGGCTGAATGTATGCAGTCGCAGCATTATCCTGGCCAAAACCGGGGTAGTCATAATTACGACTTCCTTGGAGGGCGAGAACCTGGCCAGTTTGCGTGTCCTCGACGGTGGCAGCGCCGTTGGTGAATCCTGCCGATTCAGGTGTACCGCGGTATTTTGGGTTATCAGGGTTAAACATTTTATCAAAGCTCTTTTGGAGTGAATCTTGAATACCTTGGTCAAGTGTGGTTGTAACAATAAGTCCTCCCTGTCCAACGGTCGCTTTTCCTAGTTCAGATTCTAACTGTGTGCGTACCATCTGTACAAAATGGGGCGCTTTAATATTCTGGTATTGTGAAGACTGAGGCTGTAAGCGGTCAAGTACAGGCTCGGCTTTAGCAGCATCGGCTTCGCTTTGTGTAATATCACCTTGCTCTACCATTGCGGCCAAGACCTTGTGCTGGCGCGTCAGAAGCGCTTCATGTCCACTGACATTGTACGGATCGTAGAGCCCTGGTTGGTTTGGAATACCCGCGAGCAATGACGCTTCGGCTAGAGAAAGATCCTTGGCGTCCTTATTGAAATATGTTTTGGCGGCTGATTGCACGCCATTTCGTCGACCACCGTATGGCGATTCATTGAGATATAGATCCAAAATCTGGTCTTTATTGTACATGCGCTCAACTTCAATTGAGAGGATTATCTCTTTAATCTTGCGTGGGATACCGCTAAGACCGCGCTTTTGCGATTCATCTGAGAAAAAAACCTGCTTAACAAGCTGCTGGGTAAGAGTTGAACCACCTTGCGTACTACCGCCATTGGCATTATTAACAAGTGAGCGGGTGATACCGGTAATACTAACGCCGCCATGCTTATAGAAGTCTTTGTCTTCAATAGCGACAGTAGCCTTCTTCATAAGAGGTGCGATATCCTTGCCGTTAACAACAAGTTTATAGTCGCCATCACCCTTATCTTCCCAAAGAAGTGATCCTTGGGCTTCAGCCGAAGGTCCGCGTCGGTCATAGTATTTAGTAACGGTAGTCTGTACTCGCTTAGCGAGCTCTTCAGGTCGGATCGAGTCAAGATCTTTGCGGTAGTAGGCGAATGCTCCACCGATACCCAGAACAATCATAATCACGAATACGGCAGTAATTTTGGCCACCATAAGCAAGCCCTTTTTGCTGAACCAATAGCCAGCGACACGCTTCGGGTGCATCCGTGCCAAAAAGCGTTTGACTGGATGTTTTGGTAGCGTCGCCAGATACTCGGCTTTTTTGCGAGCGACGGCGTCTTTTTTGGTACGGCGTTTGTGCGCCAAGTTTGAATAGACGTTTAGTTTACGTGAGCCTGATTTCTTTGCCACAGTTCCCTAGTTTCCCCATAAGCAGTATTGTTCTCTATTATATCACTAATTTTGCGCGGCCATCTAGTGCTTTTATCCACAATCTTGCGTATACTAACAGTATGACACTATCTGAAGAACTGACATGGCGCGGCTTTGTGAACCAAACGACCTTTGCTGCGATTACTGACCTTGACGATGAGCCGCGAACACTTTATTTTGGCGTTGATCCGAGCGCGACAAGCATGACTATTGGGAATCTTGCTTCGGCAATGATGGTGCGACATTTTATCAGCCATGGCTATAAAGCGATCTTGCTTGTTGGTGGTGCGACAGGTATGATTGGTGACCCCGATGGTAAGAAAGATGAGCGAAATCTCAAAACGATCGAAGAGATTGCACGTAACAAGGCTGGTATTGCCACACAATACCAAACCGTATTTAATGGTCAAGAATTTACGGTTGTCGATAACTATGACTGGTTCAAAAATTTCAGTTATTTAGATTTTTTGCGTGATGTGGGCAAGCATGTTCCAATGAGTCAGATGCTCGGTCGTGACTTCGTGCAGTCGCGCTTAGGTGCTGATGGTAGCGGCATAAGCTATGCTGAGTTTAGCTATTCGTTGATTCAAGGGTATGATTTTCTACATCTTTATCGCGAGCATGGCGCTACTCTGCAAGTGTGTGGCGGCGACCAATGGGGTAATTCCGTGGCAGGAGTTGATCTAATTCGCCGGATTGAGGGCGCTGAGGCGCATATCTATAGTGCGCCGCTTATCATCAATAAGGCAACAGGTAAGAAATTCGGTAAGTCTGAAGACGGGGCGATTTGGCTCGACTCGACACTAACGAGTGTATATAAATTTTATCAATTCTGGCTCAATGTCGACGACGAAGGTGCGGTCGACTACGTTAAGGTATATACACTACTTGGCCGTGACGAGGTGGAAGCGCTCGCTGCTAAGCAGGCGACCAATCCAGGTGCGCGCGATGTACAAAAGGCTTTGGCGTATGAAGTAACAAAGATCGTACATGGCGAGGAGCGGACGCAGAGCGTGATGCGCGTAACGAATGTACTATTCGGTGGAGCTGATTTTGCAAGTTTGAATGACACTGACCTTGACGCGTTAGCGAGTGAGATTCCGACAGTTGAGCGAGGGCTACCGATCACTGATGCATTAGTGGCAACAAAAGTGGCAGGTAGTAAGGGTGAGGCGCGTCGTTTGATCTCAGGTGGGGCGATATCGGTGAACGGAATAAAGATTGCCGAAGATGCGACCATTGAGGTGCCAAGTTTGGTGAAAAAAGGTAAAAACACCTTTATTCTTGTTCGCTAAAGAAAAACCGCGCTTTTATGCGCGGTCTTCATGTGCATTCGCTCGAAAACGATTCACTTCCCGTTTAATCCATTCCATGTTTCTATATTAACATATAGTTGACTTTAAGTCAATATATACTACGATAAGCGATTTGCTGACCGTGGCTATAGTGTGCTGAATGTATGAAAAACCACTCATTGCGAGTGGTTTTCTATAGTTTCGATTCTGGTACGGATGAAAGGACTTGAACCTTCACGCCCGGAGGCACTAGCTCCTAAGGCTAGCGTGTCTACCAATTCCACCACATCCGCACAATGTTTGTGAAACTATACTAGCTGTTAGTATACCATAAAGAGTGAAAGGGTTCCAAGTTTAACCTAAAGAAAAGCCCACCGAGAGGCGGGGAGAAGTGCGTGTTGCGCTTCTCGGTGGGCCTTCTATCGGTGGGTCGCTCTGTTATGAGCGCGTGGCGAGATGGGTTACGAGACGCTCCTGCCTGGCGTGCTCGACGACGTGTCGTACATCGCCCTCGTGCAGGTAGTGCTCCGCCATGAAGCTGCACTGTATGCCGTAGTCGAGCATGGCATCTGCGTAATGATCTACGCGATGTGCAGCGCTGACCATGCCGAGGCGATCGAACAACCTCACAAGCTTTCGCAAGCGGAGGAAGCGACGATGGCTGCGAACTGCCTTCTGTTCGAGCGAAACGGCTCGAGCGGTCGCGGCTTTGGACGTCGTGTGCGTGGTGAAGCTCACAGAAAAAATATCCTCTCGTGACGCGTGGGCGGAATACCCACTTTTATCTATTATATAACGTAAATTTGTAAAAAGCAATAGCACTTCCAAAGAAGTGCTATCAATCATCTCTGCGGTAGAAGATGAGAGACGCGGTTCCATAACTACGATTGTCCACCACAACAACTCCTGGTTTGGTCGGTCTCTCACTACTACCTGGTACAGATAATACCATAAGCGCGCCGGGTTTTAAAAGCCCAAAAAGTTGGGAGACTGTGGATAACTGGGTGTCATGATAAGGGGGGTCGGCAAAAATAAGGTCATATTGAGCTTCGTGGTCAGTGGTGGAAAGCCAGTTTGCGACCGATGTGCGAATAAGTTTCGCTTTTTCTTCAACGCCGAGTAAACTAATGTTACTAGCAAGTACTTTTTGTGCGATGCGATCACGTTCAATAAAGGTGGCTGATGCGGCGCCTCGGCTGAGCGCTTCGAAGCCGAGCGCTCCAGTGCCGGCAAAAGCATCAAGCACCCGTGCACCATCAAGCTCACCTTGAATAATATTAAAAAGGGCACTGCGCGGGCGATCGCCCATCGGGTGGGTACGACGCCCGTCGGGCGCTTCGATTTTGCGGCCACCATATTGTCCAGCGATAATTCTGACGGTACTCACACTGTATCCTTGTAGGCTTCATGATAGCAGTAGTACCAGGCAAGACAGACTGTTTGGATAATTTCAGGGACAAGGATATTTTTGGTGTCTCGTGCAAGACGACGAGTCCAGCCATTTTTCGAGAACTCCTCGTAGAGCTTAAGTTCGTCGATGCGCACAAGCGCATCGTGAAATACCGCAACAACACCTCGCTCGACAACATTATTAAACAGTTCATCATTTGGGTGCGCAGAACCGAGAGAGCGCCCACCAATGACGGTGGCGACACCGAGCTCGAAGGCTACATGAGTTGTCATCACGCCCTTAGTGCCCCAAAATTCCCAGTTATTACGGATCATTTGGCGTTTTGTGTGACCAGGCAATAAGATTTTTTCCTTGGTTGATGTACGAGTTTCAAGGCCTTGCCCTCCGCGAAGCTGCTCGAGTTTTTCTTCGAGTGGATAGTGGTGCGCAGGGGTGAGGCCGTCAGTAATAGCGTGCGCAAGCCAGGCAGCCTCAAAACCAGCTCGCACACGATTATCTTCCTTGAGCGCGGTAATGAAGTTAAAAACATGGTCTTCAATCATTTCACGAAGAGCGGTATCGCTTGGGTCGTTCGGGTCAATGTAGTGCCACGGTTCGTCTTGTGCGGGACTCTTGCGCTTAATGCCGTCGGGGCCATTGTGTCCTTCAAAATGGAGAATATCGTGAAGAGAGGGAAACATGTGCACGCGCGAAAGCTTACGATCAAGCGCCTTACGCGCAACACGATCGATTTTTTGATGTACTCCCATAAGTCGTCCTGACTTAACGCGGAACGTGGTACCTGAATACACTTAGAACACCTCTATTAATTCAGTGTGGTCAGCCGCTGATAGTGCTGTACTTGTTGACATAATTGTTTATATTGTAGCAGATCATCGCCTGATTGCACGAATTGCTTAGCTGTGCGTTGGGCACGATTGATGAGTGTGGTATCGGCGAGTGTGGCGACTTGGAGATTAAGCTCACCGTGCTGTGAGCGGCCGTAGATTTCGCCGGGACCGCGTAGCTTGAGGTCGACTTCCGCCAGATAGAACCCGTCGTTGGACTTCTCGATCTCTCGTAAGCGTTGACTTGGCTTGGAGCTGTCGCTCATGATCAGGTAGCAGTAGCTCTGGAGCGAGGAGCGGCCCACGCGACCACGCAGCTGGTGGAGCTGACTGAGGCCAAAATGATCGGCATTTTCGATCATGATGACCGTTGCATTTGGCACGTCGACCCCAACCTCGACAACAGTTGTACTGACGAGGATATCATACTCTTTGTCTTTGAATTGCTGCATGACCGTATCTTTTTCTTCAGGGCTTAATTTGCCATGGAGGAGGCCGATACGGCGATGGCGGAAAATGGTGCTCTGTAAGCGACGTTGCTCAGCGACGACACTCTTGCGGTCGTTCTGAGCTGAATCGTCAATCAGACTACAGATGATATAGGCTTGGCGTCCAGCCGCAAGTTCTTTGTCGATCGTGTCATAGAGTTTTGGTAGATTGGTCGGTGCCCATATCTTGGTCGCAATCGGCTTACGTCCCTGTGGACGTTCGTTCAAAATGCTGAGGTCAAGCTCACCATAAAGAGTCAGGGCAAGGCTACGTGGAATTGGAGTTGCTGTCATGGCAAGGAGGTGCGGCAGGCGAGCAGATTTTGCGAGGAGTGCCTGTCGCTGTGCGACGCCGAAACGGTGCTGCTCATCGATGACGACAAAGCCGAGTTTGTGAAAGGTGACGGCATCTTGAAATAATGCGTGTGTGCCGACAACAACTGCCACACTCCCGGATTCGATTGCTTGGTAGAGTGCTTTCCGAGCCGCACCTTTAACGCT
>JASLDG010000047.1 GCA_030146045.1 Candidatus Saccharimonadales bacterium | reverse complement strand
CCCTGCCGTCACCATGCGATGACCACGTGGCGTCGAATCAATCACGCCAAACCCTAAAATGCCCGTTCCCGGATCAATACCAATAATCCTCATACCTTATTCAATTATATCACTTACGGCGGAGTAGATTCGTAGCTCGATTCAATCCGCGCCGGATTTCACTACGCCACTCCCACGCTGCATAACCAAAAGCGCACATTAACACGCCACCAAGCGCCCACCAGCCCACAAACCCAAGAGCGCCCTGCTTGATCGGCTCAACTGCATAGGCTGCAGCCGGTGGCGCACTGGCTTGAATATTTCGGCAACGATTCGTTTCCTCGCTGCGGTATTGATTATCTTTACACGGCTTCAATGTCGAAGTGGTCGTCGCTATATTGCGGCATCTGTTTGTTTCTTCACTACGATATTGATCATCCCGGCAGGGCTTGAGCGCCGAAGCCGTCACTAAGTTACGGCAACGATTCGTCTCTTCGCTGCGATACTGTCCTAATTTACAGGCCGCTAGCATACTCTCTTGAGGAATATTCCGGCAGCGCCCAGTCTCTTCGCTCCGATATTTGCCGTCGCCACAATCCGCCAATGCAGCCGACTCGGCGATCTTATTGCACCGTCCGGTAGTTTCATTGCGGACATACCCTTCGGCACACGGAACAAAGAGCTGTCGCACATTGCTAAACCCTGGCGTCACCGCATACGTCTGCTGCCAATCGTTACCAAATCGTGCCCATGCGGTTCCGCTGGCTAGATTCCGATATTCCTGCACATCTATTTCAGTTTCGCCATCCGACGCCAAAAGATAGACAGACCCCACCGTTGTTTTGGTCAACGTGAGCGGCGGCGATGTATCACGAATCACTACCACTATATATGCTCCCGCTTCGAGCGGTGCAGCTGGCAATACGTGTTTAGCTGCAGAACGATTTGTCTGCACCATACACCCTGTCATATCCACCGCTACGTCCGACTGATTATGCAGCTCAATAAACTGATCATCAACGTTGGCAGCAATTTCTGAAAGTACTAAGCCATCACAATAGTTAACTGGCTCGGCTGGATCGACCGTCCCACGTCCCGGGCATGGCATATGATCACCAGGCGTTGGTGCCCCAGGGTATAGTGTCAATTCCAAGCTCGTATTACGCGGCTCAAACACTTCAAGCAGGCCATCGATAAAACAGCGCTGCAATGAAGTATCGCGAATAGGCTTAGCTGCTTGTTTGGTGTAAAAATATCGTGTAGCATCACCCCATGCTACTTGGTCATATACCGTACCTTGCGCATCATCAATAAATAATGCACCGCCTGTCGCCACCAAGTCAGCCGCAAGTGGCATGGCTACATTTGGCATATTACATCCAATGATTACTACTTGGCCAGGTTGCATCATTACCGCGCCTAGATCCATCATCGTCACTTTAGCCGTCGTCGTATTAGCTCGACTATAGTTTAAGCGCAGACCCGTCAACGACACCGTCTCATCATACGGGTTAAACAATTCAATAAATTCCGCGTCGGTCGAACAGACACTCTTGTCGCATGGCGTTCCGTCCGCTTTTGTACACGTTCCGTTCACACTCACTTCGGTGATAAAAGGAGAGAGCCGTATTGATACGGGTAGTTCATCGGGTAACTGCGGCACTTCCGATGGCTCAGAGACAAGTGCCTGTACCTCAGGAGAAGAGGATAACGGTATCTCTTCAGACACAGGCGACTCGACGATCTCTTCAGCAAGAGATGTCTCAGAAGCCGCCTGCGGTTCTCCGGTTGCCACAATTGGCGTAGCTTCTGGAGTTGCTTCAACAGCATCAATTTCCACCGGCTGTTGCGGTTCAATAAATTCTGCAGCGGCGACCGTCTGGGTCGTGAGTGATACAACCAATATTACTGCACTACAAAAACTGATAAAACGTCGCACGAAACAGCCCACTTATTTCTTACGGTTATGATTATGCTTTTGTTATAGCAGGCTTAAATAGAGCTTGTCAAACTATTCGTCAATTGGTGCGGTAATATCCGCATTCGTATGGACATTGACTACATCATCTAAATCATCGAGTGCATCAAGCACCTTCAGTAGCTTTTCGGCCGTTTCTGTCTCAGCTACCTCAATTTCGGCATTCGCCACATATTGCAGCTCAGCATCTTTTACATCATAACCAGCATCCTTGATAGCACTACGAACTTTTGCTAAATCTTTTTGGTCAGTATAGACGACAATTTCCCCATCTTCTTCGTTCGCATCTTCGGCGCCTGCGTCAAGCACCGTCAGTAGTGCGTCTTCACCAGTCGCCGCCACGGTAATGACACCTTTCCGAGCAAACTGGAACATCACACTGCCCGCGTCGGCAATCCGACCGCCATTTTTAGCAAGCGCATTGCGCACATCAGGGAATGTCCGGTTTTTATTGTCCGTTGCGGTTTCGATAATAATACCAACACCACCAGGGCCCATACCCTCATAAGTAATCTCTTCAAGCACTGCCGCGTTCTTATCGTTTACGCGGTCAATCGCTCGCTGAATATTCGCATTAGGCATGTTAGCTTGCTTGGCTTTTTCGATAGCCATTGCCAGCGCCGAATTCATACTTGGGTCAGTACCACTGCGGGCTGCAATCGCAATCTGATTGCCAATTTTGGTAAATACCGCGCCGCGCTTGGCGTCTTTGGCACCCTTTTCACGTTTAATTGTCGACCATTTACTGTGTCCTGACATAATCGAATCTCCAGTGTTGATTTATATCGTATTTCTTTTATTGTAACAGATATGAATCCCTCTTTCCAGCCTAGCCTCTATTCAATAATATTACTCTCGCGCAAATTGTATTTAGTAGCTCGCATCAACCACATACACACTGTCACCAGCAGTGCATACACGATGGCCACACCCCATCCATTCATCGCAAATTCTGTTTGTGCCCACGGCAGTTTTGCCAAATAAATTGCTATCCAAATCATGTAGTCGAGCAGCCATTGGGCGGGTAGTCCAACCAGTGAAGCTATCGCCGGCATCACCAGCGTACCGACGCCCGCGATAAATGTCAGCAACATTGCCAGCGGCACAAACGGCAGCACCAGTACATTCGCGAACACCGCCACGTTGCTAAACACCCCGAAAGCCGCCACCAAAATCGGTAGCGTCACGATGTGTGCCGCAATCGTCTCGCCCAAAATTTGCCGAACTGTACCCGGCTTTTTATCACCAAAAAAGTACCGCTGCAGTAGCGGTGCGAGAATCATCACACCCGCAAAAGCCGCAAAACTCAACTGCCAGCCAAGGTCATTCCACGCATAGCTCGGATCGATCAACACAGTTACCGCTGCCGCAAATGGCAGTAATACCAACGGATGAAATGAGCGGCCGTAATACCACGCTGCCAAACTCAGGCCCGCCACCAGACCGGCGCGTGACATACTCGGGCTACTACCTGTTACTGCCATAAAACTCAGAATCAACAGACTCGCCGACAATGTTGCCAAATATTTCGACGCGCGCTCAAATAGCCGACGCGCCAAACGCACCAAAATCGTCAAATTATACCCACTCGCCACTACAACATGAGTCAAACCAGCAATTTTTAATGCTTCCGCCAGCTCTTCGGGTAGTCCTCGTTTTTGTCCCACCAAATACCCAATCCCCAAACTTGCCGCCGGATCATGAATCGCCATGCGTACATGGTCGGCAAACCAATCGCGCACGACACGCGCTACATCACCAGGTTCGGGTCGCTGTACGCTTTCCACTTTTGCTCGATAGAGAGCACCGGCAAAATTCCCAAATCCTGGTTTCAGCTTGCCTTTTACGGTCACCGTATCGCCACGCTTCACGTCATATTTCGTCTGCGCTGTTACCCACAATTTACCCGGCAGCGGATGTCCGTCTGATATCACAGCACCAAGCCGCATTGTCACCATACCATGCGCATCGGTATCAACATCTTCAATCACCGACCCCCTGATCTGCGGCGAGCTCCCATATAGCTGCTGGTACACACGCAGTTGATCTTGGCCAATCGAACCACGCCACAACCCAAATAATACACCAGCTAAGACAATAAGCGGTACCAATAGCACCACTTTACGCCACATCACAATCCCGCACATCACTATCGCAATAATCGGCCACGCAAGACTATGAAACCCTGACCAGCCTTGCGCGAGCGCCGCACCGGAAACAAGTCCAACACACAGCCACGCAATCAACCACGAAACATGTACACGCCGTTTGAACCGCCACCCATTCATACTCAGCATTCTATCAGCATCGTCGGAATGCTACAATAATTCTATGGATATCCGCCTTTTCGCCTCTCCCGAAGCTGTCGCACGTGTAGCCGTCCGCGATGCTATCACCACGCTCACCGCCGCCATCGCAACCCATGGCCACGCTACTTGGGTGCTAGCTGGGGGCTCGACACCGGCACTCGCCTATCAGATTATTGCCGATGAATACCAAGAGGCAGTCAACTGGTCACAGGTCACCTTCTTACTTGGCGATGAACGGATCAGCACACCCGATTCGCCCGACAACAACTGGAACGCCATCGATGCACTTGTCCTCCAACACCTACCAATAGCTTCGTTTATTCGACCCCGCTCGATTGGACCGGCCGAACAAGCCGCTGATGACTATCAAGCACACATTGCGCCGATCAATCGTTTCGATCTCGTCTGGCTGGGCATGGGTGATGACGGCCACACCCTTTCGCTTTTCCCTAACCATCCTGATTTTAATCCCAACGATACCAGACTGGTCGCTCCCGTCCATAACTCACCCAAACCCCCTTCTGATCGCATCAGCCTCACCCTCGCTGCGCTCGAACGAGCAGCCCACACTGTCATCCTCGCTACTGGTGCGGATAAATCCGAAGCATTTCACGCCGCTCAAAGCCCCGGCTCAACCCTACCGATCTCTCAAGCCGCTCGCGTCACCAAGGCGTTATGGCTCACCGACATTCCATCTTGACACTGACCCCCGTACATGCTAGACTGTTAGGAGCTTTTATAAGCACCTTTCACGTATATGGGACCATAGCTCAGCTGGTTAGAGCACCTGCCTTTTAAGCAGGGTGTCCTGGGTTCAAGCCCCAGTGGTCCCTCCATAGAAAAAGACTCATCGTGATGATGAGTCTTTTTCTATGGAGTACCTACCTATCTCCGAAACGCCTCGACAACACCTTCAAAATCTTTCTTTAGCTTGCGAGACTCAAAAATATTTTCGAGATACTTCTCAGACGATGGCGCCGCGACGCTTCGTATCACCCGAAACAAGATGATCATTTTGGGCGTTCCAACAAACTCTTGTCAAACTGAACTTTCTCGGCAAACGCCTTCACTATTTGTTTCTGCTCGGATGTTTGCGCCGGATTGACATAATTCAAGAGGAGCCGAAACACGACCATGAGGGTAATAGCGACCGAAAATACGATACCAAATACAACCGCAAGCAGCCACCACCAACCACTCATCGAAATGAGCCAAACAAGGAGGCCGCCACTTATTACGGCCACTAGTGCTGTAATCAAAGCTACTTGATTCCATATTTGAAGCCCAAACTGACTTCCAATCGCCCGCACGGCAAGAATGGATGCTTTTACGTCAATCACCATACTCTCAGTATACTTGATCACCCGCTATCACCCCGAAAAGAGTTTACGACTCTACTTTTCCCATGCGAATTCTGCATGTCCAAAATGCCCATACTGTGCAGTCGCTTCGTAGATCGGTTGTTTGAGGTTGAGCGTTTTGATAATACCATGCGGCGTTAAGTCAAACCCTTCAACCCGTCGCTCGGTCCCATCAATAACGGCCGTTGCTTCAAGCGGCTGATCGTAGCCAATCGCATAGGCAAGTCGCACAAACACCTCGTCTGCTTGAAATTTCTCCAGATACCGCACGGCAATGTGTCGTGCCATATATGCTGCCGAGCGATCAACTTTGCTCGGGTCTTTACCGCTAAATGCGCCACCACCGATCGGGATACGCGGACCGTAATTGTCCACCACCAGCTTACGACCAGTGAGTCCGGCATCTGCATCAAATCCGCCAACATGCCAGTCGCCCGCAGGATTTATATGTAGCACCGGATTATCGTTACGCTTGCTTGCAAAGTACCCATACTGACGCGCCCATTCCTGTACCGCGAGTGTCAATTCTGTCTTTGGTGCATTCTGAAAACTCGCTACAATACTCACGATCGTATCATCATGCAATGTCACCTGTGTTTTGCCATCAAATGGCCAGACTTTATACAAAAACTGGTTCAGCGAACGCGACAGCACAACCTCAAGCGGGAGGTGCTCTGGAGTCTCGCTGGTTGCATAGCCCACCATCACCCCCTGATCACCAGCACCTCCAATATCAACCCCTTGGGCGATTTCAGTACTCTGCGCACTCAACTTCTCAACCACTTCCACATCACCAGCAATGCGCTGCACAATTGCAGGCACGTCCACCACTCCTGCGCGCGAAGTCACTTCACCGGTCACAAATACAGCGCCATGTCCGCCCGCTACGTCCACCGCAACACGCGCATCTGGATCTTTGCTTAGGTGTGCATCCAGAACCGCATCACTGATTTGGTCGCATAATTTATCCGGATGTTTTGGCGATACGCTCTCGGCTGTTCGATACTTTGACATTAAAAATACTCCTTTCACGCATCTTTCCGCCGCTGTCTCGGGCAAGATACAAAGGAGTCATCACTAATTATCTGTCCCATCAAGGGCGAGAAGTAGCACCGTGTCCGCATTACAAAGTAAGAGGCTGGTTGCTGGCAGGTCATCGAGCTCGTTCTCTCGCTGCACTCTAGATACGTTTTGTTAATTTACTTTACCAGTATAGCATGCTAATGCTCTTTTTTGGCCTTATGATTTGTCGCCATTAATAAATCAACTATGGCGAAGATAATCCCCACCGTCACAATCCATACGCGGTGGGTCGTCAAGAA
>JASLDG010000035.1 GCA_030146045.1 Candidatus Saccharimonadales bacterium | reverse complement strand
CTGGCGGTCTGCGTCTTGGCTTCTTCCTTAACGGCAACCACACGGTCGGCGAGCGGTTTGATTGGTGTACTCATGGGTGATCTCCTCCGTTTTTTCGTTTGTGTATACTATTGTAGCCAAAAAAATTAGCACTTGCAAGGTGCGAGTGCTAATTTAGACAAAATAGTATGGGTTATGCCGCCAGATCAAAATCTTCAGCTTGAAGCTCCTGAGCGTCTTCGAGCGCTTCAATCTCTTCGGTCATAGCAATCGTTGCAAACGCTTGTTCCATACGAGCTAACCGCTCATTCGAAAACTTACGCTCCATACGAGCATCCTGATGACCATCATACTCACCACGTGTTGCGTGATCTTGACGGCTTTCATGAAGAGGCTTATTTGTCTTTTCTGGCGTGAATGTGTTTATGTTTGTCATATATACCATTATACATATTATTGCTTATTTGTCAATATCATCATCCGTAGTATTGACTTATAAATGTTTTTATGGTAGAATGAAAATATTACATAACATCCGTCGTGTAATGCACCTACCACTGTTCGAAAGAAGGTGAAATCACGTGCAGGAAATCCAAGGAGTTCTTGTCAATACGAGCATCGATGACATTCGGGTAGGGGTTGCCTGTGCAATCCTGACTCAGTCGAATATAAGCATCGAGGTGACTGACGAAACTGGTGTTCATCAGCTGTCGTTTCGTTTCACGCAGCTCGGGAATGACAGAGACCATGGGTTCACGATTCTCTACGGTATCCTAGACGGTCCACACCGTCTTCCTGGTGACGAAGATGAAATCATCACCATATACTTCCCGACAAACGGGCAAGTAACCGCACGCATCAACAAGATCAAGGAGTCATCATGACCGTTTCCACCGTCTCCACCGCAACCATCGAGCTCGGCCCGATCGACCCCCGGCACATCGTCGGCGAGGACGTGTGGCACGTGCAGTACCTCGACCCCACCACCGGTGAGATCAAGAGGTTCGACATGCTGCCGCGGTACGGCTCGTGCCCCAAGCGCGCGCTGGAGAGCATGGGCGTGCCGTTCGACTTCGGGGTGGAGGTCACCTTCGAGCACATCAAGTAGAGCAACCCACCTCTCTAAATCTGGGCATTAATATGGCGCTTCGGCGCGATTCTCGGCAACGAGAATTCTGGGGAAGCACCAGCAGGCTGTGGCAAGCCGACACTCGCCCCCTCTTGTCTTCGGACAAGAGGGTTTTCCATTTTACAGACCAAAGAAAAGAGGGTAGCCCGACACACGTCAAGCTACCCTGCTTCAGTTACATCACCTCCCTCAGAAGCGCTTTCGCGCAAACGTCGGAGCGCCCATGAGGCACAATCATCACAGTCGAGACCGTGCTTAATTGCAATGCGCATATCATCGGCGGTCATGTTGGGGTCAGCGAGCATCTGCTGCACGAACTCGTGCAGACACCGCTCTGCATCATCCACCTGTTTTCCTTTCTCTAGGAGCAACAGAAGCGATGTCTATTATAATCTATACAGTTATGTTTGTCAAGATTCACCGTAGTGATAAGCCATGATATCTTCTACCATACCTACAACGCGCGCCTGATCCTCAGATGTATAGTCAAAGCCGTCGATTTCACCAAACGTACCCGCATTAACAATATACCTAGGATGTCCATCCTCTTTATCATTTCCAGCATACACATACCCGTATGTCTGTGTGTCGGCAGCATCCTCGGGCAGGATTGAGCCATACCCAATACCGTCTTCAATCTTGCGCCTGAATGCCCCGGGCATACCAAGATCGAGATGAACCATATGCTGCTCATCGCTACCAACGGTTAAATCCTTACCCTTAAGGTCGTCATCAACACCAGGGGCTTCAACAGTAAACCGTCCATCCATTTGTAAGGCTCGGTAGGCACCCACTTCAGGAGCAAGGCCTCTCATCATAGATTCGAGATTGTTATTTCCAATAATTGTAGGTTGCACGTCGGCAAACCGACTAAACCCTATAATTTGCTGTTTTAACATTGGAATAAAATTGCGTGCTACACTTGGCTGAATACAAGTTGCACAATCAAGCACCGCATCATTAAACTCTGACAAACGACGCTTGCTTTGTTTTACGTCACGGCCGCTATTACGATTCATTTGTGCGTTCGAAGCGTTTGGTGACATAAGTACTGCACGAGCAATGTATTCTTGCGTTAACTGTGTCGTTGTCCAGTCCTCCTTGGCATCAGACCGGAGTCGTTCATTCTGAGCTAACAGAGCACGGCTGATATGTTCCGCTTTGGACGGCTTTTCGCCAGCAAATGTTTGTGCCGTTTCAGAAAGTCTATCTCGGATTGTTTGATGAACACCAAGTGCAATCTTCTCGGCTGCAGAAAGAGGCTGACGGATATCATGTGCGGCAGCCGCGGTATTGCCAAGAGGACGCGCAGTGCGCTCTCTAGTTTGAGGATTACGTGAATAATTCGCCCTGTTATCAGGTCGATCAAGCTGTGTGACCATATTTTTTCTTTACTGTTTGTGTTTACGTTAGTATGGTATCCATTATACACATTTTTGTGTATTTGTCAATATAACGATATAGATCAGTTAGTTGTCTTGGGGAACAATTTCACCCTTGACCGCTGCTGGGACAAAGTTACCCGCATCGACCAGGGCCGAAATGCCAAGCAGGCCGTTTTCGCTGGTGACAGGCGCGCCGTCAGCCTGGAAGAGCTGAATAGTCTCTACCGACTGCAAGCTATCGCGCCCGACGATCAGACCGCCAACCGATGTGTTTTCTTCCAGGGCTTTGGCAACCGCTGTCGCGTCACCCTCGCCGCCTAATACAACATCGCGACCCTGCAAGCGAATCCCTTCGGTCAATGCTTTTATGATCGACTCAGTGGCATCGTTTTCATGCATCACAAAGATCGAG
This sequence comes from Candidatus Saccharimonadales bacterium, assembly GCA_030146045.1. Lineage (GTDB taxonomy): Bacteria > Patescibacteriota > Saccharimonadia > Saccharimonadales > Saccharimonadaceae > JASLDG01. The sequence goes on along the minus strand of JASLDG010000035.1, from coordinate 35,049 downwards.
CCGTCTTCGGGGAGCCAATCGGCAAACGCTTTGCCAACATTCCATGCATATTCTGGGGTAAGCGAATCGTCGAGGCGACCGCGGATATCAAAACCGGAAAAAATAATACTCATGGTTCTAGTGTAGCATACCGGGCGTGGCGCTCGGCGCTGCCATGTCGTACAATGAAGGATATGAGCTTACAATTTGCGACCAAAGACGACATCGCCACATGGGACGATTTAATCGCTAAAAACCCCGATGGCGGCTCAGTTTTCCAGAGCTACGAACTTGCTAAACACAAAAAATGGAACGGTTGGACAGCACGATTTATCAAGGGAAACGACATTGCTATCACCGTACTTGAAAAGTACGTGTTTCCTCTCGGCAACGTCTGGTATCTCCCTAAGGGGCCAGGTGTCACAACAACGAGTGAGCTTGAAGCGCTCCTAGGCGACTTGAAAGACCTCGCGAAAAGCTGCCACGTATTTGTTATTAAAATTGAGCCGGAAATTATCAAAACCGATGAAACGATGAGCCGACTACTTGGTGATGGTTTTATACCGCGTCTCCCTATTCAGCCCAATAGCTCGACCATTTTGATCGATCTCTCACCAGACATCGATACAGTCATGGCGAATTTAAATCAAAAAGGCCGTCATGCTATTCGTCGCGCCGAACGCGATGGAGTCATCGTAAAAGCAGTCGAAGCAACCGATGAAAACTGCCGTCTTTTTTATGATCTCTGGATCGATACCGCCGAAGGCAAGTTCCGCGTGCGGCCATTCGACTACATGAAAGCGTTCTGGCAAAGCTTCGCGCACACAAATCATGGCCAACTGTTTTTTGCCTACGTCGACGATCAGATCGTTGCTGGTGTCTATGCGCAAATACTCGGCACACGAAGTATTTATAAAGATGGAGCGAGCGTCCGCGAGCGTCCTGTGTACGGTGCGAGCCATCTACTCCAGTGGCGCGTCATCGAGTGGGCCAAAGAACACGGTGCAACGCAACACGATCTCTGCGGCACACCGCCAGCCGCTTACATGCGTGATGAAAAACATCCGTTCTATGGGCTTGGACGGTTCAAATCAAGCTTTAATAAAACAGTCACCGACTATGTTGGTGTTCTTGATATGCCGATACGTCCGCTCGCCTACCGTCTTTGGGCACGCGTCGGCGAACGTATCGCGCAACGACTCAGCTTTCAATTTAGCAAACAAAACTGGTATTAAATTACCCGTCACCAAGTAGTTCACGGATGACTTCCGCGTCGTTCCACGGGAGGCGTTTACCACTCACGATGCGGAATTTTTCGTGCCCCATACCCGTCACTAAAATAGTGTCGCCTTTTGTAGCAATAGAGAGTGCTTTGTCGATTGCCTCACGGCGATCAGCAAGTTCAGTCAGTTGCGCGTGTGCCTTCACTGCTTCGATGCCTGCACGAACTTCTGATCGAATCGCAGCCGGGTCTTCGTTGTAGCTTTCTTCGTCGGTCAAAATAATACGATCGGCAAGACGCGCGGCAATATCACCCATAATAGGACGCTTACCCTTATCGCGGTCGCCCGTTGCACCAAACACGAGAATAACTCGGTTCTTAGTAATGGCTTTTGCTGCCGTCAGAAGCTTCTCGAGCCCGTCTGGCGTGTGTGCATAGTCAACAACGATATCGTAACCTTTTTTGGTCTCGATACGCTCAAAACGGCCCGGAACGCCCTCCAGGTTGGCAACTCCTTCAACAATATCTTTGCGCGGAATCTCCAGTACGTACGCGGCGGCTGCGGCGGCTGTCATGTTGAAGATGTTAAACTCCCCCGGGAGGGCTGTGGCGAGCTCAAGCTTCGTCTGGTGATCGATAACGACTGTTGCTTCACTTCCCTTGCGATACAGCTTCGTGCGCGTGATCTGAGCTTCAGCATCTTTGTGCATACCATAGGTAATTTTTTGAGAACCAGCTGGAAATTGGTTGAAAAAATCAAACCATTCATCATCCCTGTTGAGAATAATGTACTCCGGATCAAGCTTAAAGAGCTTGGCTTTTGCCTCAGCATACTGTTCCATCGTCTTGTGGTAGTCGAGATGGTCTTGCGTCAGATTGGTCATGATCGCCGCTAAGATTGGCACACCGTCGAGTTTGTGCTGGTGCAGAGCATGGCTTGTGACTTCGAGCAACACATAATCAACCTTAGCTTTTTTGGCATCGCGGAAAAACCGCTGCATACGCCCCGTGTTTGCCACCGTCGCGTTCAAATCATTAATCTGACGATCGCCAGCAATTTCAATCACCGCCGTACTAAACATAGCGGTGGTTTTGCCCGCCTCTTTGAGAATTTCGTTTAAGTAGTTAATCGTGGTGGTTTTTCCGTTTGTCCCCGTCGCTGCAATCACCTTGAGCCCACGCGCAGGATACCCATAGCGAGCACTGAGCGCCTGGATACGCCCCTTTCGATACACTTCTTCTATCTGTTGCACTGCACTACCCGGCAGTGCTTTCCTAACCCCACGGACAAGTTTTTGCTTCATACCCCTATTTTAGCATTATTCTTCGGCCTATAGAGAGAAAATGATATACTCGTATCAGATGAGGATCCTCGCTATCGAGAGTAGTTGTGATGAGACTGCGGCGGCTGTTGTTGAAGACGGGCGTCGACTTTTGAGTAATGTCGTGCATTCACAAATCGATATTCATGCAGCCTATGGCGGTGTTGTACCAGAGGTGGCCGCTCGTAGCCATATTGAAGTTATCAATCCCGTGGTCAACCAAGCGCTCACCGATGCAGGCTACACTTGGGACGATATTGATGCCATCGCTGTCACCTATGCCCCAGGACTTGTAGGCTCACTCTTGATCGGCACATTGGCTGCCCGTACCCTCGCCGTTGTCCACAACAAACCGTTGTATCCTATACATCATGTTGAGGCACATGTGTATGCGAATTTTATCGTTGAGGCCGGAACTCCAGATGAGAATCGATCTACAGTAGCCGACTTGACCCCGCCGACACCGTCAGGTGTGGCACAGGAGGCTAACAAAGCGGTCAGTAGTATCGATCACCTTGTTCTACCCTCGAAGCAACCCGACTTTCCCATGCTTGCACTCATCGTCAGTGGCGGCCACTCGCAACTCGTCCTCTTTCGTGACCACGGCGACTACGAGCTCCTCGGTCAAACCCAAGACGATGCCATCGGCGAGGCGTTCGACAAAGTGGCCAAAATCATCGGCCTCCCCTACCCTGGCGGCCCATCGGTCAGCAAAGCCGCCCTTGAGGGCGATACATACGCGTTTACCTTCCCGAAAGCCAATCTAAAGTGCACCCACACTGGTGATCATATTGGGATGCATCGCAAGGCGGCGGCGAGCAGCAGACCGAATCGTACTCTGTACGAAGAGGGAGCAGCGCAACCGACAACGCAGCGAGGCGCCCAAGATGAGTGCCATGTGTATGACTTTAGCTTTTCGGGACTTAAAACCGCTGTCCTGCGGACAGTGCAACGTGAAGTCGGTGTTGACCACACCTTTCCATCGCACGAGCTCCCCGCTCGCGTCGATGACACACTCAGGGCAAACATTGCCGCGAGTTTCCAGCGCACCGCAATCGAAACTTTGGTAGATAAGGCCGAAAAAGCTTTTCGCGACTACTCCCCCGCCTCGGTAGTCATTGCGGGTGGTGTCGCAGCCAATAGCGAACTACGCCGACAACTCAAAGAGCGACTTCCTATCGCTATCGAGTATGCACCGATGCAGCTCTGTACCGATAACGCAGCCATGATTGGCGCCCTTGCCTACTACCAGGCGCAAAAAGTCGCACCAGCCGATCCTTACACTCTCGACGTTGTACCGAGCTTATCGATGACCAGAACTGCGTGGGCGTAGGTGTAGCTACTATCTGACCGTGCATGTTCGCTTGCCCTACCCTCTCCAAACAACTTGACTATCGCCACCTAACCTCCCGGGCTCCTGATCCGTTGGTCGCGTGGATAACAAAGGGCGCTAAGAGCTCGGTATTTCTTCTAAGCGACTTGACTATCGTCGCTACCGCTCCAAAGATTCCTGAAGTTTACATCAAGATTCTTTGGAGCGGTACGAGGAGCGCAGAAGGAATACCGAGCTCTTAGCACGCCCGCTTTGCACTCATCTACCAATGTGCTATAATCTGTAGTTGAAAACAAACACGTGAGGAAAAAATCAAACGGGTAGCTTTTTCATATGAAAAGGTCTGTTTGCTATTTTTGTTTCACGTGAAAAACTTATGTAGACGTTTTAAGAGGGCCACCTATGAAATTATCGAAGACTTACGACGCCAAACAGTACGAGCCGTCGGTATATAAACTTTGGGAGGCCGCAGATGCCTTTTCTCCAAGCGGAAAAGGGGAGCCATACAGCATTGTCATGCCACCGCCTAATGCCAATGGTAATCTGCATGTCGGACACGCCCTCATGGCCGATCTTGAGGATATCTTGGCACGATTCTACCGAATGCAGGGGAGGGATGTTGCCTATATCCCTGGCGCTGACCATGCTGGGTTTGAGACATGGGTTGTCTACGAACGAGAGCTCAATAAACAAGGTAAAAGCCGTACTGACTTTTCACGCACGGAATTGTATGCCCAAGTGTGGGATTTCGTGGCACAACAGCGTGGCTCAATGGAGGCACAACTTCGTGCACTTGGTACTGGCGCAAGCTGGAATGATCTTGTCTTTACCCTCGACGAGAAAGTCACGCAGACGGTATATGGCACGTTTAAAAAGCTGTGGGATGATGGGTTAATTTATCGCGGCGAGCGTATCGTCAATTACAGCACCACCTTCCAAACCAGTTATGCTGATATTGAGGTTAACTACAAGACAGAAAAGGGAACACTCTGGAGTATTGCCTATCCAAGTATTGACCAAATCAAAGAAGTCGTAGTGGCAACCACGCGACCCGAAACGATGTTCGGTGATACTGCACTGGCAGTTAACCCCAACGATCCGCGCTACAAAGATCTGATTGGCACCAAGGTGCTCGTACCACTGACGGATCGTGAAATCCCGGTCATTGCTGATGATTATGTAGATTCCGAATACGGAACAGGCGTTGTGAAGATTACACCAGCACATGATCCGAACGACTTCGAGGTTGGCAACCGTCATCATCTGCCGCGAATTCAAGTGATCAACTACGACGGTACTATGACCAATGTGCCACCAGAGTACATGAAGCAACCAGTTGATGTTGCTCGCAAAAAAGTTATTGAGGCGCTCACACGCGAAAATCTCCTCCGCGGCGAAAAGGAAATCGAGCATTCGGTAGGCTATGACTACAAAAGCGACGTCGCAATTCAGCCGATGATTAAAGATCAATGGTTCCTCAATGTTGCGCCGCTTGCCGAACGCGCCAAGGCGGCAATTAGGGCAGGGGAGATTACCTTTTACCCTGAGAGTAAAAAGGCCGCACTACTGTCGTACTACGACAACCTCAAAGACTGGAATTTGAGCCGCCAGATCCCATGGGGAATGCCGATCCCAGCCTTCCAGAGTACGGTTGACCCCAACGATTGGCGTTTTGATATCCGTGTCGACCAACCAACGATTGAAATCGACGGCATGACCTTCACCCGTGAAGAAGATACGTTTGACACATGGTTTTCGAGTGGTCAGTGGCCGTTTATTACCACCGATTATCTGCAGAATGGCGATTTGGCACGATTTTACCCAAACAGTGTACTAGAAACAGGGTACGACATCTTATTCCCATGGGTTTCACGTATGATTATGCTCGGCCTCTATGCCACCGGCGAGGTGCCATTCAAGGAAGTGTACCTGCACGGTCTCGTGCTTGATAGCAAGGGCATCAAAATGAGCAAGAGCAAGGGCAATGTCATTAATCCGATGGATCTTGTAGACAAATATGGAGCCGATGCCCTTCGCATGGGGCTGGTTGCAGCGCGTGGGGCAGGGCAGAATCAGGCGTTTAGTGTTGATCGAGTCGTGACAGGTCGAAATTTCTGCAACAAGCTATGGAACATCGCTCGGTTCATCGAGAATAAGCTCGGTGATGACTTTGCATATGACGCCGATAAAGCCATTCCTGAAACAATCGCTGATCATTGGGTTGTCAAGAAGCTTTCCGATGCAGCCGAATCAATGACAGCACTCCTCGCGGACTATCGGTTTGCAGAGGCGAGCGAAACGATCTACCACACCATCTGGGACGATGTTGCTGACTGGTATATTGAAGCCAGTAAGAAGCAAGACAATCCACAACTCCTGGCGTGGGTACTCGACACATGCCTGCGTATTGCACATCCATTTGCACCATTTGTTACCGAAACAATCTGGCAAACGCTCGCATGGCACGATAAAGACCTCCTCGTTACCGCTACGTGGCCAGAGGCAAAAGAAGCAAACGAGCTTTCGGCAGCACAGTTTGAGCAACTCCAAATGCTTGTCGCCGAAATACGGTTTGTCGTCAGTGAGCTTCCGGGAAATGAACGATATGGGCTGTACTATGGCAGCGATAGCCTCATTGCAGACAATACCGAGCTCATTCAGCACCTTGCCAAACTCAAAACCGTAGAACAAGGGCAGCTCGAAAAGGGTCTTCCGCTTGCGGTTGCAAATCGAGAAGCATGGCTTGATGTGACCGAAGAAACGCTCTACGAGCATCAAACCGCACTCGAGATACGGCTCGCTGAGGCTCGCGACCGTGTCAAGATGCTCTCCGGACGGCTTTCTAATAAAAACTATACAGATAAAGCGCCGGAACACTTGGTTGAAGAGACGCGCAATGAACTGCAAGAAGTCGAACAGCGCATAGAGCGCATGGTGCGTGAGCTCGAAGTACTCGGATAGGCCAAACACTGTTGGCAATAAAATCACCTCCATGTGAGGTGATTTATTTATACCAGTACCTAGAGAGGCATATAGTAGTCGCCAAGCGGGTTACCGCTTTTGCCCGCAGTTCGGCGCATAATAAACCGACGACCGTCTTTTTTAGGTTGGATCTTTGGCATACCGCCACGAATACCACGCATCGCCGAAGCAAGCGGGTTACTTTCACTGTGCGTATGATCAGCGCCAGCCGAAAGATGAAACATCGCCATATCAACCGTTGCAAATGCTACTGGCAAGGCTACGGCAAGGGTGGCAGCTTGATCAATAGAAGTATCGTGTACGAAGATACCAAGAGAGAGCGTAGTTATAAGACCAATAATTGTAAATCGAAATCGTTGTGTAATATTTGACATGTTTTTGTTTTGAATTTGTTACATGTCTATATTAGCACAAGAGAGATAATTTGTCAATTACATGTGGTGATATGGATTTCCTGCATTAATTTCCTGGGCGCGGTACAACTGCTCGGTAACAATAAGACGCACCAATTGATGAGGGAAAACCAAAGGGGAAAGTGACCACACCCAGTCGGCCGCTCGGTGCACATCATCAGTAACCCCATAGGCACCACCAATGATAATAGTAACTCGGCGAGAATGATCGAGCGGCTCTTGCAGGAGTCCAGCGAGTCGAGGTGAACTCACGGCTACGCCGCGCTCATCAAGCAATAGAGTCGTGTCATCACGATGTAAACGCGAAAGTATACGCTCTGACTCTTCCTGACGCGCCTGGAGCTCTTGAAGCGACGAATGGGGGAGAAGGAGCCACTCTACGTCAAAGGGTCGCTTGAGACGCTTCTGATAGCGTTCGATACCTTCCGCTATCCACGCTTCATGTTTCTTGCCAACGGCAATAATACGAATCGCCATTAAAACGCGACTTTTCGGGCAATAGACGCCAGTGCTTCATGATCTGGTTCGCCTGCCTGTGACGGGACATGGTGAAACTCCGACGGTTCGGTAAATGGAATGAGATGGATATGCGCATGAGGCACATCGACACCGATAATTTGCTGACCAATATAGGGCACTTCAAGAACATGACGCAGATGAAGTGCGATACGCTTGACCGACTGCTGTAATCGCGCGTATGTTTCATCGTCGAGATCCCAAACAAATTCAACTTGTTTTTTAGGGACGACGAGCGTGTGGCCTGGGGTAATTGGATGTATATCAAGAAAAGCATAGACATAATCATCCTCGTAGACCTTATGGCTGGGGATGTCGCCGTTGATAATTTTAGTAAAAATCGAAGGTTGCATATACTTTTATTATACACTGTCCATCTGTTAAAATGAGAGGCGCATGGAGAGGTGCAGGAGTGGTTGAACTGGCCGCTCTCGAAAAGCGGTATAGCGCAAGCTATCGAGGGTTCGAATCCCTCTCTCTCCGCCAGGAGAAAATGACCGATGGACATCTATGTTTATCGGTCATTTTCTTTTCGTAGAAAAAGAGGAATGCGAACCCGGGTTCGACCATTGTCATAATCTTTGATTTGACAATGGGTAGCGAGTGATGGTGCTAGGATAGCACTATCACTTAGCCATGTATCCCTCTCTCTCCGCCATAACAAAAGGATCAAACGTAGTGTTTGGTCTTTTTGTTATGCAAAATACAGGTAGGTAAAATTCTTTTCTTTTTCAACCTTCATAATGCTACAATACAAGCATGAAGCTATTTCGGCTGATCCGTCTCGGGGCATGGAGTTGCCTTTTAGCAATCTGCCTTATCGTCTTTCTCTGCAATTACTGCCTACAGCGCACACTCGTATCACCAGATGGTATCCGTCTGGTTGCCGACCAGTCGCACGCCTATCAGATCGTCCGTGAAAATATTATCGCGCCGTACATCGAACAGCAGGTCGCCGCATCGTCATTTAGCCATCTTATTACCGATACTGTTATCAAAACAGCACTCGCTAAAAGCCTGACAGACGATCAATTACGACAAATGAGCCCACCTGTCATCGATGGTATATATCGCTGGCTTGATAGCAAAGAACCACGTATCAGCTTTTCAATCGATACAACCCAACTTAACACCCGGTTTAGCGAAGCACTGGCGACCGAAGCAACGACCGCACTTGCTCAGCTACCAGACTGCACCAACGAACAAACATTTACGGATGCCCTCAATGGTATCTGCAAAAGCGACTTTTTAAGCGATCGTCAGCGCGAAACTATAGTCCGCGAAGCGACAGCCGCGGCTGCGAGTGCACTCCCTGCTACTATTACCGATAAGAATATACCTCTTCCGGCTCATCTTTCCACCCAAGCAAGCGACCTACCAAGCCTCCTCAACATGTTGTACGCAGCCCATCTTATTGCAGGTGCGCTCGGTATTATGAGTGTCCTCTGGCTCCTCCTTAAATGGCGACTACGGGGAATCATTGCGATAGGTGTCGCGGCAGTTCTTACGGCAATTGGTATTGGTATTATTACTATCACCCTGACAACCGTCGCACGAAAATTTATCGATCCACCATACCAAGCAGTAAGCACTGGCTTTGTAGCAGCATTTAACCAGCAGCTCGCATCGTTCATTCCACTCCTTGCCATCGGTGGAGGTGGGGCGCTTGCACTTGGTATCCTCGGTATTATTGCGTGGAAGAAGCATCAGCGACGCTCAACGCACACCACATCGCTACCACCTACCGATACACCAACGAGTACGTTATAATACACGTATGACAACCCAACAACCAACGACCGAACAAAGCAGCCTTCCAGTACTTGGTATGGTTTTTGGACTTCTTTCGCTTACCGGTGTCTTTGCAATTCTCAGTATTCCTGCAATTGTCATCTCAAGTATCGCCCTCAAAAAAACACCCGAAAACAGAGGCTATAGCATTACCGGACTGATTAGCGGTATTATTAGTACCGTGCTGTCGTTTATCTTTGTCGCTCTTTTTATCATTATCGTCATTGTTGCGGCCGCAAGCGAAGGTACGTCTTCGTATCATGCACCATCAACTGACACCCCTACGGACTCCTGTCGATCATGGGATCGCTATTGTAGCCCAAGTGACCAAACTGACGATTCAGAGGATGATCCAACAAAACTACCTCAATCGACATAGAAAGAGTAGAGGATACCAAGAAAATAAACTCATCATCGATGAGTTTATTTTCTTGGTATACATTTGCTGAAGAGGTTCAACCTAGCTTACGGAAGAATGTTCCTCTCATTGTATGAATTATTTGAGTCAGCGCAACGACCTACCACTTCCAACGGAATACTAAGCCCATCAACTTTTGAGCACACAAATAAGGCATCTCCCACGTGATATGCTACAAGCTTCCAGGCTCCATCATTAGCCTTTAGGACAAATGCTCCTGCGTTAGAACCACATCCACCCCTGAGGTAAGCCCATGTCCTATCTACGTTAATTCTACCGTATTCCCCTCCGTGCGGGGCTCCGAGTGCCGGGCTTGAAGAGTCGACGACAGTAAGCTTATTGGCATCAAACCCAGAAGGTTCAACATTGACACCAAGCGAACAACCCTCAGGTAGTGCTTGGGATAAAGCCGCCTCAGTCACAGGAGCTTTCACGTTCTTATAATGAGTATCGATCTCTTTGGGTTCCTCATCCTTAGCACTTTCCACTTTTCTTTCTGTCTTTACAGAGACAGACTCTTCATGAACGAAATTCTGCCAAAAAATAAAACTAAGCACCCCTAGAAATGCAGCTGCTAGAATTATTACGATAATTACATGCGCTGAGCTTTTTTGTGGTTTCATTCATACCCTTTACTATGGTTATTTGTTACCATTAAAGCTTATCCATAAAGTCAAAGCAACCATACGGGATTTGAACCAAAATTACAGCGGCGGCAAAGCGCCCAACAAAAAGAGACTAAAAATTAATTTAGTCTCTTATCTGTAATTTCAACATGGTACACCCGACAGGATTTGAACCTATGGCCTTTGGCTCCGCAAGCCAACGCTCTATCCAGCTGAGCTACGGGTGCATACAGCGGATTATACAAAGTATAATCGCGCTTTCGTGTAACTATAAGGTGCTTCCGAGCTGGATTACTCTAGACACGAACAGAGGCTATTGTACTCTACTTTTCTCCTCTTGGCAAGGCTAGAGGCGCAGGAAGCGGACGATCCGGTCGACCACATCAAGCTTGAGATCACGCATCGGCAGTCGCGAACCAAGCGCGTCTACGATGTCTTCGCCAGCTTCTTCAGGGAAGTAGACAGTGATACCTGGCTGGAATCGCTTACGCGGGATGAGCATAACTGAAAACTCCTCACCGTCGCGAATAATACCAAACGACTTAAAGTCATCATAGCGGTGCAGCATATTATCAACGGTCAATCCTTCTTCAGACAAGGTGTAGGTCATCGTACGTGGACCGCGACGAATATAGATAATAAGCACTACGGCGATAACCACAAGGAGTAGCGTAAATGTGTAGCCTTTTGTCCAGATAGAAATACCGCCCAATACAAGAAGTATTGCTACAAAAGCAACATACCAAATTGCCGTCTTTTCACGATGAATGAACTCTTTTGCCTGCCACGAAACAGGTTCAGACAAGTCAATATCACCCTCTTCGTAGCCGTCATCAGAGATGTCAACAAATTCATGGCTATTTTCAACTTGTGCTTCGACAGCTGCAGCGCCTAATACTTCAGGCGCCAAAGGTGCTGGCTGAGAAGCTACGGCTTGCGGCTGCGGGGCAGGAGCGGCCGCAGGTGCCGGGGCAGCTTGCGCTACCTGAGAAGGCTGAGGTGCCGCCTGTGGCTGCTGTGGGGCAGCATTTTGCTGCAAAGGCTGGAGTACACGCTCACCACGCTCGTTAATAGCATATGTTGGTGATTGGGATACCTGCGGCTGTGGAGATACTGGAGCAGGCGGAACAGGACGCGGCTGCGGAGCCTGAGGCGGAACACCAGCTTGATTGTTGGGTTGCATATGATTATTGTAGCATGAGCGTTGTCGAAAATAATAGAAAAACTCAATACCGAAGCATTTCACAAGAGAAAGGAAGTATCATCTGAACTTTCTCAACCTAGTCATGCAATAACTTGAGACCAACAACACAAACAACGATACCCAAAACAAGAAGCACTTTCGCCATAGATATCGTCTCAGCACCTGTAGCCATTGCGTATGCCACCGTTAGACTAGCCCCAATACCAACCCATACTGCATATGCCGTACCTACTGGCAATGTCCGCATAGCATAGGCAAGACCAACCATACTTAGGGTCAACCCAAGTACAAAAACTATTGTCGGAATTAAGTTAGTAAAACCCTCTGATTTACTGAGCGCAGTCGCCCAGACTGCCTCAAGAACTCCTGATAATACAAGTACGATCCATGCCATATACTATCCTCTCGCGTCGTCTTTGCTATGCCTGGTACGTCGCACTCGTCAGAATATTAGGTTGTGCTGCTATTATAGCAAAGAAGGTTGTTCCTTTTGCTTCATTCACCGAACTCGCCGCCAAATTGCTACGCAATTTACGCGAGAGTTCAAGTCTCTACCTCATTGTGCCAAATAGAAAAGACATGCAGCCGCATGTCTTTTCTATTTGGCGGAGGAGGGGAGATTCGAACTCCCGCTCCAGGTCTCCCCGTACTAACGATTTAGCAAACCGTCCCCTTCAGCCACTTGGGTACTCCTCCTTAGCACATGAGACAAACCTACGGTTTTTCTCATCGCGCGGTGCGAGTAAATAAATCACTCGAGACCGGCTGCTCTTTTCCCTAGCTACCATACACGCAATGAGGCGGTGGCAACCAAGTCAATTGTAGCATATCTGGCGGAGAGGGAGGGATTCGAACCCTCGGTACCATTGCTGGCACGACGGTTTTCAAGACCGTTACCTTCAACCACTCGGTCACCTCTCCAGGCTACGGAGACTATCGTATCAAATTTTATGCTTTTCGTCGAGAGGTTGACGGGTAATTGTAGCCACCCATACTTGAGTCGCTCCCTGCGCTCGAAGTACTTTTGCTGCCGAGCGGATCGTTGAACCAGTTGTCACTACATCGTCAAGCAACAAATAGGGTATATCCGGGTCGAGTGTCGTCGTAGCCGTAAACGCCTCGGCCGCCTGCTTACGGCGAACCCGTGCCGATGCTCCATGTTGCACTGACGTAGTCTGGCGCACCAGGTAGTGCTCAACCGTATGTCCACGCCGCTTACCAAAACGCTGGGCAATACGCATCATATGATCATACCCTCGCATGCGGATATGTCTTGCAATAGTAGGAATCGGTACGATAACAGTATGAGGAGGCAGCCGAGGAAGTGTTTCATCAATAAGTTGTGCCGCTACCGCATCAACCGCTCTCATGCGTGAGAATTTATAGCCATTAATCAACTTCTCGCATATCCCATCACGCCAGGCAATACACCACGCCCGTTGATAGGGCAGGCGACACTGGTTGCAAATACCAGACGCCCCAGCGGGTCGAAGTGCGCAGCCAACACAGTGCAAAAATGGCTCGCTGATGATGTCATATTTACAATTATCGCATAGCAACATGCCGATTTTATCACACCCATAACAGTGGTGAGGAGCTATATATGAAAGCACTGTATCAATCATTGTATTATTTACGTTTTGACCCTTCCGCTAGTTGATTATAATGCATAGATTAGCTATACTGATAGGGACTATTTGTCAATAGAGCCTAGAGAAAAGTGGAGGATACCATGGCCCGAAAGCAAAGCAATGACGATCTACTGATCGAAGATGAGCTCGCCGCAGCATTTCTAAATGATGACGACTTGTCTGATACCTCATCAATGCAAGCACCCATCCAAGACGATAGCGAGACCGTTGAGGATGAGTTCCCAGGACAACTGGCAGTTGATGTGTATGAGACAGAAGAAAAACTTGTAGTAAAAGCGCGTACAGCTGGCGTTAACAAGGAAGACCTTGATGTAAGCATCTCTGATGGTATTTTGACCATCAGCGGTACACTCTCAAGCGGTGACGATTCTGCAGCTACCAACTGGCACATTCAGGAATGCTACTGGGGCGAATTTAGCCGCACGCTCGCACTTCCTGTTGCTGTCAAAGAAGATGAAGTTGAAGCGGTCCTCAAAGACGGTGTTTTGACCATCAGCTTTGGCAAAGTAAAGCAAGAACAAGCTAAGAAGATTCAAGTTCTCTAGAAGAACCCGGCTCTTTGGCAAAATAAAACTCCTCGTTTGGGCACGAGGAGTTTTTACTATAGATGATGGTGTCATTCTCTGACTTGATCAGAGAATGACAGTACACAACCAAAAACCGCTCCCGAGAAAGGAGCGGTTTTAGTATAGTAAAGTGTTTGTGTACTAGCCTTGGTTTGAAGCAAAGCTGCCGATCACGAAGTTGACCACCGCATAGGCGAGAATGGCCACAATCACACCAACAATCGCATAGAGGATGGTGTTCTTGGCACTCTGGACGGCGCTTGAGTCGCCACCGGATACCACATAACGGATACCACCGATGATGAGCATGATCACGCTAATAGCACCGATCAAGAACAAGAGAACGTTGGTAATGGTCTTAAAGATACCACCTTCGCCGCCTTCACCAAAGAGTGTAGCTGCGTCACCCTGCTGATCCTTGCCCTGAGCTGACTTAGCGCCATCAGAGAGGCTCTTGTCGAAAGCTGCGTTAGCAGGTGCAACCTGTAGCGTGCTTGTAAACAGGCTTGCGCCAAGAACCATAACTGGAAGGGCAAGTCCGCCAAGCAGTGCTTTTTTGATAGTTTGTTTCATTGAAAGTTCCTTTCCTTAGGATTATCCTACTTATTTTATAGCAGATATGTCTCTGTTTGTTAAGTGCTTACTTTTTAACAAACGCTGTTACGACGAAGTTAACGATCGCATATGCCAAAATCGCCACGATCAGGCCAATCACAGCATAGAGGATAGTGTTCTTGGCACCTTGGATGGCGCTTGAGTCACCATTACTTGTCGCATAACGAATACCACCGATGATAATCATGATAACCGCAATCGCACCCAGAATAAAGAGGAGAACGTTGGTAATAATCTTAATATTATCTTCGAGCGAAGCCCCGCCGCTATTATCAGCACCAGTTGCCTTGAGACCATTGGTGATTTCATCGGTTGCACTCGCATGGACTGCCGGAACTGCCACAAGTGCAGGTGAGAGCACTCCAGCAATAAGTGCAAGTGAGGCTGTAAATAGTTGTAGTTTCTTTTTCATTTCTTTATCTCCTTAGTTAATTTCCTGAAACTGTACCTGTTTGTGCCGGGGTTGCAGGGGTACCGCCATTATTTCCACTCGATCCACCGCCTGAACCAGCAAACCGCGCCACGACGAAGTTGACAATAGCGAAGGCCATAATTGCCACGATCAAGCCAATCACGGCATAAAGGATGGTGTTTTTAGCACCCTGGATAGCGCTGGAGTCACCATTCGACGACGCATAACGGATACCGCCGATGATAATCATCACTACTGCGACGATACCAACGACGTAAAGGAGGGTGTTGATGACGTTTTTAGCAATAGTTGCAAAATCGTCCTTTTCTGACGCTCCACAAATATTACTTCCGCCCGTACTCGCGCTTTTAGCAGCACCTGTAGCAGCCGGTGTTTTACTATCGCATCCATTTTTAAATACATCGATCGCATGAGCTGACGGACTCGCCAAGCCTACGCTTGCCACTGCGATGATAGCTACAATCAGTCCTGAAAATACCTTCTTCATATCTTATTACTTTCCTATATTGTTAATTACAAATGACGTCACGGCGGCCGCTGAAATTACTACAATCAACCCGATAACAGAGTAGAGAATAGTGTTTTTAGCCCTCTGGATAATACTGGAGTCACCGTTGGCAGAGGCATACCGAAGCGCACCGATGATGATTGATATAACTGCAACGATACCAACAACAAAATAAACAGTATTAAATATTGCTTCAATCTGGCTCTGCTCAATTTTCTTTGGCGCACCAGTCAGGTTGAGATCTTTTTCGCTAATCTCTATAGTGGTATTACTATTGGTACTAGTGCTCGTGCTCGGTGAGACCGCTTGCGCTACTTGTACCGATCCAGCCGCTACCATCACCATAATGGCGAGGCACCCTACTGCATATTGTATTTTTTTAATCATACTCATCTTCTCCTACTTAATCGCCGCAACAACAAATTTCACAAGTGCCACCGAAGCAATCGAAATAATTAACCCGATAATTGCATTTGTAATAATCTTCTTGCCCGCAGCAATACCCGAAGAATCATCTCCCGAAGTAATATACTTAATACCTCCGTAAATGATAAATGCAAGAGATACATATCCAACTACCGTAAGAATCATACTCACGACGTTCATGGCGATAATCGCAACAAAACCACCAAGGGCATTTTGCGTATCTTCAGTTTTGTTACCGGCAGGTTTTGGTTGTTTAATTTTGCCATTCTCACACAACCCATCATACCAGCGAGGGAAAATAGATGTTCCGCCCTGGCACTCAGTACCCGCAGCAAGTGCTGTCTGCGGAGGAACGGTAGCGGCGCTCGCCAGTGCAAGCGAACTCACTACAAAAAGCCCCAAAAATAGTCGTTTTACTGTTTGTATCATCCTATAACTCCTCCTGGAACTAGCCAGTTAATAAGCGCGATGGCAAAACCATAGAGCACCAAACCAATCACGACATTACGAATAATAGTACGTGCTTCCGACACCTGCCCTTGGTTGTCACGAGCAGCAGCGTACAAAACAGCCGCATATCCCAGGCCACCAACCGCTGCAATACCTATGATGACTGTGACAACAAAAATTGCAATTTTAATAAGCGCCCCAATCGAACCGAGACCAGCTGATTCTTCGCAACGAATAAACTCCGTTTTTGAATCACCACATGTACCAGAGGCACTCGCTTGGGTTGATGAGGAAGTAGAGGGTGACGTGGAAGTAGAGGTGCTTGTGGACGTCGTGACAGCAAAAACCTGAGGTGTGAAGCTAAGTGATATTACCGTGGCTAGTGCCAGAATACCTGATTTTATCCCTATTCTGTATTTCATGTTTTTAGTATACCTTATTTTTACGATGTCGCCCTAGTCGATATACTCAACCGTATTGCTACTTAATGACACTTCCTGGCACGAGCCAACCAATAATTGCTATCATCAATCCATACGCTACTAATCCAATAACAATATTGCGAATCATTTCTTTGGCTTTTTGTGTATTGCCAGCATTGTCCTGTGCACCAGCATAGAGTACAGCAGCGTAGGCAATACCACCAACTGACGCTATGCCAACGATCATTGTAAGTACAAACAGGGCAATGCGCAGAATCGCTCCGAGAGCACCTAGTCCTGCTTTGTCATCGCAAACGATGAGGTTTGTTCGAGCACCTCCGCAGGTACCAGCCTCACCAGCAGTTTTCTTGCGGTCTTTCGTGCCGGTACCCCCTGTGCTTCCAGGTGTCGATGTATCTGATCCATCTTGATTCTTGCCATCTTGCGGACCACATGAACTCTTCGCATCGTCCCACTTACCTCCGGCTCCAGTGCATGCATCTTTATTTTTTATATCGGAGTAATTTTGCTTACACTTATTTTGACTCTTATCCCATATACCCTGTCGTCCTTTGCATTCGCTTTCGTTCTTAGCAGACTCTTTTAACGCTTTATTTATACAGCTCTGGTATTCAGAGAAGCCGTACTCATTAAATCGTTTATTATCGCTTCCACTGTAACTCGGTGTTTTACAGCCAGCTTTCGATATGGCTTCTTTACATTTTTGCTTCTGGTCATACTTCTCAGTCTCACTACCCTGAACTGAACAACTTGATTCTGCGGTTTTCTCGGCCGCCTCCTTAGCCTTATTGAATGCTGCCTGATTCATTTCTTTAAGGCGTGTACAGCTACTTGTGTTTGAGCTAAATAATTTTCCGTGATTACAACTACCGTTCATGGCCATGGTAGCCATGCTATCTCCATTACACTCATTAAGATCTACTGATTTCTGAATACATGATGACGCAGCGTTAAGACAAGAGCCCTCATCAACACTTCCAAAATCAAGCCCAGACGGGTTTCCGCTTTTACATTTTTGAGCCATCTCCTTATATTGCTCAAAACTTACACCCCTCTTATCCGGTATGCTCTCATAATTCTCCGCAACACAACGATCGCTAAAACCCGCATTCTCGTCACACCATGCTCTAGCAGTCTGTGATCCCCCTAGTGCAGCTATTGCCACCGCTAGAACGATAGCGATTATTCCAGCAAAAGTTGTAAATTTTGGAGTATACATCATATTTATTATTCTAGTTTCATTTCTACACTTAAAAATACACGATTGCAGATGTAAACACAAGCTTTTCACTTTGGTATACACCATTGACACTACAAGAGGTATCAGCGATACTTGATACTAGTTATGCTAAAGGGCATCGGCAAACAACTTAAAGATACATTCACGGGCAAAATAAAGTGGGTGTTTATCAGTGTTGGTGTCGTAACACTTGCAAGCGTTGGCTCGTTAACCGCAGGTACATCGACTGCACGGGCCGTAGACCTTAGCAATCCTCTTGGTAGCCTTGGTGGTGGCGGACTTACCGGCATGCTTTCAAGCTACGGGGGCAATGTCTCTACCTGTGCAATTGATACCGTAGGGTGGGTAATATGTCCAACCATGCGCTCTATCGCAAAACTTGCCGACTATGGCTTCGCGTTTATCAACACTAACTTCTTGCGCCTTGAATACAATATTTTCAATACAGGCAGTAGTGGGATCTTCAAGTCATGGCAGCTGATGCAAACGATCGCCAATGTGCTCTTTGTGCTTGCGCTCATGGCCATTGCCTACATGCAAATTACCGGCAAGGGAGGTACCTATAATATTAAGCGCATGTTGCCGCGACTTGTCATTGCAGCTATTGCTGTCAACTTGTCATATTATATATGTGCTATTGCCATAGAGGGTGTAGGTATTTTTGGTAACGGTATTCTTGAGCTCCTCAAGGGAGTGTCTAAGCAAGTCGGACCTGCTGCAATGAGTCTCGACAGTGCTGCGCAAGGTTTCAACGACAGCCGCATCACCGACATCACTACTGCCGTCCTCAATAAAAACGGTACGGTGTGGATTTTGCTCGCACCTGTCGCTGCAGTCGCAGTAGCAATTGCTATTACCTGCGCGGTCGGCCTTGTCATTCTTATTATGCGTAAAGTTGTTGTATCGATGCTAGTGCTCGTTGCACCAATTATCTTCGTCTTGTATCTCCTTCCTAATACCGAGCAGTTCTTCCACCAGTGGCGACGGCTTTTTGTGCAGCTTTTGCTCCTCTATCCGGTGGTTGCATTCTTACTTGGTACCGGACAAATAATTAGTGCAACTATTATGAATGTCGGAACGGGTGACAAGAACACATACCGCGTTGCGGATGATTCATATTTCCCGCGTAATGGAGGATCAGGGAGCACTATGACCGACCTCGCTGCTGCAGGTGCAGCAGTACTGCCACTTCTTGGCACTTGGTTTATCATGAAATCAGTTACATCATTTGCCACAAATGCAGGCGCACGCGTAGCCGGACGACTTGGCAGCAAGCAAAATGAGCAAGACGAAAAAATGAAGGCCAAACTCCAGGCAAAAGAGGCCCAGCTCGGTAAAACTGCGGGGCTTCCGAGTTTTGACCGCGGTCCAGCCTTTAGGCGCCAACGACGAAAAGCTGGCGAGGGACTCGGTGCACTGCCGAGTAGTAGCGGTGGTAAACGTACCGGGGGAAGTGCACAGACCGGAGCGGGTAGCGGTGATAAACCGAGCGCATCAATGTTCGATCGTATGACGGGTAATATTAACGGTGCTGGCGATGTTGCAGCAAAAGAAGCTCAAGCAGATGCTAATAAGAAGCTCGAGGATATCAATAACGCTAAGATTGCCGAAGCACAAGCCGCACTCGCAGGTGACACCGCCCTTGCTACCAAAGAGGAAGAGAAGAAGGGCAAGTCAGCTAAAGATATCTTTAATAATATGAACGAGTCGCACCACATGAAGGACAAGGATAAACAAAACGGCCCAGCACAAGCTGGAGCTGGTGCGCCTCCTGGTCAACAGGGTAGTGGCGGAGGTAGCGGTAATGGCCAGCCAGGACCAAGCACTGAATATCGTGCACCGAATATCATGCAAAATCAAGGTGTTAAAACCACAGGACCGGCTACCGGTGGCGTACAGCAAGTCGTTGCTGTACCTGTAGCAGTTGATGCAGCAAGCTTTATTAACAAAAAACCAACCCCGGGTGCAGGCGGCATGCCAGCAGGAGCAGGTTCAGTTGACGGCGTTTCTCAACCACCAAGCAGTGAAATTCAGAAGAAGGCCAACGAGCGTGCCCAGCGATATATTTTTGACTCAACCAAAGACGCACAGCAAGGCCCCGCATCAGGAGAAGATGAACAAAAGCGAATGATACGTGACGCATTTGGCCACAAAAAGCGAGAGAAGTAGCCCCAATGACACCAAAAACACAAAAAGACGGTTCATACAATGCGGGCGACACCGACTACGAAAATAAGTTTGCAAGTACGCCCAATGACCTCAAGGCCAGAGAAGAGCACGCAGCACAGGCGGAGGATAGTTCAAGCGATGTAAAAACACGCGAAAAAACCGCCAAGGGTCTCTATAAGGCAACCAAAGCGTCTGATGCAAAAAAACTACGGAAACCGCTTAAAGTACAGCTCAAGCAAAATATTCGTAGCAAATCTGCATTCGGATTTGTCGCAGTTGCGCTTATTGCGGGAGTATTCTACAGTTCATTGTTTGCACCAAATATTTTACTCGTAAATATGAAGGATCTCATCACTAATGATCTTGCAGATGCCACCACTGCACTTGCAGCCTATACACCAAAAATGATCGGCTACAAAATTGCTAAAGCTGATTGTGGTGACAAAAAGTCGATCAAATGTAAGCTTTCGACCATGAGTCGAGCGCAGGTTAAGCAAATGCAGCGACACGGATTCCAGGTCATCGGCACCAAACTCGAAGAAGATAATCGCGACGATATGGATCCAAGTAATGATAAGCCAGAGAGTCGCTACCAGGTGGGTATGATTGTTTTTCCGAACGGAATGGTGGCTATCGACGAATTTAGTTATGCGATTGCCGCGGATTCGAGCGAAAATATCCGGTACCTTGCAAATGGTGTCTGGAATCCTCGCTCAAGCTATTTCCATGACAAAAAATTTCGCGAACGAATTAAAACACGCTTCGACTTAAGTAAAATCCCACAGGTACAGGGAAACACTGAGGATGCTGTTAATAAATCATTCGATGAGGCCATGCAGGGAAGCGACGAAAACCTCGACCAGACGGGGCAAGGAGCCTATAGCCTAAAGACACTTGGAAGTGCAAAGGGTATCTCTAGCATGGCGCAAAGCGCTGCGTCGCTCACTGCGCAATCTGCCAACTTTATCGGCGGACAGTGTGCCATGTATACCCAAGGTAAACTTGCCGGCAATGCCATGAAACGCGCCAAGGAAATTACCCTCGCGCGCTTCGCTATGATCTATCTGCAAGCAGCCGATCAGATTAAGTCGGGTCGACTGCCGGCCGAAAACGATATCACCCTCAATGTACTCTCAAGTAAATTAGCCGCGAGCATGGATGGAACATATGGCGGAAAGAACGCGACAGATACCACCATGTATCGACATATTGTGCTGCGTGAACCGCCTCTGCCATCACCTCTTGCAGTGCTGTATTCAACACAAGCATTCGATTCAATCGCAGCCATCCTCCCTGCGACCGGGCAAGTCGCTGCCACATCCGGCGCTGTCGGAAATCTATCCGGTGTACAGGGTAACCTCATGCCAGCTCCGCTTGATCTAACAGGCAAAGCGCGGGACTATTGTTTGCAAGGTGAAACACAGGCCAACAAACAGTCTGTTAAACCCGAACTCTGTCAGCAGTTGGTTGCGGCTGCGAGTGGCGCAATATCTGCCGCAACACAACAATTTGGTGAAATTGGGCGGCGTGACTGTCCGCCTCCAGGCTACCACATCCGCAACGGAAATCTAGGTGACGCATTTAATGGTCGGGATATCATGGCAACCAGTGCTGTGCCAACCAACAGTGCCGTCATGACGTATATCAATGGACTTCTCACCGCTGGGGTAGTAGCCTGGTCAAATGTTGTCGCGCAAGCATTTACCAGCAACACCAAAGGTATGGCCGCAGGCGATGCACTCTTTGCCGGTACGGGCGTACTACTTGGCGACATGGCAATGTCTCGTGGCATGATGCCTTCAAATGTTGCGGCGCTCCCAATTTACCTTGCCAAGAAGAATGAGTTACAACAGAAATTTATTGAGCAAGATAAGTATGCAGCTCGCCAAAACCCTTTCGATATCTATAATAAATACTCCTTTATGGGATCTTTGGTACGCTCATTTGGCACCGTCTCGCCAAATCTTGAAGGCGGAGCACTTACTCCGCTCGGCAATCTCCTGGCGGTCATTCCTAGCGCATTTACATCTATCAAAAGCCGATCAGCAAAGGCCATTTACAACCTGCAGCCTGATCCGTTTATCCCAACACGCCTCATGTGTCCAGATCCAGAATATCTTGCGATCGGTATCAATGCCGACATCGCCTGTAATGTTCGCTATAGCATGAATCCAATTGAGCTGAATATGCAGGTCAAACCGGTACTCGACTACATGCTTAAGTCCCACTCTGACCTCTCGCAGAAAAATATCCAAGAGCTCCAAGCGCGGGTAGGTACGGCCGACACTAAAGAGCCTGTCGAAAAGGGCTTTTTGACTGCAGATTCGTTAAAGCGTGCACAAGAGGCCGCAAACCAGCCTATGATTTACGAAACAGGCGAAAATGCTGGCAAACCAATCCCAAATTCGGAATACGATAAGTTTATGCTGTACTGCGTGAACCGCCAAGACCCGTGGGGGAGAACCGGTATTGCCACTGTCCGAAAGTCGTTAACCGAGCAAGAAAGAGAGCGGCGCCAAGAAACAAAAGACAACGACGGCAACGAAATAGGTGACGAGAATACAGGGAATCCATATGAACAGAGTGCCGACTATGCACGTATGGCAGTCATCGAAGGTGGAAGTGCCGATCAAGATTGGTATACAGGCAAAAAGTGTCTTGAGCAAAGTGAAGAATTATACAATTTCCGCGCTTACACTATGATGTGTTCAGTTGACGGATCATTCGCAGGCGGTGTTGATTGCACCGATAAAGATAACGCCGATAGCTATACCGACGACTTCATAACAAGCAACAATATCCTCTACACATCATGGTTCTAATAATATAAGACCTGGTTATTCCAGGTCTTATATTATGCAGTCAAGAGAGAATGTTACTTCAACAGTTGCGCTTTCTCAATTAACTTCTTCATGATGTCTTGCGCTTTATATTCAAGGATTTCAGGCTTTACTGTTGGCTGCAGCAGTGTAAGTTTATAGATATCATTCCCATTTGCGAACAATATACTATACTGGCGATCACCAGCGATTACCAGCGCAGGGAGATACTTGACCGCATGACCAGCAACTTCACCAAGATCACCACCTCCATTGAGCGGCATGGCTGCATCAAACGCCTCTTTGCTTGCGTACCGCATAACGTCAACATCAAGTGATGCATGTTGTGCGCCCGACGGGAGAGTAAACGCATACGTTGCTGTCTGACCGCGATTACCATTGTAGTTTAGTACACCCGAAATACTTGCATCTTTCACATCCTTAGCATCCGCGCCAAATACATCGACTACATCTTGCTTCGATATGATGGAGGCAACTCCAAGGTCCTTGTTGCGCTCTTGATATGCAGCACCGCGCGGGACGGAATCTTGGGGGCGCTCAGTGAATAAGATAATACCCGCAAGGGCCACCAGTGCAATAACAATCATGGCGCCTATCGCTGTATATTGCGCCCGTTGGCGGCGGCTCGCCGAAGTTGGAGTAGTATCTGGCATAATCTCGTCTTCCTCGTTATCCTTTCGGTTATTATCTACAATAGTAGCACAAGCAAGATCAATTCTGAACAACACGCTTGTGCATAAAAATCATCTATTGTATGCTAGAAACAACACTATAGGGGAAGAGCAAAAGGGTATGGTAAAAACACACAAGTTTCGTCGCTTTAAGCAGTCTTTTATAAATGGTTTTTTCGCACTTATTATGGTCGCCTCAAGCGCAACCGGTCTCACAACCTTACCAGCATATGCAGTCACCGATGACGCCAAACCCGTTACACCGACAGAATTTTGCTCAGGACTCCCTCTTAAATCTGACTCAGAAAAGAACGCGTGTATCGATGGCTGGAAGGGCGAGGACTGCTCAACTTACAAGCTTACTCATGACGAGCAGCATGTTAATATTTGTCAACAAGGTGCACGTGGTCGCAGTAATATTAATTCACAAGGTGGCAAAACTACCGACGAAGATATTGCCGATACTGTCTCCGAAGCTGTCACAAGTCCCGGAAGTGGCAACGGAACAAGCTACTGCGTCAATAAAAGTGCCGACCCTAAAACAGCCGCCGGAGCACCGGTCGAGCTCGGTAGTTCAGGAAAGTGCCCAAGTGGATCTACGCAATACAAATGTCCAGCTGGCACCCTGCCAGGCATGGCTTGGATGACTGGAGCGAATCAACCATCTGACCCAAACTATTGCTACACCTGTACTCAAAACGGCAAACAAATCACTGCAGATAACCCGTTCAACGGTAACGACACGTCAACTCTTTCGTGCACCAAAGGTAGCAAAACCGAACTTGTTGCCGAGGCAAGTTCTTCGTCATCGCAACCCGTTGTCGACAAGGCTGCATACGAAAAAGCTATCAAGGCAGCCTGCGCCCAGTTCCGCCGCGATGCCAGTTCAATAGCCACCAACGCCACCGAAGTTTGGTGTCTCTATGGCGGTCTTGGACAGGATGGTAAAGAGGGGATACCGAAAGACGATTGTTTAACAAAAGCAGAGCTCAAAGGTTCCGACCTGAACCAAAAAGCATGTCTTGTCGGAGCTAAAACGGGATACGCCTACCTGGCTGGATCGGATGGCAAAACCAAACAAACTGCTGCCACCTACAGCCAGACTATCGCCACCGCTTGTCAAACGTTCCACGGAGCCGACAATAGTGGCGCTGCTTCTGTTTGGTGTCTCTATGGCGGTCTTGGACAGGATGGTAAAGAGGGGATACCGAAAGACGATTGTTTAACAAAAGCAGAGCTCAAAGGTTCCGACCTGAACCAAAAAGCATGTTTGTATGGTTCCAAAAAAGGCTACGAGACAATCTATTACAACGGCGGCGGCAATAATCCTGCAGCAAACGTATCAAACTCTGCCACTAATTTCTCAAATAGCGGTGAAACCGACATTCTTAATATGCTCATTAACCAGACCGCTGCACAGATTGCCAATGGCAACCTTCCGCTTAATAACATACCTGGGTTACCAGGTGGCAGCAATAGTAGTGTTGTAAACAATTTCAATGCACCAGATAACCTCTATGGATCATATGTTAACGGCGCAGGAAAACAGCAACCTCTACGCGTGACTCGTGCACCGGGTAATAATCGTCCAGTTATTATCTTTATCAATGGCGGCGGTTTTCATAATGACGACCAAATGGGCGACAAAGTAGCTCCAGATGCCGTTAAAGAAGGTTACACATCAATCGTTGCCACCTATCGACTCGGCTCAGCCGGTCTTTACTACATGTACGAAGACGTGCTGCGCGCCGTACGTCATGTTCGTAACAATGCTGCCATGTACGGTATCGATGCCAATAGGATGGTACTATGGGGTGATAGCGCCGGCGGAAGCCTCGCAATGCGCGTAGCCTCCAGCGGTAAATCAGGCGTCAAAGCAGCTGTCGGATGGTCTGCACCTACCAATGCGTACACCATCCTATTCCACTCGTTCCCAAGCTTTGCAGATGCGGTTGACCATTCAACTTGCTTAGCCGATCCAGCAAGCGGCATCAAAACAGAAGGAGGGAACGCAAGCGGCGTTGGATCACGGGGGAGTGGCATCCCTGGTCTTAGCAACCTCTCTAGCCTCGTTGGCACCGCTAACTCAACAGGAGCGCTACCCAACGGCGGAACTGTCCTGAAGGGCATTACAAGCTCCCAAGGGACAACCTCTCCGGGCACCCTCCAGATTCCAGGGTTTGATACAAGCTCAGGATCATCAAGCCTGTTTGGCAACAATCCTGTTACCGGTATTCCAAACTTAATGCAATCAAGCCTTGGGAGCGCCCTATCGAGCGCAACCAGTGGCGCAAGTGGTGGTGGCGACTCAATCAGCAGTCTTCTTGCCATCCTATCCTTCTCCCAATACGGCCTCGAGCAGGGGAATAGTATCAAAAACACCGTTAACTCTCTGGCACAGACCGCCGGTGGTCTAAGCAACGCTAAGCTTGATGGAATCGGAGAGCTATCCAACCCTCTTCCAGGCTCAAATATCAGCATCAACCCAAGTATCCTCAGTGCTGAAACGCTCCTCAAGTGTATCGATAATCTCGACGCAGCTTCGCCAGCACTTTACGCAAGTCCATTGTCACCGCCAACCTATCTTGCCGGCTTCTCGTCAGACCCAGTCGTGCCGCCGCAGCAGGCATACGATATGCGCGATAAACTCCGCTCGCTCGGTATACCATCAGATGCATTCATCAAACATAGTGATGTCCATAGTGCCATGCCTGATCCAGGTAGGAACCACTGCGACTACTGTAAAGAGTTCCTCAAACCTACGTTCAATTTCATCAACAAGTACATTAATCCTAAAAAAGATTCAGGTGGTGGATCTGGAGGTGCAGCAGTGCCAAGTGGGGGCACGGGCAGCAATACAAAAAATGGCGGCAGTACAGCTGGCAATACGGTCGATCCCGCCTACAAATCAGCTATTCAGCAGGCATGTAACGGCTTCGGTCAAATCAACCCAGCAGCCGGTGTCTCTTGTCTCTACGGTGGTCTTGGGCAAAATGGTACCGTTGGCAAGCCACAAAGCGACTGTATGACCAACGCACAGTTTAAGAATTCGCCGCTTAACCAGCAGGCATGCCAAGTAGGATCGACTGTCGGAAACAGTCTATATAATAAGTAGGAGCTGCCATGACAACATCTCACCGACCACGTATACGAATATCTTTACCAGAGAGCCGCCGGGCGCTTATCATCTCCGCATGCGTTATTCTGCTCATCACGCTTGTCCTCAGCTGGTGGTTCGCATGGCGACCAGGTACAAAAGATTACACGACAGCAAACGCAAGTATCTCTGGGGCACGTCAAGCAGCCAACACATTCTCTAAAGATCAGCTCAAGGATCTCGCACTCGCGCCCCTCAATCGTGAATCTATCTCGACCATCGCTATCCGCTCTGTCTTCTATCAAGAATCGGTACGTACCCTCGCAGGCTCATCGGCGGTTGCCCATGATCATGTAGTTGGTGGCGTATTCAACCAGCACAAGCAAACCTTGGTTGATTTTGGCAAACAAATCGACGACTATGCTGGGTCTCTCCTTATATTCGTCAATACAGCAGAGGGCTGTAATGACATGATTGCCAATCTGAGCGCCGGCATCACCCAAGAAGAGTTCGACAGCGTGTCACAAGCGTGCCGCGAACGACTCGCAAACTCACCGCCCGCACCCTACAAACCGATTGATAGTATTTACCAGACATACAAGGGCCATATCAAAAAAGTCATAGACACCTACAAAGCATATTTCAAAGCGCAGACAGCAGGAGAGCAGGCGAGTATCGACCAAACTAGTACGCAAGTACAAGAAGCTGTGACCGCAGCTGCGACCTATATCCAAGCGACTACCATCAAAGCACCCGCACTAACCGCGCCGACCGACAGTCTTGATGCCATCAGCAAAAAACTCGACAGCCAAAAAGACGTCTTCTTTAAGTGGTAGATAGTACAATTTTTGCCTAAACTATTGCAAAGTTTACAAATATAGTGTATAATTATATAGTAACCCTTTGAAATTAGTTTAATTCTCATGATAAGAGAAAGGACCAAGTTCTATGACTCGTAACATAGGCCAAGCTCCTCAAAGCAACTTTGGCGGCGGCCCAAACCGCCCACCATACCATGGCGGTGGACATAACGTCCAACCGCAGCAGTTTCACGGACATCCGGAATCAGTACAAGATGGTTTTTATTCGGCGCCAGCGCACAGTGGTCAGCTACGCGACCCTCTCGATAAGCCTATGGATGTTAATAACAAAAAGAGGAATGCTATTGCAATTGCGGCAGGCTCACTTGTCGTCGCTGTCGCAGCTGTTGGTGCAATCGGCTGGGGTGTCAAAAAGGGCACCGAAGATGCTGTTGAAAATGCATTTGGCGTCGGTAACGGTGACCGCAATACAACCGCACCATACAATCCTGGTGAAACCAACGGCTCTATCGACTACTCAAAGGTTGATCCTAATACGCTCACGGTAGATCAGTTTTACGACGATGCAACCTTCCCAGAGTCATATCGTATTCGTTGGGCGGATAAAATTGTCAATGAACGCACAAAAGCTGCCATTCCGGCAATCAATAATTTACTCGCTCTCGATAAGCGAGATCCATTAACAAGCTACGCAAAGCCATCACTTGATAATACAGGGCAAGAGATTGTCACTCAGCAAACAATCGTCGACTATATCGCCTCAACTGCGACGACCCCTGACGAAGGCCGAAAGATTCTCGCCGCAGCATATCGGGCTGATAACCCAGGGCTCGATGGTCTAATGGGGCAGATTGGTGGTGGGCAAAAACCTGTTGTTGCAACATATAAAATCTACGTCGACCCTCGAACGAAGAAAGCATCTGAGTCACCAATCTTCAAGACGTCAGTTGTTGGAGGCTATAATCCGGAGAATAACCCATCAAAAGTACTCCTAACACAAAATACCTTCACGAGAGGCTATAATGAGCGTTTTGTCCAATTCAAAGAGGGTAGATGGATTGCTGTCAAATCCATTACCGAGACAGACGGTAACTGGATAACAGATCCAGAAAATATTCCAGCAAACTAAGGTAACTTATCTTATAGCTAATTGCCCTAATGGTGCTTATGGTATATTCTTTATGATAGGATGTACCGAAAACAAAGAAGATTTATAACACCAGTATTCCTTTTGGGATTATTGGTGTTATCTTTTTTTAGTACATTAATTTCACCAGCGACTCCTGCTTTCGCTGCCGATCCATATACCGCAGAGTCAAATGGAGGATCCTGTAAGACTGGCGACACTCCTTATGATGAAGCTGGTCCTGCCGGTAAACCTGCGACTAAAATGTGTCGCCCCGCGGAGGGAGCAACACAGACTCAGACGCAGACTAACAACAAAGCTAACGATGGTGACGACTCCGTCACCTGTGCAGTCGAAAAAATCGGGTGGATTCTATGTCCTGTCATGGAAGGTGCTTCAAAGGCATCAGATAAGCTCTTCCATTTCCTAGCTGGCAGCCTTCTTGAGGTTGAGCCGGAGCTTTTCAAGCTCAATAATGGCACATCCGGAACAAGTACAAGTACCTCCACCGGTGGTACGGCAACAACCCAAAATGGTACTTATCTAGCATGGTCACAGGCAAAAGACCTTGCGAACATTGCCTTTATCGTCGCTTTTGTCATCATTGTCATATCCCAGGTGACAAGCTATGGTATTAGTAATTATGGTATCAAGCGCATGCTTCCGCGCCTTATTGTCGCCGCTATCGCTGTTAACGTTTCATACTTCATCTGCCAAGCCATGGCCGACATATCAAATGTCATGGGCTACAGTATCCATCAGGGCCTTCTCGATATAGCCGCCAAGGTAGGACCGGCACCATTCGCCGGCGGAGCAGGGAGTGGTGGAGAGTTTAATTCCAGCGATGGATTCATGGCAAAAATCGCCATTGCAATGCTTGCCGTCGCAGGAGCTGTCTGGCTTTTCATGGCACCTCTCGGAGCGGTTCTTTTGTTTGTTATCATTACCGTTGCCACTATTACTGTTATTTTGCTGCTACGAAAAGCATTTATTGTATTGCTTGTTGTTGCATCACCGCTAGCATTTGTTGCATACCTATTACCAAACACAGAGCAATATTTCCAAAAATGGTTAAGTATGTTCTGGAAGCTACTACTAGTGTTCCCGATCGTCGCATTACTCATGGGTGGCGGTACGCTTGCAAGTGCGATCATCCTGTCGGCAGGTGCCGAGAGTACTGAGATCAAGCCACAGGCAAGCTGTAAATCGGGTGATGGCGGACAAGGGCAGAGTATTGATAAAGGTAATGCCTGTGAAGGAACCGTTACAGTAAGCGGCGGTCCGAATGGTGAACAACATGTGCGATGGTCGCTTGGGCTCATCGCAACTGGTGTAGCGGTCGCGCCACTCTTGGCTGTATGGTCAGTACTTCAAGGCGCTCTAAGTGCCGCGGGGGCTATTGGCGGTAAGATGGCAGCTGCAGTCAGCAGAGCACAGGACAGACAGAAGGGAAGTCTCGCGGACAAGACAAAGAAGCGACGAGAGTTCTTGGGTAACAGGATGCAGACTAGAGCTCTCGACGACGGGAAACTCGGCAAGGCACTTAATGCTGCAACACTCGGTGGTGCGCGACGCGGAGTAAGGCGACAAGCAAAATATGACTATGCCAAATCTGCGTTAAATAATGCAAAAATGGGGTATATCGCGGATGAAGCGGTGGACGGTAACGGAGAACTTACAAAATTTGGTAAAAGCCTAGCAGGCGGAAGGCTTGCAACAGATCAAATGAAGAATAAGGTCGCAGCAGATGCGGTTAATGCCCAATTTAAGCTTGAAGTCGAAGAAGTTAAGGCTGCCCACGCACTTGTCGATAACCTGACACTCGAAGATCCAACTGGCAATAATGACTTTAAAAACTCGGCATTGTACAAAAACGCAATCGGTAGCGCAAATGATCCTAAAACAGCTGCTGCCTTAGAGCAACTAGCGAAAATCGATAAGAAGGCTTTTCTACAAGCATCTCAACACCACCTCAATAATCCAACCGGAGCCCCATCACAAGCATCGCGCGCTATTGGTGGCGGTATGTCTAGTATGGGGTACTTTGGCGGTGGAGATGTCGCAGCAGTACAAAATGGCGGTGGCTTAAATCTGCAGGATACGGCTATAAAAAATTTGCAAAATGGTGGACTATCATCAGCTTCACTCGCCCAAATGAGCAACAAGGACATTGATTTACTCGGAGATCTTGTTAGTCAAGATACGACGGGTGCAGCTAAGTTACAGGTAGGAAAAGCTAATAGTGGTATGTCTGACCAACAGGCCGATAATCTGTCTCCAGAAAAGAAGGTAAAAATTAGTAGAATAATCTAGTAGCTCTAAGCAGTAGATCAATAGGGTCGTACAGTAACTTAGCATCGCAAAACATAACCTTTTAGCGTACAATAGTACCTAGAAGTATGGCGGTATATAAAGTTCCTCAAGACGTGGAGGCGGACGATAAGCTTATCGGGCCGTTTAGTTTTCGACAGTTTATTTACCTTATCATTGTAGCTATTTCTGGGGCAGCCGCGTTTGGCCTGAGTCAGATATTCATTCCGCTCGTCATTATACCGATGCCGCTTATCATCTTTTTTGCCGCACTAGCATTGCCACTGCGTAAAGATCAGCCAATGGAAACCTATCTGTCGGCTGTCGTGTCGTTCTATTTCCTGAAGTCTCGACGCCGCATGTGGTCACCCGATGGTATCGACTCATTCATCACCATCATCCCGCCAAAAAACGAAGATATTCGCCGTACCAAAGATTTCGGAGAAGACGAAGCTATGCGACGACTTGGCTACCTATCAGAGTTGGTTGATAGCCATGGCTGGTCAGTACGCGGGGCAGGGGTGCCGGTACCAGATACGGCTATGAAGGAAGATTTATACTATGAATCACAGTCAACCCCCGATGTTATGGATACTAATAATGACCAGTCGCGCCGCTTAACACAAAGCCTTGAGCAATCGGCGGCCGCTAGTCATCAGCAGGCAGTACAAAATATGTACGCAGCACCTACGCCATTATCTCCAACGCAGGCGCCTATTACTCCCGAACCACAGCTCGACACCATCCCTGCAGTCGATCCTTTCGCGGCTAATCAGTATCAGCCAGCCACTCCCTATGTCGCCGAAACACCTCCTGCTACGGCACCGGAACTGCCTGCACCCGTCATCTCTGATACTCCAGTACCAATTGTAGACGCCGCTCCAGCACCCCAAAGCCAAGAAGAGCTCGATATTATTGCCTATGCGCAGTCTCTTGCTTCTAAGGCAGCAGAAACACCACGGAACCAACCATCGCCACCAACATGGCAGGAACCGCAGCCCGTTAACCAGCCAGAATCAGTATCGACACCACCAATTACACAGCCAGAACAAGCCACCGACTCAGCCGACCTTCAACTACACCACGATACTCCACCACCAATACCAGCTCCAGCGCAAAGCACTAGCGTAACCCCTACGTCTGATGCTACAATAAAGCAAGCACAGGAGCGAGTTCGGGAGCTACAAGAGCTTGCCGCTAGAGAGGATATTTCTATCCAAACCATGTCGGCCGAAGCCAAGCGAATAGAGGAACACAAAGCGAAGGTACTGACCAGCAAAGACGAAGTAACCATCTCGCTCAGATAAGAAAAGGGTAGATAGACACACATGCCACCAAATTATCAGCAACAACCGCAGCAGGCGCCACCGCAGGGTGGTATGCCTATGCAGCCGCAACCCGGCCAACCTGGTCAGCCGGGCGCACCTGGCGTGCCAAGTGTCACCGACGCCAAAACACCGCCAGCAGCTAAGGTAAATCCGAACACTACTCAAAACAGTCTTATGTTCTCGGAAATTCGCGATAATATGGTCGTCATGAACGATGGCAGCTTCCGCTCAGTGGTTGCCTGCAAGTCAATTAACTTTGATCTCATGAGTAGTAAGGAACGCGAAGGTGTAGAATACAGCTACCAAAACTTCCTTAACTCGCTCTATTTTCCTGTTCAAATCCTCATTCGATCACAGCGCGTCGACATCGGACCCTACATTGAACGACTAAGCAATATCCGTCGCGATCAGGAAAACATGCTCCTCAATGTCCTGACGGATGATTACATCGACTTTATCGACGCACTCAGCCAAGAAGCAAACATTATGGATAAAAGTTTCTATGTTGTTGTACCATATTTTCCTTCTGGCGACCTTGATACGGTTAAACGGAGTAGTAAAAGCCTGTTTAGCACCATCTTTGGCGGCACCCCACAGCAACATGCTATCGTAGTCAACCACGAACAATACGAAAAAGCCAAGGATGAGATTAAAAACCAAACCGATGCCGTTATTAGCGGCCTATTCCAGCTTGGCGTTAAGTGTACGCAACTGACGACCAAAGAGCTTGGGCATCTTTATTATAATTTCTACAACCCTGATACGGCTGTTCGTGAGCCACTCGGCAACTTCCAGGACGTAACATCACTGTTTGTTCGTAAGGGCGAGGGAGAAGCACCACAAATGCACTTGCGGCGAGAGGAAGACCGATAATGGCCAAAAAGAAAAACGATGCCGTCGATATTGCCGCGCAACAGCGTGCGCGCGAACAAGCCGAAGTCGAACAGGCCTTTTTAAAGGGTATTACGACTCTCCGCGACCTGATTGCGCCGTCTAGCCTTGAAATTCATTCGAGTCATTTCCGCCTTGGCACCAAATACGGACGGACGATTTACGTGTATGCATATCCGCGCCAGATTTACACCGGATGGCTCAGTAGTATTATCAATATCGAT
Source organism: Candidatus Saccharimonadales bacterium (assembly GCA_030146045.1). Taxonomy (GTDB): domain Bacteria; phylum Patescibacteriota; class Saccharimonadia; order Saccharimonadales; family Saccharimonadaceae; genus JASLDG01. Next base: position 1,433 of record JASLDG010000035.1, on the reverse strand, counting down.
GAAGTACTCGATGTCAGTATGTTCTTTTACCCAGTTGAGAGCGAGGTTGTCCTGAAGAACCTCCGCAAAAAGGTGACTCAGATGCAGGCGACTATGGCCATCAATGAAGAGAAGGGACGTACGCGCGACCCAGGCCTTGAAGCTGCATTGAATGACGCCGAGGAACTTCGTGATGAGATTCAGGTGGGGTCGGAGCGATTCTTCCGCTACGGATTGTATATCACCATGTATGCTGACAGTTTAGATGAGTTGAACTTTATTCAACACAAGATCGAAACAATCTTCGGCCAGCAATTGGTCTTTAGTAAGGTTGCCAGTAGCCAGCAAGAGCAGGGGCTTAATGCCACAGTACCGCAAATGACCGATCAGCTGCAGATTCGCCGCAATATGAATACGGGTGCCATCAGTACCTCATTCCCATTCACCAGTGCCGATCTTACGCAGGAGAAGGGCATTCTCTATGGCATCAATATGCACAATAACGGCCTTGTGATCTTTGACCGTTACACGCTGGAAAACGCCAACATGGTGGTATTTGCAAAGTCCGGTTCTGGTAAGTCATTTACGGTCAAGCTTGAAGCTGTGCGAAGTATGATGATGGGCGCCGATGTGCTGATCATCGACCCAGAGAACGAGTACCAGAAACTGAGCGATGCCGTGGGTGGCAGTTATATTCGCCTCAGCCTCAACTCTGACGTGCGTGTGAATCCATTCGATCTGCCACATGTGGTTGATAGCGAGGATGCAGACGACGCGCTGCGTGCCAACCTCGTTACCCTCCATGGTCTTCTTCGCCTGATGCTTGGTGGCGCCCATATTATTACTGGAGGTGAAACAAACGTAACTGGCCTTAGTCCTGCAGAAGAAGCCGACCTTGACCAGGCACTGATTGACACGTATGCTCGTGCTGGTATTACCAGTGACCCGCTGACGCACAGCGGTCTTCCACCAACCATGATGGATCTCTACGACACCCTTGTGCACATGGAGGGCAGTGGCCCAAATCTCGCACAGCGCTTGCGCAAATACACTACAGGTACATTTGCCGGTATCTTTAGCCAGCAATCGAATATTGATATTAACAACCAGATGGTAGTATTTAACATTCGCGACCTCGAAGATGAGCTCCGTCCGGTTGCCATGTATATTGTCCTGAGCCACATCTGGAATGTAACTCGTAGCCACCTCAAGAAACGTATGCTTATCGTGGACGAGGCTTGGCAGTTGATGAAATACGAAGACTCGGCCAACTTCTTGTTTAGCCTCGCGAAACGCGCCCGAAAGTACTACCTAGGTGTTACCACAATCAGCCAGGACGTTGAAGACTTTATGGCAAGTAAGATGGGTCGCGCCATCGTATCAAACTCTTCAATGCAGCTCCTACTCAAGCAGTCACCAAGTGCCGTTGACGTATTGGCAGATGTGTTTAAACA
>JASLDG010000034.1 GCA_030146045.1 Candidatus Saccharimonadales bacterium | reverse complement strand
GCCTGCGACGGTGGCTCTCGATAATCAAAGGACTCGTCCGGGTGCTTTTCCAGTCGCGATGTGTGGGTACCATGGAGTATTTCGCATCCCTGGTGAAGCGGCGATTGCTCAGATGAAAGTATATAGCGAGTATATGCCTGTTCTCGCATTTCCACATATGGGCGAAGAATATAAAGCTGCGCCCGATGAACTCAAGACAAAGCTCTATCGTTCGATGATCGATGCTGGTGCTGATGCCGTACTGGGTGACCATCCGCACTGGGTTCAGACGACCGAAAGTTATAAAGGGCATCTGATTGTCTACTCGATGGGTAATTTTATGTTTGATCAGCAAAAGTCAGTCGAAGTGACGCGTTCGGCGGCGATTCGACTCACGTTGACGATTAAGGGTGTAGAAAATAAGCAACTCGCGCGTTGGCTGGCGATCGCTGACCACTGTAGTGGGTATCACGACACCTGCCTCGAAACTATTCGTGCAGCAAAGCTCGCTAAATTACCATTTACAATGCAATTTGGCGTCATTGGTACCGATGATGGCGGAAAAATTACCAAACCAGCGACCGAACAACAGACAGCAAGTATTCTTGATCGTCTTCAATGGTCGCGCACGATGAGCCAGTTGCAATCGCCATATAGCAGCCTGCAGTAATAAATTGTGATAGTATACAACTATGAAAGCATCCTATACACGAATCGCAACCGGAATCATTATCGCGCTTGTTGGTCTTGGCCTCCTAGCGGGCAATCTGAATGTATTTAACGCCAACGTCGGAGAGTTGTGGGGTACCTGGTGGCCACTCCTCGTCATTGTTGGCGCGATTCTGATATTTATTAATGATATGAAGAGTTATCTTTGGGCGCTTCTGGTGGCTGCCTTTGGCGTACTGTATCAGCTAAAAAACCTCGATATCATTACGGTAAACCCATGGCAGGTATTCTGGCCAATGATTATTGTGGTTGTGGGTCTCTCAATTGCGTTTGAATCGAATCGTCGCCGCCAGTACGAAGTCAGTAAGAAAGATCGTGATGAGGTTGTGGCTATTTTGGGCGGGAGCGATAAGCGCTATACGTCAGATAACTATCTTGGTACTTCAACGACTGTCGTGATGGGCGGCAATAAGCTTGATCTTCGCAAGGTTCACATTAAGGAGCAGGCGGTTATTTCAGCGACGGTTATTATGGGCGGACTCGAAATTATTGTGCCACGTGACATTACGGTTCGGAACGAAACAAATGCCATTTTGGGTGGCGTTGATGACAAAACAGACCAGGACCGCGTGAAGAATGCGCCGTTACTGATTGTCACTGGTGACGTCGTGATGGGCGGCATCGAGATTAAAAACTAGCATACTTGCAGTTTTTGCGCTGAGTGCTATACTGTCCAATACCAAAGGGAGACAGTAGTATGACATACGACCGATTGACTGATTATGATGCGCGTGATGATGATATGCCGCACCCGCATCAGATGCAACGGCTTGCGATCTGCTCACTATCAGTAGCGCGCAAAAAAGAATCGTTGCGGATTATTCGAAAAGCTCCTTGTAAGTACTGGAGTCGTCTCATGTTGGATAGCGAAAATGAGGCTCTCGACCCAGAAGTGCTTGATGTGCCGTTGCAGCGCCGCCGGATTGTAGGCGTGAATGTTGCTCGCCAAGCGCTTGCTACTGATGCGTGGTCGATGCAACTGTTTGATACTGATTATTTTGGTGATGGCGATTCGCGCCGTTATCGTCGCATGCAGTCAATTTATAGCTTTGAGTGGCAACACAGTGCCGTTACAAAGGCCGAGCGAACCTTGTCGTTTATCAAAAAGCCGCATCTTCGCCCCTTGGAGCATGGGTTGAGTACCTTCATGATACCAGATGATATCGCAACGACTCTTGAAATGGAAGAGGATATTGCATGTATGACGAGTGGCGATTGCGAGCGACTTATCGAGGATATCGAACAATACTATAGCCAGAGTGATCAACTAAGGCGAGTTCGGTCATAGTAGACGTCATATCTGTTTTATGCTATAATTAAAAGTATGAGTCATTACACGCTCCATCATACCCATCTGTTGCCGGAATAGATCGGTTGATTTTGTGTATGCAACACTTTCCAAGACGCCGATCTATCTCCGGCGTTTTTTCATAAGACAGAAGGGCCTTATGCTTGCCAATAACAGATAAATATGATAGGATTACAATCAATGAGTACACTTTCTTTTCAAAGCTACAAAGGAACCCGTGACTACTATCCAGAGGATAAACGAGTTCAGAATTATATATTTGGTGTATGGCGACGGGTCGCCGAATTGCACGGCTATCAGGAATACGGTGCTCCGATGCTTGAGCCGCTCGAGGTATATACGGCAAAATCAGGACAAGAGCTTGCGGGTGAACAAACCTATGCGTTTACTGATCGCGGCGACAGGGTAGTGGCGATTCGTCCGGAAATGACACCAAGTGTGAGTCGCATGGTAGCAGCTCGTCGTCAAGAGCTTGGGTATCCGGCGCGCCTCTATAGTATTGCGAATTTCATGCGATATGAGCGCCCGCAGCGTGGTCGCGAGCGCGAATTTTGGCAGCTCAATACGGATATTTTTGGTGTTGAAAGTATTCGTGCCGAGGCGGAGATTATTTCTCTTGCAGATGAGATGTTCAAAGCATTTGGGGCGAAGGACGCCATGTATAAGATCAAAGTGAACAATCGCCAATTGATTGATTTCTGCCTGACGAATTATCTTGAGCTCGATGGTGTTCAATCGCAGCTGATGATGAAGCTGCTCGATCGGAAAGATAAGATTTCAACCGATGACTTTGTGGCCCAGGCCCACGAGATCTTTGGCGATGAGGCGGCAGATCGCGGCCGTAAAAAGCTCGCAACATTACTTTCGGCCAAGACGATCGACGAGCTTCCAAGTGATGTCGCCGAAAGCCAACCGGCCGAAGATGTGCGTGAACTATTTCGCTTGCTTGACATGCGTGGCATTAAAACAGTTGTGTTCGATGCTGCACTAATGCGTGGACTCGATTACTACACTGGTACGGTTTTTGAAGCGTTTGATATGCATCCGGAAAACAATCGTTCAATGTTTGGCGGTGGTCGATATGATGGGCTTGTAGGGCTCTTCGGGGTCGATCCGATTGCAACGGTTGGTATGGCGCCAGGACTGACGACAACCGAGCTCTTTTTGCGCTCACATAATTTGCTGCCTGAACTTGCATCAACGACAGAGGTGGGGATTGTAGTCGTTGACGGTAATCTTGACGGGGCCGAAGCGGTTGCTCGCGAATTGCGCGCGGAAGGTGTGTCTGTTGAGGTAGATATTTCTGGACGCAAGCTGGACAAGCAGATCAAGGCGTACGTTAAAAAGAACGTGCCATATATGGTGTTTGTTGGCGAGAACGAGCGCGAAAAAGCACTATATCCGTTTAAGAATGTAAAAACAACTGAAGAAGAGACGATAGCGCTTGAACGCATTGTGAGTCTCGTCAAAGATCATCGAGCTCGACTGCAAGGTGATGAGTTTTCTGAATTCTTCGATTAGATCGGTCTTATAGTTGGCCCTCTTGATTTGAAACGGATATCCGTATCTGTTATAGTAGTTTCTATATGAAGACTTCTGTGAAACACCTAACCGACACGAGTGTCGAGCTGACAATCACGCTCGGCGAAAAAGAACTGAATGATGCTGAGCACGTAGCGCTCACAAAACTTGCGAAAAAACTGAAAGTACCTGGATTTCGTCAAGGCAAAGCGCCTGCTAGCGTTGTAGCAAAACATGTGAATCCCAATGCACTTGCGGAGCAAACACTTGATGATGCGCTTTCAAAAGCAGTAGCTGAGGCCTTTACGAGCAACAATATTCAGGCAATCGATCGTCCGCAAGTGGATGTCAAGAAGTTTGTACCTGGTAAGGAGCTTGAATTCACGGCAGAAGCTGAAGTGCTACCAGAGGTAACACTTGGTGATTACAAAAAACTGACCGCAAAGCAGGAAAAGATATCGGTAGCAGCAAAAGATGTCGATGAGATTATTGAGCGGATTCGCCAAGGCTATGCTGAGCGCAAGGTGGTTGATCGCAAGGCACAAAAGGGTGATGAAGTCGTGCTTGATTTTGTCGGCAAGAAAGACGATGTTGCGTTTGACGGCGGGACGGCAACTGATTACGTACTTGAGCTTGGTTCAGGGCAGTTTATTCCCGGCTTCGAAGAAGGTATTGTCGGTCATAAAGCGGATGACGCTTTTGATTTGGATTTGAAGTTTCCAAAAGAATATCATGTAACAGACCTTGCTGGTGCTAAGGTGGTATTTAGTGTCACGCTCAAAGAAGTCAAAGAAAAGGTATTGCCTGAGCTGAATGATGAACTGGCAGCGAAAGCCGGCCCGTTCAAGACGGTCAAAGAACTGAAGGATGATATTAAGCGTGAGATTACGACGCAGCGCGAGAAAGAATCGCTTGATAAGCTCAAAGACGCACTTGTCACGCAGTTGATAGAAAAAAGTACAGTACCCGTTCCGAGTATCTTAGTGCAAGATCAAATGCAGAGTATCGAGCGTGACATGACGCAGAACTTGATGTATCAGGGTTTGACACTTGATATGTATCTTGCGAGCAAGAAGTTGACCAAGGAAGAATGGCTTGATACAGAAGTGAAGACATCGGCGGAGAACCGTGTTAAAGCCGGTTTAGTGCTTGCTGAGCTGAGCAAGGTCGAAAAGGTAACGGCAACCGATGAGGAACTTGCTGCTAGGGTCAATGAATACCAGGCACAATTCGGCAATAAATCAGGTCAGGATTTCACAACACCGGAAGTGCAGCGTGATATCGCTAATCGCTTGCTGACCGATAAGACGATTGATCATCTTGTAGCGCTCAATACGAAGTAAAGTGCATCGTAGAAAGTCTAATACCCCGCATCGTAAGGTGCGGGGTATTCATAGTATGGATATTGACTAAGAGTTATTTTGGTGGTAAAATTGGCCTACTCTCGGCTCAATGAATGAAAGAGAGCGTACATGAAGAAACTACTACTGATTACGGCCTGCGCCGGAGCAGTTGCTCTGGTTGCCCACGCTGTGTACAAGACATATGTCGAGCAGGCCGGCCTGAAGGAGCACGAGTCCATCATGGAAAGGTGGAGTCATGAATAAGAAGACCATGACCGCCCGGCTGTTGGTCGGGGCGGGCGGATTGTTCGGCTTGGTGGCGCTACGTGTCATCGACGCCCGGAAGCAGCGGCAAAACGGAGCGCAGTTCGGTGCCTGATACGGGGAGCGGACTGCCTCGGTGGCAGAAGGTTTTGCTCGGGACGAGCATTGTGATCGCGATCGTAGGACTGATCGTGGTCGAAAACGCTGGCAACGAGCCGGCGTATCCATTCATCCGATAGAAAGGAAGTGTACCATGATTCGTTCGATCTACGCCTGGGTTCAGGCAACGACACCCGGCAAGACGGTGAGGCAGCTCAATCACGAGCTGCGTGACCGCGGTTCGATGCCGCAGCCCGTACGCCGGGCAACCAGGCTCGATTCGGCGCGGTGCGTGTGGGAGGTCATCAAGGACTTCCGTCTCCGTCAGGGCTCCGCGAAGCAGAAGCAGCGCAAGCCCTCATTTCGCGAGGCGCTGGGTGATCAGTCATGGCGTGTCGATAGCCGCCTCCAGTAGGCAGCAAAGGGTGTATCTCACTGAGCCGAGAGTACACCCCCTGAAATAATCTAAATTAGCACTCTATTGCAATGAGTGCTAATTTTATATACAATAGAAATATGAATAAGCCATCAA
>JASLDG010000010.1 GCA_030146045.1 Candidatus Saccharimonadales bacterium | reverse complement strand
GATGCAGGACGAGCCTAAGCAGTCGAATGTTGATGCGAATAAATAGGCTATAGTCGTCGTATAAGATCTATACATAAAAACGGGTAGCCTTCAGGGGCTACCCGTTTAATAAAGAGAGCGAACTTATTCCAATATAGCTCTTGTTGGCGAGGAGAATCGGCCTTATCGGCGTCATATTCATCTGCACTTTTGCGAGACGCTGTCGTCTCTTCAAGGGCTATATTGGAAGTAAGTTAGGCAGCGACACGCTTCCGGTCACGGTTGGGTCGACCATGGAATGAACGATCGTCGTATTCGACACGATGCTTGCGCGAGCGTCGACTTCGGCCGCATCCGCGATGCCGATCCATGACACTTGGTCGGATCTGCCAGATGCCGTTCATGTACCACAGCTCCCCGTCCTCGATCATGCGCAGAATCGCGTCATGGATCAGATGCCAGCGCATCAAGTCGAGGAAATGTTCGTAACTCCGCCGCTGACGCGCGTAAGCATCGAACAGGAGTACGGGCACATCATCGAGCGAGAACAGGCTCCGTCGCCGCCGGCTCATGTGCTGCGGTGAACGCACGTGCTTTTCGTCGATGGCTGCGAGGCCACTGTGACGCAGTGCTGAGGCATTAACCTTTCGTGCGTACCGCGACCGACTGCCATCGAGTCCGTCGATGAAATCGGCGAAATCGCTTGGCAGGTGGCTCGTGAAGTAGACGAAGTCGTTGGGTAGCGGCTCGTGACGAAGCGCCAGGACGACGTTCAGAATGCGACGTTGTGCGAGCACGATTCGCTTCTCGTACGTCTCCTTGTCGAGAAAGTCTCGTGGGTGTTCGGTGAAGAACCATGAATCGGGTACATGGGCAAGACGCCCAGCACTGTCTGAAACAACGGGCATGGTGTTGCTCCTAACGTTGAAGGGCGTCGCTGACGAGAGAGATTGACTCCACTCTACTACTGATAGAATGCCAACAGTAGCGCGATGCCACTATTTAAGCTGATTATTATGAAAAATGCAAGACCTGACATGAAGTGCCGGAGCGTTCCAGGGGTAACCCTGTACTAGCTCCGGCAGACGGATAGGGGAATGAGGTGCGATTACCGCAAGGCACAGTAGTCGCGGATGTGCTGAAAGCCTCGAGTGCTTCGGAACATGTTGGCGTTGTTCTCCATGTCATCCTCGATTGTCTCGATGGTGACGGCATGGGGTTTCAGTGCGCCGATGATGACCTCGAGCCCAGGGCTGGGCATAACCAAGGAGAACAGCCGATGCTTTTCTCCGAATTCGATTGCCTCGTTGATGAGTTGGAGTGACCGGCCATCGTACTCGGAGGGTCGCTTGCTGGTACGCGTAACATCGAGTCGATGCAACTGCTCCACGAGAGCAAACAGGTTTTCGGCGGTGAGTGTCCCAACATCACTCAGGATGTGCTCGATGCGTTGCGCGATCGCTACAATTCTCATGATCCCGCTCCATTTCTAGTAGGTACGTGCACTTCCCGAACGAGGGAATCTTTACGTGTCGAACGTAAAACTAAGCCTGCCTACTATATAACATAGCGCAAGTATTTTGACAAGCGCATTACTATTCTTCGATAAATCCGCCACTTTGGTGTGACCAAAGTTTAGAATACGTACCTTTCTTTTTGAGTAATGTTTGATGTGAACCGTCTTCAACGATTGCGCCGTTATCGAGCACGAGAATACGATCGAGTTTGGCGATGGTTGACAGGCGGTGGGCGATGACGATGCTCGTGCGGCCGCGCATAAGTGATTCGAGCGATTGCTGAATCAGCTTCTCACTTTCGCTATCAAGCGCCGAAGTAGCTTCATCGAGCACGAGGATCGGTGCGTCTTTTAGGATCGCACGCGCAATGGCGATACGTTGCCGCTGTCCGCCGCTGAGCTTGACGCCGCGTTCGCCAACCATGGTATCAAGACCATCAGGGAGCTGCTCGATAAATTCGAGGGCATGTGCTTGTTTGGCGGCACGGCGAATCTCGTCGTCGCTCGCACCTGGTTTGCCGTAGGCGATGTTTTCGCGCAAGCTACGGTGAAACAGCATCGGTTCTTGCGGGACGTAGGCGATACTTTTGCGGAGACTTTCTTGGGTGACATCGGTGATTGTTTGGTTATCGATTGCGATCGCTCCAGCTTCAATGTCGTCAAAACGAAGCAGGAGTTTAGTCAGGGTGGTTTTACCGCTCCCCGAGTGTCCAACCAGACCAACGCGCTGGCCTTTAGGAATATCAAGCGAAAACGCGTCGAACAACAGCTGCTTATCATCGTCATGACGGAATGACACATTGTCCATGGTGATATGACCATCAGTCACCGAGAGTACGCGCCCCGAAGTATCCCTGACACTTGGTGTTAGCGCAAGAATTTCCGTCATATCGTATGCATCACCGATAATGCGGTTGTAGTTACGCATGATGTTATTCATTTCCCAGAGCTGACGCGCGACCGTGAAGGTATACGTGACAGATAGATAGACGACACCGATCGAAGCGAGGCCGTGTTCTGATGCCCAAATTGCAGCAACAATGGCAACGATGTTGATTAATGCAAGAAGTGATGAATAGATGGTACTGACGCCGAGGAATCCGCGCATGGTACTGAGGCTTTTATCGCGCCAGAGACTGGTTTTGATGCGCATATCTTTGAGCTCTTGATGCTCATTGCCGTATGATTTGATCGTCATGACGTTTGTCACGACATCAGCAACGTGCGCGTTGGCGGCGGTGCTTGCCTGTGATTCGGCCGTATTGCGTTCGGCCATAAAGCGTGAACCGAAGTAGACGCAAATGGCGAAAACAATCGCCACGATAAACAAGAATAGGGCGTATTGCCAAAATACGAACGATAAAATGACGGTCGCAGCAATAATACTGGCAATAGAAGGGACGACTTGAAAGACCATCGTATCCCAAAATCGCTCAAACGCACCAATTAGTTTGGTTGTTTGCGAAACGAGCGCGCCACCAAAGCGATCGGCGTGGAACGAAAGACTCTGCGCAGTCAGTTGGGTAAAGATGCGCTCGTACAGGTCGCGCTGAGCGGCGGTTTCCATGGTCCACGAAAGGTAGAGGTTGATACGCCAGCCGATAACTTCACCCCATAGTTGTACGAGCGCGTAGAGCGCAAGGAGCGGTGCCGCAGCCGTGAGCGTGAAGTGGCCTGCTTGAAGCGACTCAAGTAACTGCGCGATAATAAATGGTCCGACGAACCCGCTGATAACAGCGGTGATACCTGCGCCAAACAGAACGGTAATTGTTTTGAATTTGTAGTGAAGCGCTGTCGTGATAAAAAGACGGATGATGTCTTTTTGGGCATGCGTATTCACATTTTTAAATTTTGTCATTATGACTCCTTTTGTTGATTGTCTGTTAGTTGTGTCAAAAGATTCGCTATTGATTCGGCTCGTCCGAATGTGTGCGAGTAGAGGATCTTAGCATAAGATCATAGTGTTTTAAGTATAACACAGTCTATCTTTGCATTATAGCATTTATAGAATAAAAAAGCAAGTTTTTGTCTAGACAGAGAGGCGGCACGGGGCGTATACTAGGGTGATTGTGAAAAATTTCTACCAAGTTCTTATCAATACGCTGATTGCGAATGTAACGACAAGTTATTTGTGGTTTGCGCTGACATTTTGGGTATACCTTGAGACCAAATCAGTCTTGGCGACCGGCATCATTGGCGGTTCATATATGCTCCTGGTGGCCCTCTGCAGTATATGGTTTGGCACGCTGGTCGATCATCACAAAAAGCGCAGTATCATGCTGTTTGCATCGTCCTTTACGCTGGTGGCGTTTTTGGTGGGCGCACTGCTCTATATGACGATACCGAAAGACTCGTTGTTGGCGCTGACTCAGCCATGGTTTTGGCTGTTGGCGGGCATTATTCTGATAGGTGCGGTGGTTGAAAATATGCGCAATATTGCGCTCTCGACCGTGGTGACGCTATTAGTACCAAAAGACAAGCGTGCTAATGCTAACGGCCTGGTTGGTACGGTGCAGGGTATCGGTTTTATTATTACGAGCGTGTTTAGTGGACTATCAGTAGGACTATTGGGAATGGGCTGGACGCTTGCAATTGCCTGTGTGCTGACGGCGCTGGCATTCGTTCATATGTTGTTTGTCAGCATCCCAGAAAAAGGTATCGCGCATGACCCAGAGCTCAAGAACAAAAAAGTTGATATTAAGGGTAGTATTGCTGCGATTCGCGTGGTGCCGGGCCTGCTTGGCTTGTTGTTTTTCAGTATGTTCAACAATTTTATCGGCGGTTCGTATATGGCGCTGATGGATCCGTACGGACTGACAATGTTTTCGGTTGAAATGTGGGGGATTATCTTTGGCGTGGCGGGTACCGGATTTATTGTTGGCGGTATTGTGATTGCAAAGTTTGGGTTGGGTAAAAAGCCGATCAAGACACTACTAATCGCCGTGATTGTGATGGGTCTCATTGGCGCCTTCTTTACGATTCGTGAATGGGCGTGGCTGTACATCGCCGGCATATGGCTCTACATGACATTGATTCCGATTATCGAATCGGCCGAACAGACGGTGATTCAGCGTGTGGTGCCGTTTCAAAAACAGGGTCGTGTATTTGGGTTCGCGCAGGCACTCGAATCGTCGGCGGCTCCTATTACGGCCTTTATTGTGGCGCCGATTGCCGAGTTCTTTATTATCCCGTACATGAACTCAGATGCTGGCAAGACGCAGCTGGGCTGGCTTTTGGGAAGCGGCGAAGCGCGCGGTATTGCACTGGTGTTCCTTATCTCCGGCTTGCTGCTGGTACTGACTGCGGTACTGGCGTTTGGCACTAAAACGTATCGACATATATCGGCGTTTTATGCAAAATCTTAACGACGCTTAGTCGTTTTAGCAAGAGGCGGTGTATGCGCGACGAGACCAAGCGCCAGTGCGACGAGCGCTGCGTTTTTGATGATATATTGGCCTTCAAGATTAGGAACGAAGGGTGCTTTCCAGACAGCTTCGGCATATAAAACGAGCGGCGCACAGACGATCAGCATGTGCCCGAGCATGAGGAAGATGGCGATGCGGGTGCATTTTGGAATAAGAATCAGGACACCAATGACGCATTCAATACAGGCAAGCGCGACATAAAGCTCTTGGGCATATGCACCCATGCCCATTTTTGCAACAAAGCCGAGCGCAAGGTCGTTTGCTGGGCTTGCGCCGATGACTTTGAGAAAGCCAAAATAGAAATAGATAATAAACAATGCAACACGTGCCAGCCATGCATAGTTGGTTTTGGCAAAGGCAATAAATCGTCGATCAAAGGATTCTAATATGCTCATGCCTGCATCATAGCATGAAAAGTGGTATACTAACAGAGATGCAAAAGATTCTACTGTACTATAAATTCACTCCACTCGCCGATCCGGAAGCAGTGAAGCTCTGGCAAAAAACACTCTGTGACAGCCTCAATCTACGTGGGCGGATTTTAGTGAGCGCCCATGGGTTGAATGGTACTGTGGGTGGTGAGATGGATGATCTTAAAAAATACATTAAAGAAACCAAGAAGTTGGCTGGTTTTAAGGACATTGTTTTTAAATGGTCCGACGGCAGCCGTGAAGATTTCCCGCGTATGAGCGTGAAGCGTCGCCGTGAACTGGTTGGATTCAAGAATAGCGATGATGAATTTGAGGTTGATGAAAAGGGTGTTGTTGGTGGCGGCCAGCATTTGAAACCAAAGCAGGTGCACGAGCTGGTCGAAAAGTACGGTGATGATGTCGTGTTTTTCGATGGTCGTAATGAGCACGAGGCAAAAATCGGCAAATTCAAAAATGCCATTGTGCCGAATACCAATACTTCACGTGACTTTATTGCCGAGCTTGAAAGCGACAAATATGACGATATCAAAGATAAGAAGATTGTTACCTATTGTACGGGTGGTATCCGCTGCGAGGTCATCAGTGCAATGATGAAGAAGCGTGGGTTTAAAGATGTCTATCAAATTGATGGCGGCATCGTGAAGTATGGTGAAGCCTATGGTGATGATGGCTTGTGGGAAGGTTCGCTCCGCGTCTTTGACGATCGCATGACCGTTGATTTTAGCGACCATGCTAAAACAATTGGCGAATGCACGCATTGCGGCGGCCCGACGAATAACTTTGAGAACTGCGCGCATGCTGAATGTAATGATCTAGTGCTGATTTGCCTGCACTGCAAGCAGAACCCTGACTTGTTGTTCCATACGGAAGCGTGCAGGGAAAAGCATGAGGCAAAGCTCGGCGCGCGCGTATGAGTCGGGAATATATTGTCGTGCATCGTATCGATAAAGATACGCCGCTCGACGAGCATATTCCGCTCCACATGACAGCATTACACTGGTTTGAATTTGATCAAGAGCCGGGAGTTATTACCGAGCAGCTGCGGCAAGTTGCGGCAGATCAATCACCCGTCACGACCTATGCAAGACATGAAGATTTGTTTGGGCCCGATAATACTATTCCAGTCATGCGGCTTGAGCGTACGCCAGAATTGCTCAAACTTCATACTGCGCTCGAAGCCGCGATGCGACAGGTTGGCGTGACATTTGAGGAGCGTTGGGTAGGCGAGAAGAATTGGAACCCGCACGTGACACATCAGCCAGAAGGCAGGTTGCAGCGTGGTAGTGAAGTGACTATTACCGATCTCGATCTTATTATTAAGCGAGAGGATGGTATGCGAGAGCTTATCTCGCGTGTTGCGCTTGGAGCGAGGTAGAAAAAGCGGTGCTGTACAAAGCGAGGTGCCGGGAGTATACTGAAACCACAATTACCTATTCACTACAAGGAGGTGAGGTATGGCAAAGGGAGAATTGGAAGTAAAGCTACGGGATCGACTTGCGGGCGCCCTTGTGGCTCAGGGTGTATTGGCGGTGCTGTTCGGCATCGTCGTTTTAGTTTGGCCAGGATTATCGGCATCAGTCTTCGTCAGTTTATTCGGCGTCTTGGTGCTTGTGTGGGGATTGGTGAGTCTTGTGCGCAGTTTGCTTGGGATTGGACGATCAAGCCTTTGGTGGCTAGAATCAATATTTAGCTTACTAGCAGTCGGACTCGGCGTCTACTTGCTACGTAACCCTGATGTCACGATTGCGGTCATTATTATGCTTGTCGCATTTACACTTATCGTGCGAGGCATTGTTGATTTTCTGGTCGGGCTGTTCTCGAAAGACGATGACGTGGTCGAGAATCGTTGGTTCTATATTATTGCGGGCGTGTTAGGAGTCGCGCTGGGCGCGGTTGTTTTGGCGCATCCGGCAGCATCTGGCCTCGTATTTATCTGGGCATTTGGATTATATCTTGTCTTGAGCGGCGCTGCGAATATTGGCTTGGCGTTCCGCGTACGAGCATAGTAAAGTAAGGAAAAGAAAAGGGGGTGTATGCAAAAAATAGTACCAAATTTATGGTTCAATGGTAACGCAAAAGAAGCAATTGATTATTACGTTTCGGTGTTTCCCGACGGCAAGGTCATAAGTACCGAGTATTATCCAGAGAGCACCGAGGAAGGTCTGGCAGATTTTCAGCGTGACCTTGCGGGTAAAGTCCTGACAGTAGAATTTGAGTTGCTCGGGACACGCTTTGTTGCGATTAATGCTGGCTCGGAATTTACCTTTAATGAATCGGTATCCTTTTCGGTACCATGTAAAGACCAGGAAGAAATTGACTATTATTGGGAAAAGCTTTCGCACATACCAGAGAGTGAGCAGTGCGGCTGGTGTAAAGATCAGTATGGTTTGAGCTGGCAGATCGTACCGGAAAACATGGAAGAACTCATGAAAAAGCCCGGTGCGTTCAAGACGATGATGAGGCAACATAAAATCGTTATTGCAGATTATTAGTGCTTTCTAATTCAGCGAATACGCAACGCACGTGCCTCGATGGTGTAGGTTAGTGGCGGCGTAAACATACTGACCTCGCCATCGTGTGATATCGCAACGGGTCGCTGCTTTTTTGTCTCGATGGTGAGCGTAGTGGGGTGATATTCTCCAAAATCATGCAGTGTGTTGGCGCGGCCAATAAGTACGATAAGGGCTGTTTTGATAAGATCGAGATATGAGTCTGCGGTTGAAATATATACGGTCAGAATGCCTTTGCTCAGCGAGGTACGGTCGTTGCCTGCGAGCGGATCGAGTGTATAGCGATTATTCCCAACGAAAATAAACGCTGTCGTAAACGTGTGGTCATCGATGGTAACACGGTACGTTTTAAAACGAAACAGCGCCTGGAGCGACGCGACCACGGCAGCTGGCCATTTGCCCAGACGTGACTGGATTTTTTGGCGTTGGCGCAGTGACGCGGGATAGAGCCCAAGGCTTGAATTATTGATGAAATAGGTATCGTTGATACGTGCGATATCGATGGTTCGCGGAGTATTTGTCGCAGCCTGTTGTAGCGCTTCGTCAATATCCTGCGGAATACCTAGGTCTTTTGTGAAATGGTTGAGTGTGCCACCAGGAAGCGGAACAAGTGTAGCGTGCGTGTTCGCTACGAGGCCTGCAACGGCACTGACGGTTCCGTCGCCACCAATAACACCAATGGTGGCAGCTTGTTTGATGTATGGAGCGAGTTTGGTATCAAGCTGATCATCGATTGCGATCAGTGAATCGATTGTTATGTTGGCAGCGCTGCATTTTGCACGCAGTGTTTTGGCATCAAGCGCTGAACCCGACTTAGGATTATAGACCAAGATCATATTCATGCGAGCGGCCTCACGATAAAAATAACGATACACAGTACAATGGCCCCCAGCAGCCAACCTGCAATGATATCACTGGGAAAATGTGCGCCTAGATACACGCGCGAAATACCAATCAAGATAATCAGGCTGACGAGGACGGCGACTGCGATATAGTTCCATGGTTGTGGCAGCCAATGCCACACAAGGTATGCGAGGAGGCCGTATGCGATGATCGAGCCGCTAGCGTGCCCACTCGGAAAGCTAAAGGTTGGGACGAGTAAGTTGGCGGCGTATTCACTGATGGGGCGTTCGCGGCCAATGAGTAGTTTGAGCCCCGCTCCTATGGCGAGCGTGAGCCAGATACTAGCACCCGCCAGTGCTACACGTAGATTACCCTGAAAATAGCCGTATATTGCGATGGCGATGCCAATCAAAACAGTGACAATTGGATCGCCCAGTGCTGTTAATGCCAAAAAGAACGGCTTGGCGGCTACGGGCCAGCTGGTAATCGCTCGTGTAATGGTTGTATCGAAAGAGTGCAGAAGTGCGCGCATGTATCTAGTATACACCGTAGGGACCTATGGGTGCTCGGGAGGTCAGAGGGACAGTGGACGGTAATTGAGCCATTCTGTGCCGTAAAGAATCAAAAGCTCTCGTTGATGTTTGGAATGGACGATGCCGCCGCTATGGGGCACAAGCTCGTTTTCGGTGTACAGTGCCCATCCGGCGCCCGGCTTTGTCTCCATCGTGTCGAGTGGATCCGGGTCGGTGCCGTCACCTCTGAGTGGTAGAACTTCGTTTCTTGGGAGCTGGCTTTGGCGGTACACATTAAATGGTGCACTACCATTGAGGGTGATGCCTACCGCCCATGGGCCAATTGTCGGATGATTGCGGTGAATCGTTGTGCTATATTCACCGGGCTCAAAGACGCGGACGCTGAATAGAGGCAGATGGTTGCCGTCCTGACCGGTGGCCTCGATAATTTCGCTATTAAGACTGTTATGAACCAGTGCGGCGCGCGCCATGTTGCGTATATAAAATTCATCAGTTGATTCAAGCTCAACAAGATCTTTAAGATAATTGTGCTGAGCAAGCTCGTCAGAAATACCCCTGCAAAGTGAGGCTTTGATCAGGTGCTTTTCCATGCCGTATCCCCGATGGATAGCTTGGTCTAAAAATCTCCCTGGGTGAGCCTGTGGATGAAAAGCGGTTCTCATGCAAGTACCATATCACGGACTACCCTAGTCTCAAAGCATAGCATTTTACGGTTAGGATAGTTCGGTGAATTCGCGCTTAGCAATAGCCACGATTTTTGATGACATAGCGACGAGCCGCCCGTAAATAGCAAACGTCAAAATCAAAAAGCTGGCTGAGCTGATGGCGTCGCCCGAAACAAACAGACCGGCAAGTTTGCCGCGGAGTAGCTCAAAAGCAATGAAGAGGATTAAGATAATCACGCCATATATATCCATTTTACCGATGACTTTCGATTGCTCACTATCCCACGATATACGGAGCATGCGTGACGAAATGAACCCGACACCAAGGCCGATTACGATGGAGGGTAGGGCTTGCCACCACAAAAGCGGCGTGCCCACAAGGTGAGCGATCGTAACAATAATCAGCACGATATATACCACCGCTAATATGCGTAGATTGGTACGCAAGCGTTTATGCGACGCGTGACGGACAAGCTCGCGGTGTTTTTTGTGGCTCGAACGCATGCTAGATTTCGCTACGAGGGCGACTAATGGTGAGAAGTTTAACGATTCCCCGGGCAACAACTAAATAGATAACAATTGCTAGAATACTACTAATTTCGAATACCGATTTACCATAGACTGGCTCGCCAAAAATGCCAACAAACGGCGCAACGAATGGTGCGCTGGCGGAGTAGATGAAATCGGTGAATCCTGCACCACGATTTGCACCAAGTAAAAGAAAGACGAAGCGGAGCGCGATGAGGATGTTAATCAGTCCTACGACGAACCATACAAGGCGGGCAGCAACAACGGTGCCTTGAGGGCTTTCTCTCCGTGTTACAGCCTGTTTTCGGACGGTAGTATCTCCGTTTTGGGTAGTAGCTTCTCGAACTTCGGTTTCTTGCGTATCCTGCTGCATAGTGTTCTCCGATTAATTCTTTGTAGTCCTATTATGGCACTTTAAGTTTGCGATAAGAGATTTGAACCATAGTTGAGGCCGGTAGCTATTGTATTCCGGATCGTATAGAAATCGTTTCAAAACATAAGCATGTGATTGAGTGAGGGTTGTGGATGTTACGGGGGATTGCTATTTAGTAAAAGATGGTATTGCGCAGCGCATTGTGTGGTGCAATACTATAGGTACATTAAGTGTTCCTTAAAGAAGGAGGGGTGTATGGACAAGAAAGTGGCAATAATTATTGCAGGACTGGCGGTTCTTATTGTGGCTGCTGGCGTCGTGTTCTTTGTTACTAAAGATAAGGGAAATTCCGAAGCTTCGTCAGGGTCTCAGTCTGCTGCGACAACAGATGCAACGCCGCAGAGTGCCAGGGAGGATCTTGGCCTGTGTGATATGGTCGACAAGGCTGCAGTCAAATCAGCACTCGGTGCGGCAGCTGAGAATTTGGCGGGACCGAATAATACCGGTGTTACTGGGCTTGGTGATGGCGACAAGGGTCAGACCTGTGTGTATCCGTTTGTGAAGGACGGCAACACCAACAATAGCTTTTACACTGACATGGCGCAGTATTCGCAAAAGTCATACGAAGCGGTAGCTGACTTTACAGCGACCAGTGGTACGCAGGTAAGCGGTGTTGGCGATCGAGCGACATTCCAGTCGGGCGATACCGTGCTTGGGGCTAAGGAGTTTACTATTACAGCGGTCAAGGGGACGAATGTGTATAAATTTGTCATTAGTCAGCCAAAGAATGCGGTGACATTTGATGACGCCAGTGCACAGGCGGCGCTTACGACCATTACACAGGCTGCTAAGCTCAAGTAGTCTACCCAAAGATAAGACAAAATACCTCGGATAAGTGCCGAGGTATTTTGCTACAGGGAATGCTACGGCGTACTGCGGTACTCAAGAATATCGCCCGGTTGGCAGTCGAGCGCATCGCAGATTGCTTCGAGAGTAGACAGGCGAATAGCCTTGGCCTTGCCATTTTTGAGGATAGAGAGGTTCGCCATAGTAATGCCGACTTTATCAGCGAGTTCGGTGACGCTCATTTTGCGTTTGGCAAGCATAACGTCGATGTTAATGATAATACTCATAGCTACACCGTCAAATCATTTTCGTTTTTTGCTATGACCGCTTCGGCGAAGAGTCGCTGTAATATGCCTACTGCAACACTAATAATCAGCGGCATACCTGTCAAAAAGAGTCCGATGACCATCAACCCGGGGGCGTCGACCTGTTGC
This sequence comes from Candidatus Saccharimonadales bacterium, assembly GCA_030146045.1. Lineage (GTDB taxonomy): Bacteria > Patescibacteriota > Saccharimonadia > Saccharimonadales > Saccharimonadaceae > JASLDG01. The sequence continues at coordinate 10,412 of JASLDG010000010.1, read as the reverse complement.
GCCCAGATATAGAAAAACGGTAGGCTCAGCATGTATGCGAAACTGATGCTGGCAGCGGCGTAGCTGATAACCCGAAGGGCTGCAACCGATTGCATCGAAAAAGCTCGGCTTTTGTCGATGGCATCGAGTATGCACCAGCCTTTGTAGATGCCAATATAGAATGGGATGGTCGATACGTACATGGCGGCCACGACGGCGCGAACTGCATAGCCGTGCTGCGGCCATTCTTTGTATGCATCCGCCCACATAAGCGGCAGCAAAAAGATACAGAGGGCAAATACGCCAAGGCCAATAGTGCTGACGGCCATGCGTAAAAACAGTGTCGAAGTACGATTGACGCGAGATGTTTTCTTGTTCATAAGTCTATTGTAACAAGATATTTATCGTTTTACAATAAATATATATTGTTTTGGTGAAATAAAACAAAATGTAAGCTAAATATATAGTCTTATGTGATGGAGGGAGTATACTGAAACCAGCAACAGAATTAACCAAGGAGGTGTCTCGTGCCAAAGTCAGCAATAATTGTTATCAGTGCAGTAGCAGTCGTCGCGATAGGTGGTGGTGCAGCCTATTTTTTGACACAAAAACAAGATACGCCGCACAATACACAAGCTGCCAGCTCTCAGGCAAGCTCCAAGGACGATCAAGTCGCGATTAGTGACCCCAACGGTGACTATAAATTATTCTCAGATCCGAGTGTTACTAAGTACCCCGAAAAGAATGCTAAATTTGGCAATGGTCAAGTACTGACATTCGAATACGATGGCACTAAAACAGCTAACGACCCTCATGCAACCCTCAGCTATCAGCTCTATTATGTTGATGAAAAAGGGAGCGTTCATCCTATGGGCGGCGGTAATATCGAAGGTGAAGGCGGCAAGGGGATATTTAAAACTGCCGAAGGCGATAAAGTCTTTAACTCATCGGCCAAAAACCGCCCAGGCTTTTTGGAGCTACAAGGCACGCATGGTGCCGGGCTCGATGCAAATGGCAAAATCACCGCAACAAACGTAAAACTGGGTATGTACGCAATTACGTTTGACGTGAGTGAATAGCATATAGACATTGCAATAAACACCTATATATATGATATAACGAAGACATACACGCCAGCCGGCGTGTTCTTCGCTCCTTCAAAACAAGTAGGTGATGCAAATGGCAAAAGATGCCGAACTTGACCGTCTGAAGACGGCGCAAGACCTTGCGTTTCAGCGCAAGCAAGGTGCGTATCAGGCAATGCAAAAAGCCTGGGATTGTCGTTCTTCTGCGCGAGATACAACGAACCGCGCTCACGAGGCAAAGCAGCGTGCGTATGCTGATCAAGACGCCTCATGGCAAGACTATCAACGAGTTCGCTCGTGCAATGGACCGGATATTGATTCGCTGAATGCTCAGCAAGAGACCGCGTTCCGGAACATGCAACAGGCGTATGATAACGCCTCGTCAGCATATAGTCGTCGCGACGGAGCAGCCGCTAGTAGTTATGCTGCGGATGGTCGCCGCTACAAGGAAGAGGCGCAGAGGTGTGTTGCCAGGCGACGTGAGTTGGTTGAGGAGATTCGATCAGCACGCACTCGGCACGAAGCTACCAAGCCTGCCTTTCAGCGTGCCAGGGACGACTTCAACGCGGCAAAACGTACATTCGACCAGGCAAAAGCCGACCACGAGCATGCGCAAGCTGAGTTCAAGCGTGCCAAAGAAGCCTTCGACCAGGCTGTCAAGGCGTTCAAGGCTCGGCTCGAGAAGGTCAGGGCCGAGAACAAGAAGCGCAGGGACGATAAGCGCTCGGTTGCCGAGAAAGCTGGTGTACCTTACCAGTACCGTGACAATGTCTGGATCTCTAAGGATTCGGATGGCAACACTAACATCTACTTCGGTGGTGCTGGCGAGCCGAATGGTCCTGGGCACGGGCACTACGTCATGGATCGCAGCGGCAAGGTGACGTATAAGCGTGATCCGTTCGATTCGCATGGCGCGCAGAATTTCACGGACAAAGATGACAGTCCTGGGGGTACGCTCTATGATCGCCGTGCTCGTTCCAGTAAAATGCCCACGGGAGTCGGCAATCGGGACAACGCCACGGGTGATCGCAGCGGCACGTTCTATGATCGTAACCGCGACATCGACCTGCACGTGACGCAGTACTACGACGACAAGACCCATGTCTCGTGGGATACTGACGGCAAAACCGATAGAGGTCGTCACCGGACGGATCAGAGCAAGCACAAGGGAGATCCAGGCCGTCACACCCCACCACCTGATGCTCGCAAGTAAGAAAAGAGCGAAATAGCCCCTAGTCTAGCATTATCTGGACTAGGGGCATTTTCAATAGTAGAATAAGTGTGAACATGCCAGACCCTGATAATAGCCACCCCCAATACACAAGAGAGCAGATTATTGCACATTGCAGAGAGTGGCTCGAAGCCTACAATTATAGTGACGACTCTGTTAACCAGATGCTGCTAAATAATTATCTTGAGGCTACGACTGAGACAGATGTACTCACTTATCCGCTTGAGACACAAGAATGGATAGATGAAGATTCCGAACCAGAGCTATGGGCTATTATCATTGCTGCCGATGAAGTAGATCACAACCATAACGATCCAAAAGCGTGGGAAAAGCTTGTCGAGAAGGTTGAGACTGTCGTATGAAACAAGAGCGGTAGGCGATAGGCCTCTAATTGATGCTTCGAGACTACACCTTGACAGAAAACTGGCGCCTGCTTGACGCAGCCCTCGAACAGTTTATCGAGCTGCCACCGCGCTTGTCGCTGATCGGCTTTACCGAGCTGTCACCAGATTCGTTTTTGTGGAAGATTTTTGATGGCGAGACGGTGTACTACCTCTATGTCGAAGATTACGTACCAAGCCTTGGGTATGTACGTGAGGAAATACAAGCATTCTGGCCGGCAGATATGCAGCTGGAGTTTATACCCGTAAAGAAGCCGATAGCCTTCGAAGATTCTACGCCAAACAAAGTTGCGGATATTTATAAACCGCCAGCCGACGAATACAACTTTGCAAAGTATGCTGCACAGTCAGGCTATGATTTTGTATTTTTGTTGAGGTCGGATGAAAAGCTGGGTGACTACGTCGGCTAACCCTTACCTTTTCTCCGATTATCCTCCCGGCATAACATTTGGCAATTCACTGCGGTTGTATGGCCGCCTTCAACCCACGGAGTAATGTGGTCGGCCTCCATTTCCGAAAGCTCAAAATGTTTACCACAGGCAACACAAATACCTTCTTGCCGCTCATACGCCTCGCGCTTCATATTGTCGGTAAAGGCGCGAATCGATAGATATTTCTCCTCGCGCGTCAGCACGTATTCGTAGATGCCTGACTTTTTCGTCACATCCTCGTCTATCATCAGCTGTACGATCTTAGCCTCCAGCGCATCAGTATCAAAAGACCCATCTTTGTACGCGTTATACAGCTTGCCCCAGTCCACACCCTTCATCTCGCGGCGATAGTGCGGAAACGTCAGCGTTACCCAGTTGATCACGCTCTGAAAATACATCCACAGCTCATTGGCATTCTGCGCATGCTGATTCTCCGACATATACTGCTCTATATTGCCGCCCGAAATCCATTTGATCGCCGTCTCTAGATAATCTTGGCGGATTGGCGAACCGTTCACATAATCTTTCGCTAGGTTATACGCCGCGCCGTTAGAGCGAGAGAAATACCGCTTCGCATCCGTCAGCCACGTGCCGGTATAAATTGCATTGCGCAGCTCTTGGTCGGTCAGTTTTTCACCGGCGATGTTGATCGTCTTGAACCATTCCAGCTTCTCGCGGTCGTCGCCCTCGCAGAAATACACCATCAGTTTGTAGTCGAGAATCTGCTCTTGCTCCTCATGCGTCAGGTTGTGAAAATACTGATACTCCACGCTAAAATCACCCGCCACATACTGACACAAGCTGATCGTCCGTTGCTGTCCGTCGAGCACTTCGTACGTGCCGTCTTCGTTCACCGCCCAGTACATCACGTTCAGCGGAAAATCCTTTCGCACCGTGTCGATCACTGCGTCGCGCTGCGCGTCTTTGTATATAAATTCACGCTGATATTTCGGGCGAATGTTCAGCTTGCCATCGTAGCCGATCACGCCTTCTTCTTCGTTGTTCACGAAGTTCTGCGCCACGTCGCGAACGGGGATTTCTTTGAGTTGGATTTTCATGATTACTGCCTCCTTTTGATTAAAATTCTGAAATACGGCGATTTGCCGTTGATGGTCAGATCTTTATCATCGTCACCTTTGCGGAATTTTACGATTTCAAATTGCTCTGGATTGTGTTTGTCCAGGTAGGTAATTGGCACACCCATCACGCCGCTATAATTCGCCGGAATGTCAGCCACGGCATTTACATTAATTGCATCAAAATTATCGTACTTTGGATATTCCTCTGCCGTATATTTCTTATAAAGTGCCATGACCTCGTGATGTTTTGTCACATCAAGATTTGTATACCAGCAGGCCATGACATGTTTCACTTTCTTGCCATCAACTATCTTTTCCCATTTCTCAGCATTGTCGGGTAGAATGAACCAAATGTCGCTATTGATGTTCCTATAACCGATACGCAGTCGATCCTCTTTGATGTATTGAAAAACCTCCTTGTAGGTAATTGCATTTTTATTACCGAGGATGAGAAATTGTTTGTCGTATTCCATTAATTGGGTGATGTACTCACGAAATAATGAAAACGGTGGGTTCGTGACTACTAGGTCAGCTTCTTTCAAAATCTCAATACATTCTGGACTGCGAAAGTCGCCGTTTTGTCTCAGTGGCGTTTTCACGATATCATCGTCGTTTATCGTGCCATCTTCATTCATGTCACCAGTCAGTTACAATTTGTAGCTCGGCTTTGTCTGCTCAAAGTGGGTGGCGATAAGCTTCCTTAATCCCAGTCGTGTAAAATTCAGCGCAAAATACCGCCAAAAGTTACTCTCCACTGGGTCATCACAATTCAGGAAAATAATTTTGCCCTTGAACTGCTCTCGATACCGCGAACACTCCCGCTCGATATCTCCGATCTGTGTATAAAATTCATCTAATTTTTGTTGCTTTGCGACATGCAAGTTTTTCTGAGCCATTTTGTAGCGACCTTTCTTTTTTGGTCGCAAACAAAAAAGCGCGACCATTGGCAAGTCGCTACAACTTTACAACTCGGTATGAAACGCGGGTTGCTTGACCGAATGGGCGCGCATTATTACGTTCCATACCAAGAAGAATTGGTTGATACCGATTAATTGTTATAAAGTTGTAGCTCTTTTATTGTATCGTATTTCGAATATTCTAGAGAAACTTGTTACTTACTTGGGTTAAAATAGTCATATGACGCAAGAGCCAGAGTTAACCATGTCGGAGGTATCGCCGTTTTGTACTGGTTTAACTTTGGTAAAGAAAATTGGACGTGGTGGACAGAAGGAAGTTTTCCTTGCAACCGACGACACTGGTCAAAAAGTAATCGTGAAACTAGTAAAGATTGATTACAGGTGGGTAGACTATCAAACTATTATGCGAGATGCGGAAGTAGAGACGCGACTATATCGAGAGATAGAGCTAATGAAGAAGTATACGTCACCTCACTTGCCATCGCTTCATGGCACCGATCCTATCGAGATAGCAATCAACGGTTATACGTATATATACTTTGTTGAAAATCACTGTGGCGACGAATCTGTTGCTGACTTGATTATAGCAAACGGCACAGTACGAGAGGCTGAGGTGCTACACATGGTACGTGATGTTGCTATGGCACTAAACCTCTATCAAACAGATAAAATTATCCATCGTGATGTCAAGCCACAGAATATAGTCTACGATTCGGTAAATGGCAGATATGTTCTCATTGACGGCGGTGTACACTTATCACCCCAAAACTCCACTCTTTCAAGGGGCTATATTGCTGGAACAGAACCTTACTTTTCTCCTGAGCAGGCAAAAGGAGAGCGAAGAGGGTTAGACAGTCGATCTGATTTGTTTGCGCTGGGAATCACGGCTTACCATGCGTTGACGGGCTATAACCCATTTGCTATTGGGGTAACGAGTATGGATGACTTCAATAGAAACCGCGCAAACTCCACGTATCCCGCACTTGCTCCAGGGCTTTATACAGAACAAACGAGACAGATTATTCATAAGCTGCTCGAAAAGTATCCGCATAATAGGTATCGCAATCCAGCCGCTCTACTGTTAGAATTTAATGAAGGAGAGGAGTAGCCTAATGCTTTTAGCGCAAGATGGACATCAAGCGAGTGATCGAATTCTTGATGGTATTAATCGAGGATTTATTAACGGTGCGGTTTTGTCTACTCTATTTCGTAAGCCCGAAACGATTGAGACTACAAAAAACGATCTAGTAGCTGCGAATAATGACGCCATTATTCTTTTAGATAATGAATTTTATGTCAATGCAATTATAGGTGCTGAAAAATTTGGGAAGCTAAGCACGTATCCTTACTACAGCCATCCTCTTACAAAGAAAGACTTATCATCACCATTTAAGCTTGCGGAACATATTAAAAAGACGATTGACTATCAAATAGATCAGGCGCATCTAAAAACAATCACAACACCTAGTGTAATCGTAGAAAGCTTTGACCACACGAGTGAGGCAATTTTTCTTTCACTGCTGAGCGGCTCTTGTGAATATATTGCCGACAAACGCTCCTCGGATGTAGATAAACTATTCGCAAGTCTTGTTATAAATGAGCAAGCTCTTTCGAACACAGATACACTGCCCGCATTTCTTGACTCTCTAACTGGATTTGATAATTTGACAGGCTTCTATATTGTTGTAGATAAAACTACGTCGCCACTTTCATATTGGTCAAACCCTGCCACTTTAGCGGCAGTGATGTATATCACTAAAACTTTGAGTGACAATGGGTATGAGGTGATTATTGGGTACGCGGATGTACCAGACCTTTTAAATCTAGCAGTTGGTGCTAAAGCGATTGCAACTGGATGGTGGGATAACACATCGAGTTTTACACAAAAGAAGTTTATGGATACAGGTGGCGGACGCCGTCGGAAAAAATACTTCTCGCAGCAACTTCTTAACGCTATTTATGTTGATCCCGACGTTCAGTCCGCGAAGACGCTTGGGCTCATTGACAAGATAACTCTGGGTAGTGAGCTTGACGCGCCGCTCGTTGATGATCCTTACGACACACCGTGGGTGGATGGCGTAGCCATTGCGCACAAATGGCAAGCGATGCAGTCAGTTGTCGAAGCCATTGACGCTGTCTCTAGTGAGGAGGATAAAATAACCGCCATAGAGGCAAAGATCGATAATGCACTTGAGGTTTATGGTGAGTTAATTGACGCAGGAATTAAGTTCGAGCCCCATACAGGTCCACGAAAAATTAGTGTCATGAAGCAAGCTATAGCAATTTACCGTGACGGTGTACTATACTAGTATAGTAATGGTAATGCTTTAAATTGGATCAATTATGGGCAATCATCAAACAGAAATAGCTTTCGGTACCCAATTCATTGAATCGGGCAGCCTCAATAAAATAACAAAAAACCCACATCACATACGCGAATTTGAAACACTAAACGGCATACCGGACTTAATACTTGTATCTGGTTCGAAAATGGATGCGTTTAAGGAGTTTGAGAAAAAGTATGCGGGTATTGGCTCAACTAGTGGCGCGGCGAAAATAATTGTCGTCCTCAATAAGAAGTCCTTCACTACGATTGTAGAATTGACACGCCTGACTGGACTTTCGCAGTCGTACTTAACGAAAGTGCTGAAAGACCTTAAGTCTATCGGCGCTATCGAATATAGTAAAAGGCGTGGTTTTCGTATTGATAGGGACTTCGAACTGCCAAGTCCTAGGATTATTTCAATAGAATTCAAGCTGGATAACTGGCAGAAAGCTTTGGTGCAAGCTACGAGACACACTGCTTTTGCTGCCAGGAGTTTCGTCATCATGCCCGCTAATAAACGAGCAATCATAGAAAAGAATATTCAACATTTTGCTAAATTTGGGGTAAGCGTAGGTACCTTTGATACTGAAACAAATGAGTTTACCATTCTTTGGAAGGCTCCGATTAACATTAGTGCTGGGAAGACAAAATCAAAAGTTTCTTACATCGACTCACTCTATAGGATGTTAAATTCTCTTGATCGACTCGAGGCGACTGCGTCAGCGTCTTGATAATAACCCTATGAAACCCCTTGGCCTTCGCACACTCATCTATCCATCGGACAATCTGGAGGCGGATAAAGCCTGGTGGTCGGACGTGCTCGGTATAGAGCCGTATTTCGACCAGCCGTTTTATGTTGGGTTTGACGTGGGCGGCTACGAACTCGGGCTCGACCCGAATGCGGACATGGTGGACGGCCCGCGGACGTACTTTGGCGTGGATGATGTGCAGGCGGCAGTCGATCATTTTGTGGCGCATGGCTGTACGGTGCACGAAGCGCCGATGGAAACTGGCGATGATATCGTGGTCGCGACGGTAAAGAAACCAAACGGCCAGCTCCTCGGCCTGATCTACAATCCGCATTTTGGCAAAAATAAAGTAGTTTGAGACTAGCAATCTGCTCCGTAGTCCTCTTCGGAAATTTTACTCGACATGGGGTAGAATAAAATTAGAGATTGTTTATGGAATATTCTGATTTAGACACAGAGCTTGAAAGGCTCGAGCAGATACATAAATCATATAAGTCATCGCTTGGCAGGCGAACTAAGTCACGCGCATGGGCGGTATGGATGCTGATTGGTGGGCTGTTAGCGATTTGTTACCGAATTATTGTGTGCCAAAAGCGTGGTGATCTAGTCGGCGTTCAGCTTTTGGCGGGCCTAGCTGTTGAGTATACTGAACAGATGCGCTTTTTTGCTGATCCGCAGACAAAAGCAGAGGCTATTAAGGACTGGTGGAAAGTATATTCGCCCCTTCGGTACGACACCAAGCTAAGCGATATAGAGTACAGGCTTTTTTCAATGACCATGAATAAGAAGAAAAGCGTTCGATATACTCATACGAGTAAACGTAAGGGGCCTGAAGGTGTTAGTTTCTCGCAAGATGCGGCTACAAAGCAACTTATTGACCTGCTGTCTCTTTACTCGCATCCTACCTGGAGCTTGACGCAAATATTATTCCAAAGTGATAAGAACAATGGAAGCTACGAGATGTATGACTATAGAGGAGAGACTCTTTATGGCGATATTGCATTGCCGATTGTAAAAAGCACCTTATATGTGGCAAGTCACGCGATTGATAGAGTTTCATATTTATACAGTTCACGTACAGATACTTCCTCAAGCTGATTTGTAATCTACACTTTTGAGCACGGGAATTAACTGATGGTTATTTCTCCAAAGCCAGCCCAATTTCGCTATAATGGACATATGACGACAGCTCAAAATAAAATGACCTGCGATTTTACCGGTAAGCCAAAGACTCAAAGTTTCGCCGAAGATATCGTGCAGTATGTCGAGTCACTTGGGCCGGTCGAGTACGAGAAGAAAGCACAGCTCAGCTACAAGGTGCGGCGCAAGTTTTTGTGGTTATGGGTGTATGAAAAGACACCCGATGGCACGCTATATCTGACTGTGTGCCTCGACAAGGAGCTGGCCAACGAGCATTTTCATTATGTCAACCAAGTCAGCGCGCACCGCTGGAATCACCATGTAGAAGTGAAAAGCGAGGATATCGCGACGAGTAAATGGCTGAAGGAATTGATCCGTGAGGGATATGAGTTTGCGTCGCGTTAGTGAGAAGAGGGATGAATAATATGATCGAAGACTTTGCAACGATGCTTGCCGTAGGTGGCAAAAAGAACACTCTAGGGCGAGCCGAGGAGGTCGTGCAGATAGTCCTTGCTGATCAGTCGCGCCTGGATGAGCTATATAACTGCCTATTCGAAGACGATGCGTGGCTGCGCATGCGGGCTATCGACGCGCTCGAAAAGGTGTGTCGCGTGCATCCGGAATGGCTCGAGCCGTATGTCGAGAGATTGCTTGGTGAGGTGGCGGCCATCGACCAGGCGTCGATTCACTGGCATCTGGCAGAAATATTTAGGAAGGTTGAGCTGACACCTGACCAACGCCAGCGTGCTATCGCACTCATGAAGCGAAACATTAGTAGTAATACGGCTGATTGGATTGTCGCGAGCAATACTATGGAAACGTTGGCTGGGTTTGTGGTGGATGGTAAAGCGCCAGCAGAGGAGCTAACTCCACTCTTAGAAATTCAGCAAACACACCATTCCAAAGCGGTTGTAAAGCGCGCCACGCGGATACTTGATCAGTTGAGTGCGTAAGATGGAGATAGGTAAGGCTTAGTGATCGGACATGCTTTGATCGCCCCATGTAAAAGATCCCTCAACAGGGAGAGATATTTTGTTATAAGTTGTATGAGCTTAATACACGATCCAGCAGACT
>JASLDG010000052.1 GCA_030146045.1 Candidatus Saccharimonadales bacterium | reverse complement strand
GTGCATGTCCACGCGACCGAGTTTGATCGTTCAGGTGAGCGCTCGGGGAATCCTATTGTGCATGAGATCGAACAAGAGGCACTCATGGAGGCTGATCGGATTATTGCAGTTAGTGGTATTACAAAGGCTATCATTGTCCAGAATTACCATATTCCAGCCGAAAAGATTGAAGTTATCCATAACGCGATCGATACATCTACTCTAGTAGACTATGTCTATGATACGAGTACGTATAGCTACTTAGAGCTTTTGAAGCGTGAGGGCTACACGGTCGTGTCGACAGTAACGCGCTTTACGGTACAAAAGGGTTTGACGCATCTTGTGCGCGCGGCTGCTCGTGCTTGTGAGCGGTATGACAAACTTGTGTTCTTATTTGCCGGTGACGGTGAACAGCGCGATGAGCTGATAATGCTTGCGGCTGAGTTTGGTATTGCTGATAAAGTTTTCTTTACAGGGTTTGTTCGAGGTAAGCAGTGGCGCGATGCCTATTCGGTCGCTGATGTATTTGTTATGAGCTCAGTAAGCGAGCCCTTTGGCTTGACGGCACTTGAGGCCGCGCACCACGATAGCGCCCTTATCATCAGCAAGCAATCGGGGGTCGGTGAGGTTTTGCAGAATATTTTTCGTTACGACTTTTGGGATACTGATCGTTTGGCCGACCAAATGGTGGCACTTGCAACCTCGTCGAGTTTGATGAGTGAGCTTAAGCAAGGCGTGGCACGAGAGTATGACCGTCTCACGTGGCGGGATGTGGCTCAGACCTGCCAGCGGCTCTACCGCCGTACCCGACAGGAGGTGCTGGTATGACCAAAGCTGTCAACCTCTATTTCCATGTGCACCAGCCATATCGCGTACGGCACTATACGGTATTTGATACAGGTGAGGCGCATGATTATTTCAATGAACCTGTGTTTGAGTCTCCTCATAATAACGAAGCTATATTCCGTAAGGTTGCTGACAAATCGTATCGTCCAATGACGGCTCTTTTACAGGATCTTCTTTATCAATATCCTGATTTCACATTTTCACTAAGTATCACAGGTACTTTTATTGAGCAAGCTGAACAGTGGGCTCCGGACGTTCTTGAGGCGTTTCGGCAACTTGTTGCTACGGGTCGAGTTGAGATTTTAGCGGAGACGTACTATCATAGCTTGGCATTTTACTACTCGCGCGATGAATTTGAACGACAAGTGGCGTTGCATACACAGGTTATCAAGCGAGTTTTTGGCGTGACGCCAACGGCCTTTCGTAATACAGAACTTGCGTACGATAATCAATTGGGCGTCTGGGCGGATGCGGCGGGCTATAAAGCAATAATTGCTGAGGGCTGGGATAAGGTGCTCGATTGGCGTAGTCCTAACTTCAATTATCGACCGCCCCAAACAGAATCGATTCGGTTGCTTCTGAAAAACTATCGACTGAGTGATGACATCGCATTTCGCTTTAGCAATCGTGCCTGGAATGAATATCCGTTAACTGCACAAAAATATACCGATTGGCTTGAGGCTGCTTTTACGCATGGCACAATAGTGAACTTGTTCATGGATTTTGAAACTTTTGGTGAACATCAGTGGGGTGACACGGGTATTTTCGACTTCATGCGCCAGTTCGTTGGCGAATGGTTGCAGTCCGATAATCATACTTTTATGACTGTTACAGAGGCTGCTCTTGCATTCCCAGTTGAAGCAGATCTTGATGTTCCCGATACGATTACATGGGCCGATAGCGAGCGCGACCTGAGTGCCTGGCAAGGCAACGCATTGCAGCAAGAAATTCTACGACACCTCTACTCACTTGAGCATGCGGTTGTGCGCTCAGGCGACGAACGACTGCTGCGAGATTGGCGCCTGCTACAAGCATCTGACTTCCCCTACTATATGAGTACAAAATGGCAAGCTGATGGTGATGTGCATGCATACTTTAGCCCGTATGATTCTCCGTATGACGCGTTCTTGTATGTCATGAACGTCATTCGTGATATTCGATGGCGACTAATGGTCGAGCACGGTACCGGGAGACTCCATGGCTAGACCGATTGTCTTAAGTAATGGTACGCTCCATGTCGGCTTGAATAACTTTGGGCTCGTGCATGATTTTTATTATCCATATGTTGGTCTCGAAAATCACTCGTCTGGCAGCCAGACGCGTCATCATTTGGGCGTGTGGATTGATGGTGAACTCAGCTGGCTTGATAATAACGATGAATGGTCGTTTTATTTCCGGTACCCCTATCAGGCATTGATCGGCCATACGGTAGCTCGTAACGATCGGCTTGGTGTGATTTTAGAAATGGATGATTTTGTTGATGCTGATATTAATGCATTCATGCGTAATATTCATGTTATCAATACGCGTAGTGAAGCTCGTGAGATTCGCGTGTTTATTCATCAAGCATTTGTCATTGGTGATTCGCGCAGCAATACTGATACAGCGCAGTATCTGCCTGACAGTGATGCGATTTTGCATTACCGTGGCCGACGAGCGTTTATTATTGGTGGCCTTCATAATGACGGGACGCCGTTTGACCAGCATAGTATTGGCGTGTTCGGTATCGAGGGTCGTGATGGTACCTATCGTGATGCTGAAGATGGAGTACTAAGCAACAGTAATGTTGAACATGGTCGTGTTGATTCAACGATTCGTTTCGCGTTTCATATTAATGGCTTGAGTTCAGAACGATTACACTATTGGATTGCAGCTGGCACGTCAACAAGAGAAGCGCTTGATATCGATAAAACGATTCGCGATGATGGCGTGAGCAAGCGTCTGCACGACACTGTACGTTACTGGAAAGAATGGACAGCACCAGCGGCGACAGTCGCCGAGAAGATTGACGAAGCGTATCGCGAGCAATTCATGCATAGCGTCATGATCATTAAAGCTCATACTGATGAACATGGTGCGGTTATAGCGAGCACCGACAGCTCAATGCTCAAATATTCGCGAGATGATTATGAGTATTGCTGGCCGCGCGATGGTGCAATGGTATTGTGGCCTCTGATTCGCATGGGCTATCTCGATGAAGCGAAGGCATTCTTTGAATTCTGTCGTCGTGGCTTGCACCCTTCGGGTTATTTGATGCAAAAATACCGTGCAGATGGAGGTCTTGGTGCAAGTTGGCACTCGTATGTCCACGATGGCGGTGTGGTTGCCCCTCCTATTCAAGAAGATGAAACGGCCATTGTACTTTTTGTATTTGCTCAGGC
>JASLDG010000027.1 GCA_030146045.1 Candidatus Saccharimonadales bacterium | reverse complement strand
TTCCCACGCGTTACTCAGCCGTCCGCCGCTCGTCAGCATCTAGTAAACTAGACCTGTTACCGCTCGACTTGCATGTGTTAGGCACGCCGCCAGCATTCATCCTGAGCCAGGATCAAACTCTCCATAAAAATTGATGTAATTAGCTTACATCACGCTCATAATAAACTGACGATGATATTGCACAACTAAATTGTCAAAGTACATTAACCATCTGTTTGAACTCCACAGTTCAGATTTCGCGCTTGCCGTTACTTGGCGGCGACCAGACTGATACTTAGCATACCGCACAATTGCGCCAGGCGTCAAGGGTATTTTTAGATTATTGTGTAGCAAAAAATACAACTACACCAATACTGACACCTAGCAGCGCCCCAACTAGGACCTCAACAGGGGTATGTCCTTTCGCGACTCGTGGCACTGTCACACTACTTTTCGACTCCTTCAGTAATGCTTTAAGCGCTATACCTTGCTCGCCAGATGACCGACGAACCATAATCGCATCATACATAACAATAGCTGCGAATAGCGCCGCAAGCCCGAAGAGCCCTGACTGCACGCCATCACGAAGTGCAATAACCGCAACAAGGGAAACAACCGAAGCGCTATGCGCGCTCGGCATGTTTCCTGATAGATAAAGGTGCCTCACCTTCTTGAGCGAACGCTCACGGATAGCAACTATAAGGTATTTCGCCCCCTGAGCCACGCACCATGAGACAAGTATTGCGATAAGGTAAGGTGAAAGCACCATAGCTCTATCACTCAGCCTGTTCTTCTTTTTCAGTTTCAGGCATCAGCCCAAGTGACGCAACCTTGTCACCTTCACCCATTCGCATGATACGCACACCCTGCGTTGTACGCCCAAGAGTAGGAATATCTGACAATGCAACGCGAATTGCTTGGCCTTTATTGGAAATCATCAATACTTCGCTCGCCTCTTCCTCAAGAGTACGTACCGCAACAATCGGCCCAGTCTTTGCTGTCACCACGGCTGCCTTAATACCAACTCCGCCTCGCTTGTGGCTCGGGAAGTTTGCTACCTTCGTTGCCTTGCCATAGCCATTTTCACTAATCACAAGGAGGCGTCGACCATCATCAGCTACAATATCCATCCCAACGACACTGTCGTTTGGACGCAGTCGGACGCCTCGGACGCCGCGCGCAGAGCGTCCCATAGGCCGCGCATCTTTCTCATTGAAGCGAATCGCTTGACCGGCCGAAGTCGAGATGATCACATCGTGCTCACCAGTCGTCTTCTGGATCCAACGCAGTTCATCACCATCATCAAGATTAATTGCTATCAATCCATTGGTACGGATGTTAGCATAGTCCTTCAGGGATGTCTTTTTAATTGTCCCCTTAATTGTTGCCATGAAGAGATAACCCGCGTCACTCGCATCTTTTTCGTGACGAATAATCGATGTAATCTTTTCTTCCGGTTGGAGCTGGAGAAGATTGACGGCCGCAACACCTTTCGCCTGAAGACTTGCTGCCGGGACCTCGTAGGCCTTGAGTCGGAAAACGCGTCCTTTATTCGTAAAGAATAGCAGATAATCGTGCGTACTTGCTGGTACAAGCTGATCGATGATGTCTTCGTCCTTCGTTGTCATACCGCGCTTACCCTTGCCACCCCGATGTTGACGGCGATACTCGCTCAAAAGCGTGCGCTTAATATAGTTCTCAGTTGTAAGCAAAATCACAGAATCTTCTTCTGGAATAAGCTCTTCGTCACTAAATTTACCAAGTTCATGATTAATGACCGTCGAACGACGTTCATCTCCGTACTTCTCTTTCATCTCAAGAAGCTCCGTCTTGATAATCGCCAGAATCTCATTCTCATCCGCCAAAATCTCTTCAAACCGTTTGATCATCTTCAAGAGCTCATTCAACTCATTCTCAATAGCTTCGCGCTCGAGACCAGTCAAGCGGCGAAGTTGCATCGCCAAGATGGCCTTTGCTTGAATTTCACTGAGCTTAAACTTTGATATGAGTGCTTTTTCGGCTTCATCTTGCGTCTTACTTGCGCGAATCGTCTTGATCACCTCATCAATATGGTCAAGCGCAATCTTGTAGCCTTCGAGAATATGCGCGCGTTCCTTCGCCTTACGCAGCTCATACTCTGTACGACGGCGAACAACCTTTTGACGATGCTTGATAAACTCGCTCAGCATTTCTTTGAGCCCAAGAATACGCGGCTGCACCCCATCAACCAAGGCAAGCATATTAAAGCTAAAACTACTCTGAAGCGCTGTCATTTTGTAGAGCTGATTGAGAAGTTTCTTTGGATATGCGTCTTTCTTTAGCTCGATAACAACTCGCACCTTGCCACGTGCCGTCTCATCACGGAGATCACTAATACCATTGAGCTTCTTGTCTTTAACCAACTCGGCAATTTTCTCAATTAAAGTCGCCTTATTCACTCCATATGGTATTTCGCTTACAACGATCTGGTGTCGACCCTTCTTCGTCTCTTCGATTTCGGCAACTGCTCGAACCATTACACTTCCGCGACCAGTTTGATACGCCTGTTTCATTGGTGCACCGCCATAAATAGTCGCACCTGTCGGAAAGTCAGGACCCTTAACGTGCTTCAAGAGATCATCAATCGTCGCCTCTTCGTTATCGATAAGCTCAATAGATGCATCAACCAATTCACCAAGATTGTGTGGAGGAATATTGGTTGCCATACCCACGGCAATACCAATTTGACCATTCAAGAGAAGATTTGGCACTTTCGCTGGCAGCACGACTGGCTCTTGCCGTGAGCCATCGTAGTTATCACGAAAATCAACCGTCTCTTTATCGATATCAGCCAACATCTCATCGGCAATTTTCTGCATGCGTGCCTCAGTGTAACGCATTGCCGCCGCTTCATCCCCATCCATAGAGCCAAAGTTACCCTGACCCTGAATAAGTGGATAGCGCAGTGACCACGGTTGGGCTAAACGCACCATCGAGTTATAGATTGCCGAGTCACCATGCGGATGGTACTTACCCATAACATCACCGACAATCAAAGCACTTTTTACAAATTTTGCGCCCGAACGATTCCCGTTTTGATCCATCGAGAACATAATACGGCGATGAACAGGCTTAAGGCCGTCTCGTACATCTGGCAATGCACGATCAATAATAACGCTCATTGAGTATCGGAAGAAGCTGTCTTCCATGACTTTTTCAAGCGTACGATGCTCAATACCAGGGGTTTCTAGCACTTCACCCTCAAGTGCATCAACTGCTGTATCGACCCGCTCGTCAATCGACTCATCATCTTGGGGAGTTTTGTTCAATTCATCTTCGTTCATATAGTTAGTTCCTCTCCGCCTTTCTCGCCTAGATATCGAGCTCTTCTAGTTTTGCATTTTTCGCCTCAGACTGGATAAAGTGTTTACGTAGTGACACATCATCACCCATGAGCTTCGTGAACACCGCGTCGGCTCGCTCTGCATCTTCCACACCGACCTTAATCAAGACACGATTGTCTGGACTCATAGTCGTCTCCCAGAGTTGCTCAGCATCCATTTCACCCAACCCCTTGAAGCGAGACACTGTCACACCAGCTTGCTTAAAGCGATCATCCTCCGCATTGACCGATACACCTCGCACCCTACGCTCTGCGATAAGATCGTTGATAGCCGTATCAAGCGCCGGCTCGTCATATACGTACTGCTTTTTTTGTCCTTTATTAATGCTGAAAAGTGGCGGTTTTGCCAAATAAACATACCCACCTTCAACTATTTCTTTCATATATCGGAAAAGGAAAGTAAGAAGCAACGTTGCAATATGGCTACCGTCAACATCGGCATCAGTCATGATAATAATCTTATGATAGCGCAGGCCGTTTATATCAAACGAGTCACCAATGCCAACACCAAATGCCTGAATCATGGCAACAATTTCTTTATTGGCAAACATACGGTCAAGACGCGCACGCTCTGTGTTGAGAACTTTACCACGAAGTGGCAAAATTGCCTGAGTTTTATTATCACGCCCCTCTTTAGCAGACCCTGCCGCTGAATTACCCTCAACGATGTAAATTTCACTTTCCTCAGCCTTCTTACTTGAGCAGTCCCACAGCTTACCAGGGAGTCCCATACCATCGAGCGCACCTTTACGAAGTACATTATCACGGGCGGCGCGGGCAGCCTTACGCGCACGGGCGGCCAAGAGCGCCTTACCTACAATCTTTTTCGCTACATCAGGATTTTCTTCAAGATAATAGCTAAAGTATTCATTCATCACCTGCTCGACATAGCGTCGCACCTCGGGATTGCCAAGCTTATTCTTTGTCTGACCCTCAAACTGAGGATCTGGGAGCTTCACCAGAATAATTGCCGTCAACCCCTCGCGGATATCATCTCCCGTCAGGTTATCTTCTTTTTCTTTTAGTAAGCTATTCTTACGTGCGTAGTCATTAATGACACGGGTTAGTGCTGAGCGAAAACCGACAACATGCGTACCGCCATCAGGAGTAAGTACGTTATTCGCAAATGGCTTCACTAATTCGGTGTAGGTATCGTTATACTGAATAGCAACCTCAACACCAGAGTCTTCAACCTGCTTCTCGACATAGAAGACCGAATCACCCAAAACATCTTTCCCAATATTAAGATGTTTTACATAGCTCTGGATGCCGCCTTCAAAGTAAAACGCTACACGGTCTTCTGTACGTTCATCATAAACGGACACGTAGATGCCCTTAGTAAGGTATGCCTGGTGGCGGAGGTAATCAACAACCCACTTATAATCAAACGTAACCGTCTCTTTGAAAATTGTTGGGTCTGGATAAAACGTAATACTCGTGCCGGTTGGTCGGTCAGTCTTACCCATCTTCTTAAGAGGCATCGTTGTTGCACCTTGTGCAAACTCAATCCTATGAAGCTCACCTTTCTGAACTACCTCGGCGATCATCTTAGTCGAAAGCGCATTAACAACACTTGAACCAACACCATGAAGACCCGATGACACTTTGTAGCCACCGCCACCAAACTTACCACCAGCGTGAAGTACCGTCAGAACAGTCTCAAGAGTACTCAGTCCAGTTTTAGCGTGCTTGTCGACAGGGATACCACGACCGTCATCGATCACCGTAACCCCTCCGTCCGCACGAAGCACTACGTCAACACGACTCGCATACCCTGCAATAGCCTCGTCGATTGAGTTATCTGCAATTTCTTTGATAAGATGATGAACCCCGTCAAACCCGGTGCTCCCGATATACATTCCCGGTCGCTTGCGAACTGGCTCAAGTCCCTCGAGCACTTGGATTTGCGACCCATCATATGAGCCATTGTCTGTCTTTTTGGCCATTATTCCCTCACTGTTCATGCCGCGCGGCTATTTACATTTCTTCCATTATACCCAAAAGATAGTATTCGCTCAAGCGCTTGCCCTGAACACAATTCTTATGCTAATCTATAGTGTAAGGGGTTTCCTTTTAGAAGACAAACATGTTTAGAAAAATAGTATCAAACTTATCATTTAGCCCATCTCTCATTACACAAATCGGGTTTTATGCAAATCGCCTTCGTAGCGAAGAGCTGACCCGACGTATTACTATTGTATTCGTCGTTCTTACTCTTGTCGTACAATCATTTGCAATCTTTTCGCCACCAGAATCAGCGAACGCATCAAGTGAGCAAGACCTAATTAGAGGTGGCGTACGAGATCTCGATGACCTTTTGGCACGGTACGACAATAATACTGATGATATTCGAGATATCTATACCGCCCTTGGAGTTACGCGAGAGGAAATAGCGTCTAGTCATAAAGGTACGATTACATCGAGCGACAGTATCTATGCGACACATCGTCTTAGTCAGTACGGTAACGAACAGGGCGAAACCCGATTCAACTACAAAAGTAGCAGTGGCAGTACTGGCATACGCTACATCAGCCCTCTTAGCCTTGCTGACACAAGTCCAACGAAACAGCAGTCTGGCACACAATACGATAGCTGGATTGGTACTTCAGCTCGCCTAGGGTGGTTTGCAATTATCAAAGCCAACGCAAACTTAGCCACAGAAGGATACCCAAGTACAGTTACTGCCGACACCTCAGTTGCAACCTTACCCCTTACCAAGTCTCTCTCGGTTACAAATCTACAGACAGGGTCAGACGCTACACAAGGGACTGTTGAGCCGTTCAATACACTTGCCTATACTATCCAGGTAGAGAATACGGGAGAAACAACCGTTCAGACGCCCTTGATGCTTCCCATCGGTGATGCGCTTCAATATGCCACGCTTGCGGATCAGGGGGGCGGTGTATTTGATAAAGCACACAAAACACTTTCCTGGGGAATTATCAGCCTTAAACCGCGCACCGCTGAAAAACGAACATTCGCTCTGCGTATTATGTCGCCAATACCAGCCACTCCCACAGGTACCAGTGATGGCAACTCATACGATTGCATCCTTTCGACATCATTCGGCAATACCGCGCGCGTTGGGCTTGACTGCCCGCCAACAAAAATTGCCGAGACACTCTTCGCCTCCTTACCTCCTGTTGGGCCAGTGATTGGATTGAGCCTTGGTATAGCCATCTTGGTGATAGCAACATACTTCTATCTTCGCACACGTCAGTTAAAAAAAGAGATTCGCCTCATTCGCCATAATATCAACACGGGAGCAATATAGTCATGAGTCGCCACCATAGCAAAGAAAAGACCGACTCAGGACGCATACATATCGTAGAACGGCCGCTTGACCAACAAGAGCTCCATCGCATCGCATCGGAACGCCGTGATGTCCTCCGAAAGGCAGCCGAGGAGAAGAGCCGTCCGCCAGAAGCATCACGCCGAGATCGTGAAGAAACAGTAGCAGCCCTCCAAGAGAAAGCCTCTCAAGAAGCAGCTATCGAAACAAAAGATCCTGAAGCAAAGAAGCCTCTCGGCAAGCGTCGCTCCTACCTACTCAGTAAGCATGACCGTGAGGTCAGTTTTAAAAAACAAATGGATGGCATCCAGGACGATCTTTCACCTTCAGAGAAGACATTCAGTAAGTTCATTCATCACCGCACTATCGAATCAATTAGTGACTGGTCGGCAGCAACCATCGCTCGTCCGAATGCGCTTCTGGGAGCAAGTATCGCCGCCTTTATATCGGTCACCGCTGTCTACTTACTAGCTAAGTATATCGGGTTTCGTCTATCGGGATTTGAAATTATCCTCGCTTTTATTATCGGCTGGTTTATTGGAATGCTCTACGACTATTTCAAGATTCTTGCTGGCGGCCGTAGACGTCCATAACCCAAAAGATCCCTCTTATACCTAACCACAAGCTATATTGCGGAGCACTACCGGAGACTTACCGAAACTTCCTTTGGGTCACCTTGAGACTGTCCGCCATCAATGGCCACTGACCCATTCGACTGTTGCTGTGACTGCGATACTGTCGACGGGTCATCCAGTGGCATAGGTGAAGAAGATTGTGGCTGCGAGACATATGGCAATGGTGCAGATGGCTGCTGCCAAGCCACATCTCCCTGAGTTATCGCAGTAGAGGGGACTATAGGGCCACTATCTGTCATCTGCTGCCCTCCATTAGTAGCCATCGCCTGAGGTGAAGGTGTACTCGGCATCACCACAGGCTGTGGATACGCCGAGGCAACTGGCGTCGACGCTTGTTGAGTTTGTGGTGGAGTTTGCGGCACAAATGGCTGCTGCATCACAGGCGGTTGAGGTACTGACGAGCTTACAGGCGTCGGAGGGTTCAATGAACCTGCTGGCCGTGTTGACGGTCCTGCCTGCTGTTTCTGCCGTTTAGCAAGCCAATCATCAAGAAACGATCCAGCACGCCCAGACGCGGGCGCTCCAGGCCTTCCTGTCGGCTTATTATTACCAGCACTCAGAGCCGAAGTTGGCTTTGGCTTCGGTGGCTCCAAACGAGCAAATATCTCTTTCTCAACAATCGCACGCTCAAATCCATACTTTGCCCCTGAAAGGCGCTTCATTGCATCAGCGAGCTGCGGATTCTTCCGTGCCATTGGCGGAATACCAGCCATACTAAACGGTGCCGACGGCATGCCGTTAATCATCACCGACGCAACGAATTGATAATTCGGCAGTTTCGTTAGATCCTCGGCATCAAACACAGGCTGGTATTTCTTCACCATAAGTTCGGCATCCGTCACGCCAATACGACCACTAATAACCGTACCGACGTTGCCAATAATAGCCTCACGAATCTTATCAGTCAGCTGCGTCATGAACTGATTACCAAGCACCAGATTCAGACGATATTTACGCGCCTCAGACAAGATTGATTCAAAGCTCTCTGTTGCAAAGTTCTGGAACTCATCCACAAACAGACAGAAATCTTTACGATCGTCTTCTGCCATATCGGCACGAGCCATCGCTGCCGCTTGAAACTTCATCACAAAAATCATACCAATTAGTTTCGAGTTAAGCTCGCCCATTTTTCCTTTTGACAGATTCACTAGCAAGATTTTCTCGTTATCCATTACATCACGGATGCTAAAGCCACTTTTTGTCTGACCCATGATGTTACGCATCATGGTATTGCTAAGAAACGGACCAAACTTACTGACAACCCAACTTGTCACTTCGCCAGATTCATTTGAACGCTGTGATGCCGGATATTCCTTTGTCCAAAAATCAAGCACGTTACGGTCAGTTACATACTTTAGTTTTGACTTCATGAAATCGTTATCAACGAGAAGTTTTGGAATATCAATAAACGTACCTCCGGCCGGATCCGACATGAGCAGCAGCGCACAGTTGCGGAAGATATGCTCCATACGTGGCCCTACAATACCCGTGTGACCCGGATCGTACAGGCTATAGAGCATATTAATCGACTCTTGTACAAGAAAGTCTTTCTGATCCTCTGTTTCCCATTCAAAGAGGTTAAGACCTATCGGGTTATCAAGATCGCTTGGATTAAAATAAATAACATCTTCAACACGATCTTTCGGTACATTGGCAAGCATATCCTCTACTAAATCACCATGCGGATCGATAAGCGCAAACCCCTTGCCGCTATGCATATCTTGGTATGCCAAGTTAGAAATAAAGCCCGACTTACCAACACCCGTCTGCCCAATCATATAGGTATGTCGGCGGCGATCATTATCGCTCAAACGAATCTCTTTCTTCACACCACGAAACTCATTAATGCCAAGTAACAATCCCTGCTCCATCAAATCCGTCGGACCATCAACTTGTTTATTCATCTGACGCTGAACCTTAGAGGTAGGTATACTATTCTGCTCAGGAAGATGAAAAATTGTTGCGAGCTCAATACTGTTCAGGATATTGTAATTAACCGACTGAGGAAAGAAACGAAAGATAAACGCTGTCACGAGCTCCTCAACATCACGCGTAATATTAAACTTAAAGCCATTATTGCTTGGCGAATCAAACAGTGCAAAAGCTGCGACAATATTTTTCAAAAGCCCCTGAGAATGTTCTGTCGTATTCGAAGAGACGACGACACGAACCAACACCTCATACGCAGGATATCGTGTCTTTTCCTCAATTGCCTTAACAGTCTCTTCCTCAAGAGATGTCAGCTGACGATCTTCTGGTCTTTTGTCATCAGATGCCTCAGGCGGCTTCCAGAGAAGCTCAGCCATACCCTTGGCCCCACTTACTCCTATGCCCTTTGCCTTGCCTTTGTCATCTTTGATTTTCTTTGCCGCATCGACTGAGGCACGTACCCATCCCTCATTTGCCGGCCGGACCATAAACTGAATCGCCACACCATCTTCACGATTAGCGGCCGACAACGCGTTAAGAAGTGCACGCATAGCATCACGCTTAGTATCTTGGTACGTTGCAATTGGATAAACGAACTTCTTTTTAAGTGCAAACTCTCCACCAATCACTCCACTCATCTTGCCGGCTTGACTGAAAATATTATGCTCACTCACTTCTTCAAGACGCGCCGATGGGTACGCCGCAGCAATCGCTTGACGAATCACATCCACAAGAACGACCGGAACTACCGCATAGTAATGAACAAGTCCACCTTTGGCAACAATTTCAAAAGAAATATGCCGCTGTCCGTAAATTCTATTCTTGAATCCTTTCGTAGCTGTGCTTGAAATAATGTTATACATCACCTGTGCTTGCGACAAGACCTCTTCGGTCACATCACGCTCATCACGTCCGCCCTTCTCTAAGTCGTCACTTGATGGCGGTAAGTGGATAAACATTGGCACCATCTTGAGGCCACGCTCATAGTTCTTTGCTTCACGTAGCGTCTTCTTATACTGTGTAAATACTAAGAAAATAAGAGTAGCACCGATTGTCACTGCCAAAAAGATGAATATTAAGACGCCTGCAGTCATACCTTTAGTCGGCTGTGCCGAGCTCCTTGCCGTAGCGCTTCTTTAGATAATCCACCTGAAGACGATTCACTTCCCTCTCACGACGATAGGGGTCGTCACGTGTATCCGCAATAATTTTCTTTGCTTTATCAACCCACTCTTTTTCTATAAGGTCGTCATCGTTCGCGACCGTAGGCATTGCCGTATCGTCCTGCACAGGCGCCATGCTTGGAACGGGCACAACGACAGACATTGGAGCCGCTGCAATAGGAGGAGGTGCAGGTTGTGAGGCTCGATCAACTCCCTGCATATATTGTTCACGTTCCGGCGTCTGTTCACCTACCCGCTCCGCGTACTGACCAGTATCAAACTCTCCCGGCTGAGGAAGTTGAGGAGGCATCTGCTCGGGAGCACTCTGCGGCGAAGGAAGTTCCGGATTCATATCTGTAATTATACCATAATCGTTTTACAAAACGATTATCCTGGAAGTCTTTTTGTAATATACACGCACCCAATCAATTCAAAAGCGAGGACAAGACCTATTTCAGGTAGACCAACAGCCCCAACCGAAGCAATACTCACAAGTACAACGGGCGCAATAGCGAGTACTGTCGCATAATAGTATGCATGCTGTAGTGAGAGCCGCTCAAGCGGACGCGCTGACGCCACTACCCGCATTACAGCAGCAATGCAACGTGAAAGTCCATAGAGAGCAAATGTACCAAGAGAGACGAGTAAAAGGTAGACCAGCAGAAAAACACAAAGAACGCCAAAAGCACCAGCCGAAGCCGGTGTAGTCATGCTAATGAGTAGCCCTAATCCTGTGCCCGATAGCACAGCAATTGCTACAAGAATCTTCCCTAACATATTCTCCAGTATACTCATAAACTAAAAAGGAGCCAAAGCGGTAAGCCATGCCTCAAATGATAACTACATCCGCCGCTAGAAATAAATAATGGGCGCGTGTATCAATGAGAGCTCACCGCTGTAGGCTATCTGACCGCTCCCTATAAGGGAGCATGTCGCATCTGATCCGTTCCACATTGCACCTAGTAGAGTCAATAGTATTCAGACATAATACTATGGATAAACTAGATGCAATGGTACTTGTACCAGGCGCTCTACGTCTTACGTTACCGTTTGACGGAGCATCGATAGCGCCATCAAGCTGCATAATTTTAGAGTGTTTTTATATAAAGAAAGGTGCAATGCCCTTATGAACCAGGCATATACTCATATTAATTATGGTGCAGCGATTGCCGCTATCGGGTTTCGGTCAAAACCGTGTTCCGTAAGATTGAATTGTTAATGTGTTTTGTTTGCTTTTTTGTTTTTCTAAAAGCTTGTATTCATATTATCACGCCATGACGCTTATGTCAATATTATCGCTGTTTATATTACATGTCATAATAACAACATAGTATTTAACAGATATATAGTTGTAATAAGAACTATGATATTAATGTAGTTATAAAATCAACAATATACTATTCATGACCAAGACTTGTTAAAGTTTCAATCAATTCTTCACGAGGAAGCTCAGCGATGTCAATACGATTATGCTGCGCAATTACATACCCCTGAATAAGATGCTTCAGCCTCACCGCATCGCTCCTCCATAGATGTCTAATCTGAAAATGGTCGGTTGTGCTCATCACACGACTTGCGATAGTCAACGATCCAAAAAACGGTCCTACTGTAGCCGATACGTTGAGAACATCTTCAATTCGAAAACTAATCGTATCAGACGACCAAAAAAAGTCTCTTCGTATAATAGTCACTTTCGTCCTATCGACAACAACAGTATCCGGAAATATTGTCAATGGGAAAACTGTATTTGCACGAGCAAGCACCTCACTCGACCTTCGCACCACCTCCTCCAACTTAGGCTCCTCATCGTTGACGGTCGTTTCAGACTTAGAAGCAGGTCGCTGCAATGTCACACGTGGGATTCCTGCCGTTCGAGAATCGGGTGGGTTAACGACGATTTCGCGTTGCAAAAAATCGCGAAGCTCCATAAAGGAGCGCGTCGCAACCGTACCCATACGCCTACTTAGACGAACCAAAAAGACATATCGGTGCTGAGATGTCGGCTCATGATAATGCAACGATTCGTTACGAGCGTCCTGTTCAAGTGTTTCATTGTCTTTACCGGCACTTGGTACAACCATACACGATCCCCCATCTAGGTTATCTAATATTATACATCTACACATACCCATCCACAAAATAGCGCCCGCCAAGCCGAACTACCGCTACATATATAGCATCTTTCCTACGTGGTATTTTTTACCTAAAAAAAGAACATAAACATGTTGACACAAGCGCTTTGGCGTCATATTATAGGGGTAGCTTCTGAATAAAAAAATTATACAGAGGCCAAAAATAAACAAGATTCTAAAACTCCACAATAAAACAACCACTACTCGCAGGTGGTTGTTTTTTATTACCCACTACAGCTCCTATAATAAGCAATCCAAATAGAAAAGCCCTCTACAAATCAAGGGCTCTTGTTTCATACGTGGTGGAGCTGCGGGGAACTGCCCCCCGGTCCGAAAGGTAACCTGCTATTCGTCTACAAGTATAGTTTGTCTTATATTATTACGGCGTCCAGAAAGCTTCAAAAACAAACAAAAATAGCTCTGGATGTCGCGTGGAAAAATGTCCTTGATTTTACGCCACTGCGCATAAAACAAGTAAGTGACATGAATATAACACCCCCTGCCGCTATGTCACCTGCTAGCAGAAGATGAACGCGCGATTAGGCAGCGTATGCAAAAGCAGTTTGTCGAGGCATCAAAGATGCGACAAATGCTTTTGCTTTGTTAGCAAAAGTTGCAATTAAAAATATACGTTACGCGTATGGTCGACTTGCAAAATAGCATGTTAATGTCCTTCCGTCTAAAGCTAAATCAGCCCCACGTCTCCTATTATTGTACCATATATTGCCCTCATACAGTACTCATGCTTAAATGGTCATGAAAATGGTTGCGCACGTCACTTCAGTTGCCCCTATAGGATTCGATGCCTCACTCATAGAGGTTGAGTGTGATGGTAAAACTGGCCTCCCAAGTGTCCAGATCGTCGGGATGGGTAATAAAGCGATAGACGAAGCGAAGGAGCGAGTTCGCAGTGCAATTAGTAATTCCCTCCTTGAATTTCCCAAGCAAAAGCTGACTATTAACCTTGCTCCGGCGGAGCTCCCTAAGGATGGTGCTCATTTCGACCTTCCTATTGCTGTCGCGATATTGGCGCAGAGTGGCCAGCTTCGTCAACACGAAATTAACGGTGCGATTTTTGCTGGTGAACTCGCACTTGATGGATCACTTCGGCCGATCAAGGGCTCAATCAATATTGTCGAAGCAGCGCGAGCAGCTGGATACACTACTGTCTACCTCCCTATAGCTAATACCCAACAGGCTCACCTTATTACCGGTATTACCATCATTGGTGTCACCTCTCTGAAAGAGCTCTTCCTTCATCTCAAACGAGAACAAATCCTACAGCCCTCTTCCGACAAGCAATCTCTAGATATACGACAACTTCCCGCCAGCTACCCAGTTCTCGATGATATTTATGGCCAAGAAACAGCTAAGCGCGCCATAGTAATAGCGACGGCAGGACGGCACAACATTCTTATGAACGGGTCACCGGGAGCAGGTAAAACTCTTCTTGCCAAAACAATCCTTAGCCTTCTACCCTCACTAACTCTCGATGAGCAGATAGCTGTCACTAAGCTTCATAGTATTGCCGGAGAAGCCGACAGTGATATTATTTCGCAGCGACCCTTTCGGTCACCTCATCACACTTCAAGCCGCATTGCAATTACCGGTGGAGGTACACGCCCAAAACCAGGTGAGATTAGCCTCGCCCATCTTGGCGTTTTGTTTCTTGATGAAATTCCAGAGTATGCCAGATCAACTCTTGAAACATTGCGTCAGCCACTCGAAGACCACACAATCTCACTCGCTCGGGCTAATGGTCGTATTACCTATCCTGCTGACTTTATGCTTGTTGCGACGATGAATCCTTGCCCTTGTGGCTATTACGGAGATACGACAAGAGCATGTCAGTGTGCACCCACGCAAGTAATTAATTACCAGAAGCGTTTGTCGGGTCCTTTACTCGATCGAATTGACATGACAATGACTATCATAAGAACCGATAGTACAAAACTTCTTGAACAGAGAGAAGAGTCAAAAAAACAACATAGCACTGCACTCAAATCAATTGAAAAGGCGCAAAAAGCGCAAGCTTTAAGGTATAGATCTAGTACAAAATACAACAGTGCCCTCACGAGTCAAGATATCGCACGTTTTATTAAGCTCGATCCAACAGCCAAGCATTTTCTTGAACAAGCCGCTACGAAACTCAACCTCAGCACTCGCGCATACTTTAAAGTCATCAAAGTCGCTCAGACAATTGCTGACCTCGAAAATACACCAAGAATTCTTCAGACACACATAGGAGAGGCGCTACAGTATCGCCATTTCTCTGCTGAATAGCACCCCACCTCTTGTCCTCTCTATAATTATCTGCTATGATAGTCTGCGAGTAACGCTCAAAATTAATCGTACGTCAAAAGGAGACCACGATAGCCACTCAATCAATCCGTATAAACGATGCTATCCGCGCTCAACAACTTCGTGTTGTCGGAGCAAGCGGCGAGCAGCTCGGCATTCTTTCGCGTAGTGAAGCTTTGAAGCTCGCCGAGGAAGCAGGTGTTGATCTCGTTGAGATTTCACCCAACGCCGACCCACCGGTTGCAAAAATCGTCGACTGGGGTAAATACCAGTATCAAAAGATGAAAGAGCAACAAAAGAATCGTAAAAGCAATAAACAAGGCGAACTTAAGTAAATGCGATTCGGCCTAAAGATCGGCCAAGGCGATCTTGACATTAAGCTCCGCAAAATCCGAGGATTTTTGGCAGACGGTAATAAAGTCCGTATCCAGATCTTCTACCGCGGACGCGAGATGGCCCACAAAGAACTTGGCTACGAAATGATTGAAAAAATTATCGCTCTCCTTGAAGATGACGCTATCCTGGAACAAAAACCCCAGATGGCAGGACGTAATCTGAGTATAGTAGTAAGGAGTAAATAATGCCAAAGCTCAAGACCCATAAAGGTACTGCAAAGCGAATCAAGCTGACCAGCACCGGCAAGCTAACGCGCCGACGTGCATTCGGCACCCACTTGCTAGCCAAAAAAAGTAAAAGCCGCAAACGCGCTATCAATACTAGCGCAACCGTTACCGGTAGCATGGCTAAAAACGTTAAACGAGCACTAGGAGTTTAATTATGCGAGTAAAACGAGGCGTCGCTGCACGCGCTAAGCACAAAAAGATTCTTAAAGCTGCTAAAGGCATGCAGCATAACCGCACACGGTCATTCCGTCTTGCTAAGCAAGCAGTTATCCGTGCGCTCCAGTATGCCTACCGCGATCGTCGCAATAAAAAACGCGACCTCCGTGGGCTCTGGATCACTCGCATCAATGCTGCCGCCCGCGAAAATGGCACAACCTATGCCAAATTAATCGCTGGTATGAAAAAAGCCGGCATCGAGCTTGATCGTAAAGTTCTCGCCGAACTAGCTGTGAACGAACCAAAAGCATTTGCCGAAGTTGTTAAAAGCGCAAGCAAATAGCACAAGAGCTCTCTTGTACACAAAATACCTCGCATTATGCGAGGTATTTTGTTGGCAGTCTATCGATAAGCCGGGTTCTGTCGTGGACGATCATCTATCTAGCCTTGCTGTTGCCAACAAAGTCAAGCGGGTATCGGCCTGCGAGCGGGTCACTCTTTTGCAGAACCTCCTTGCAGCTAACAGGGTTTACCGCCAATCTATGTCACCATAGATTACTGTGAGCTCTTACCTCACTCGTTTCACCTTTTCCTCCGAAGAGGTAGTTTCGTTTCTGTGGCACTTTCCCTAGAGTTTCCTCCGGTCGCCGTTAGCGACTGTCATACCCTACGCTGCCCGGACTTTCCTCTCGCGTTAAAACGCCAGCGATCGTCTAATAAACTGCCTTCTTGATTATAGCAAACTCTCAGTACTTTTTCGCTGATGTTCATCAAGGGTACGATTGACCATATTATCTGCCAGTTGGTTACTTTCACGCAGCACATGCGTGAAAGTAACCGTATCGAACCGCGTCATCAGTAAACGGATCTTTTCATGAATAGGCCATAGCTCGCGATTCTTGATCTTATAAAGACCGTTCATCTGATTAACAACAAGCATACTATCAATATAGAAGTCCACCGACCTGTACCCAGCAGCCAATGCTTTTTCAAGCCCAAGACGTACACCATGATACTCCGCCTGATTATTAGTAGTAATACCTAGATATTCTCCACCCTGATCAAGTATCTGATGGTTTGCATCAAGCATCACAAAACCAGCCGCTGACGGCCCAGGATTACCCCTCGAACCTCCATCGGTGTAAATAATAATCTTAGATTTTGTAGTTATTTTATCATCGTTGTTTTCAATGATATTTCTTGTTTTATCTGTAACTATATCTTGTTGTATAATACCCAACAATAAAGTTGTCAAATCAGTGAGCGGTAATTGTTGTATTTTTTCCTGGTTTTGCCATACATACTCGCTGTACTTCTGACTCAATGATATATCGCCAGTCGCATCTGTGCAGTCAACCATGTAGACAATTACGATGTATTGAAGATTACTATCATCATAGTCTACATAGGTAACCACATCAAACAGATGAGCTGTTTGCACCGTAAGTCCCGCATCCTCGCGCATAAACCGACGAACAGCATCCTCAGGCTGCTCATTATACCCAAGTTTACCACCCGGTAACTCATATTGACCAATGATACTCTGTCGGCCACTTACACGGCGGAGTACTAAGACACTATCGTCTTTTCGTGCAATTACTCGTACTGATACTCGTTGTTTCATAATTTAATTTTCACCTATCTGGTCGGGATGACTGGACTTGAACCAGCGGCCTCACCACCCCCAGCGGTGCGCGCTACCACCTGCGCCACATCCCGAAATAACAAAGTGCCCCAGAGTATGGCTCATAACGCTTGATATTCCCCGCGTAAATGCAAGGTGGGTGTCCTCAAAACACTTCCACAGAAATGAATCATTTGGACTCCCGTATCGTATGATGTTAGGAAAATCATACACGCCATGGCGGCTCTGGGACTCTTTTATTATAGCACTAGCGCTCTTTACTACGCCAGTCCAAAGACATGGCTAAAGAGTACAACGAAAAACTGTATGCCCCCAACCATAACCTTGCTGATAAGAGGGCTTGCTGCCATCACAACGACGAATACTAGAATAATACCATATCGCTCAATCACCTCCATACCGCGGCGAATAAAATCAGGAGCAAGTGCGTACAAAACACGCGACCCATCAAGTGGCGGAATAGGAATCATGTTAAAAATGAAGAAGCCGAGATTAACACTCACTGCAGTAAAAAGTATCTGCTCAAGCACGCCACCCGCCGGCCGCAGAGCTGCGTATACGGCAAAGGTAAGAAACGCAAGCAAAAGGTTTGTAAGTGGACCGGCGAGCGCCACAAGAGCAGCTCCCCACTCTTCATACCGGACTCGATTCGGATTGAACGGTACCGGCTTGGCACCACCAAAAATAGGAGCACCCACAATCGCCAGCATGACAGGCAAAAGGATCGTCAAGAACGGATCAATATGGTGAATAGGGTTGAGCGTTAAGCGACCCTCACGCTTCGCTGTATCATCGCCCAGCCAATAGGCCATAAAGCCGTGCATTGCTTCATGGAGTGTCATCGAGATTAAAATTGTGACAAGCGCAACAAAAATTGTTTGTATATCAATCATTACTTTCTCTATTATACAGCACCCCTCCCCTTGACGTATACAAATAAATTCGGTATACTGACAAGAGTTTGTAAAAAATAAGTGGAAATATACGAATGGCAGCACGATGTGAACTCACCGGTAAAGGCAAGCAGTTTGGCAACAACGTCAGCTTTTCTTTGCGTCGCACAAAACGTGTCTTTAAGCCAAACCTCCAAAAGAAAACTTTTGTAGTTGATGGCCAAAAAGTCACCATGACCCTTAGTACGCACGCAATCCGCACGCTCAAGAAAAAAGGCATCCTGCCAACGAGCGGCAAAGCAGTCGTTGAAGCAAAATAACAAGCCATACCGTTTTACTAAAATAACCTCCGTTAACGGAGGTTATTTTAGTAAAACTACTCTTTCACTACCTTGCAACCGACCTTTAAGGGATAGTACAGTATTCACAGAGTACAAGCAGACTATCCCCATGGCAGCGCGATTACGTAGACACATCTACATAAACGCTATCAGGCTCATCTAGCTTCGGTCGAGTTTTATAACTGTCAGTGCCTGCGGTAAGCTTGCAGCAGTCTTCAGTTTATACTTTGCCCCAGTATCTTCGACCGGTGCCGAGAGTTCTTTCGTAAACGTCTCGAGTACATCTTGCGGTACCTCGTATTTTACATGGTCGTCCGCATAATGCACCGGAATCACCGCCTTTGGCTCAAGCTGGCGAACAAGCGTTACGGCAGATGCTGCATCAAGCGTATAACCGCCCCCACCAATCGGCAGTACGAGAATGTCAATCACTCCAATCTCCTCCTGCTGATCCTCCGTGAGACTCGGATCTATATTGCCAAGCACCCCAAGTACGATATCGCCTACCTCAATGCGGTAGATCGTACTCTTACTCCCTTCGGTGTCGATATGACGACGCGCAGCAACGCCATGAATCGAAAAATCACCGACCTCGTAGTCACCGGGACTTTCAATCGCAATTTTCACACTCTCAACCCCTGAAGCAAGTCGAGCCTCGGTAGCAAGCTCTACTTTATCTGCCACCTGAAGCGGCTTCAAGCCCAACAATGCTACATTCGGATCAATAACAACTTCCGTTTTTTTGGTCGAGAGAACAATTGCATTCCCTCCTTTATATTCAATATCCAACATAATTCCTCCTATTTCTGGGTCTTAAGCACATTATCGGCATCGACAAGTACGCTATACTTGCCGTTCAGTATCTCGGTAATAAATCGATCACGGACGCTCAAACGGTAATAAAACTCATCATAACTCAATATACTATAGTTGAGCTCGCGCCCCTCTGCCTTTTCAACGACTTTCATCATCTTTTTAACTTTAGCAGTAGGCACATCGCCAACAATGAGTATATCAACCGCACTCGACGACCCCTTTACTAACATACCAGAAAGTAGTAAGAGGCGCACACCGCTCAAACGAATAAAAGCCTCGTGCCACGAAGACTCGCTCTCGGCAGCGAGCTGAGTAGCCTCGATCTTCTCATCAGCAAAAATCGCGCGTAACGGTACAAAATGCTCATATCGTTGATTCACTTCATAAAAAAGCTTATTGTCGTTCGTTTCACTCGTAATAATACCGACCGACATCATATTGGAGAGCTCACGACGCACCGAGTTGATTTGCTCGTCAATCAGGCGAGTAATCTCACGAACATAAAATGATTTCCCTGGATTATTCAAAAAAAGATGAAGCAATTTTACTCGTGTTTTTGAACCAAATAATGTATCAATCATCTACTCTAACTTCGTTAACTTTCTTGTTCTCATCATACCATGAACGATCCATAAGTGCGAGTTGATCGGATACATAGTGTTCAAGTTCGTCTCGCCCACCCCAGACAACATGCGGATTTCGCCTGAACCATGTCAACTGACGCTTTGCGAGTTTCCAGTCAATCGTTGTAAATTTATCCTTAAATTCCGCAAGCGAAAGTCCGCCTTCTAGATACATATGGACGAGCGGGTAGATATTTCCGGTCATAGCTTCGCTTTTCCAGCCATATTTTTTGCCCAATAATATTGCTTCATCCACAACACCATCGTGAAATAATTGTTCAGAACGTGCTTCAATTCTTGTTCGTAGTTCTTGTCTGTTTGTTGCAATACCAACAGTAATGCTTTTGCTTAATGGCACACTATTTCTCTGTTTGTTAATACCGTTTTGTTCGATCGCACGTATAATATACCGCTTATTCTGATCATTACGTGGTAATAATATATTGTGTTTATTACAATATTCATGTAATCCGGCAATCGATTGCTTTTCAAGCCACTGACGCATAGTGCCGTCACTAGCTCGCCCGAAAACATACTCAAACAAAATCGCATCAATGTAGAGACCAGTACCCCCGACTAAAAATGGCACATGTCCGCGAGCACGAATCTCGGCGATCTTTTGACGAGCATACATCTGAAAATCGGCTGCAGAAAATGGCGCACCCGGCTCAACAAGGTCAAGTCCCCAGTGCGGAATCCCCTCCCGCTCTTCGAGTGTTGGCTTAGCAGTACCTATATCCATGCCTTTATATATCGTCCGACTATCGGCACAAATGATCTCACCGTTCCATTGTCGCGCCAAGCGAATCGCCAGCGCCGTCTTGCCGCTGGCGGTTGGCCCGATAATTACAACAAGCGGAGGTTCGACTCGGTCCACTCTAGCCGCCATCGTCGTTCTCCAAAATCCTTAATATGCCATTGCTCATCAACCTCAATACCATCTTGAGCAAGAAGTTGACGCTGCACGTCCTGCCCGCCTGGAAATCCAATTGCGAGGCCTCCTTGAGCATTTACCAACCGATACCACGGCAGCTCCTCAGGGCCGGTGTGCGCAATGCCACCCACAATCCGAGCCGCTCGCGGGCTCCCCGCCATAGCTGCCAAGTCACCATACGTTGTTACTTTATCAGCTGGAAGTTCAGCCATCAACGCGTACACCCGTTGGCGAAGTTGCTTTGTCTCTTCGGGTAGCTCACTCAAGACTATAGTCCCTTCAAGTAATCACCAAGATTCTCAAGCACCACCTTTTCCTCGCCGCCTCGTGTACGCACACTCACTTCTCGTACTTCTTTATCTTTTGGCCCGACAATCAGCTGTACCGGGATCTTCCAGGCAGTCGCTTCGCGAATTTTCTTACCAAGACTTTCGTTACGGTCATCACGCGTAAAGCGAAGTTCGTTATACTTCACCGGTTTCATCAGTACCGTTTCACGAAGCACTGCTTCAATCTCCTCAACATACTCAAGTACCGTATCATTAATCGTTAGAATACGTACCTGCTCTGGCGCCGCCCAAAGTGGAAACCAACCGGCCGTATGCTCAATAAAGACGCTCAAGAACCGCTCAATCGAACCAAGCAGCGCGCAATGGATCATCACTGGTGTTTGAGCACTGCTTTCAGCATCCTTATACTCAAGCCCAAACCGCCCCGGCTGGACAAAATCAAGCTGTGCTGTAGCAAGCTGGTGCTCACGCCCAATTGCATCGGTTGCCATGAAATCAATTTTTGGTCCGTAAAAGGCTGCTTCACCCTCTTGCTCAAAATAGTTAAGCTCGTTTTTGATAACAGCATTTTTTAGCTGCTCTTGTGCTGATATCCAAAGCTTCTCATCGCCGAGATAGCCATCACTATCATCTCGATAGCTGAGCCGAACACGCAGTTTCATCCCAATCGTCCCGTAAAGTTCACGTACGCTTGCGAGTAGGCCATCGATTTCGTCCTCGATCTGGTCATTTCGACAAAATATATGACTATCATCCTGTGTCAGTGAGCGAACACGATTCAACCCGCCAAGTTCTCCTGTCTTTTCGTCGCGGTAATCAGTCGTTGTCTCAAGATATCGCACAGGCATATCTCGATAACTCCGTGGCTGAGATGCGAAAATCTGCGTATGATGCGGGCAGTTCATTGGCTTGAGTGCCATTTCGTCATCCGTCTCTTGGCTCGTTACCAAGAAAAGCTCATCTCCAAACTTTGCCCAGTGGCCAGAGGTCTCATAGAGTGCTGTTTTGGTGATATTTGGCGTCCAGACCTTCTGAAACCCTCGAGCTTCACGGAGTTGATTGGAATACTTCGCAAGTACTTCACGCAGTATGGTACCTCGTGGCGTAAACATCGGCAGTCCCGCC
The DNA here is from genome assembly GCA_030146045.1 of Candidatus Saccharimonadales bacterium. Lineage (GTDB taxonomy): Bacteria > Patescibacteriota > Saccharimonadia > Saccharimonadales > Saccharimonadaceae > JASLDG01. Next base: position 38,064 of record JASLDG010000027.1, on the reverse strand, counting down.
CCGACAAGCGGAGACATCGTATAGAGATCCAGTTCCTTGCCAAGTTTCCGATGATCACGCAGTTTCGCTTGTTCAAGACGCTCTAAATACGCATCAAGCTCCTCTTGAGTCGCAAACGCCACTCCATAGAGTCGTTGCATCTGCGGATTGGTTTCTTTGCCACGCCAATAGGCTCCAGCCACGCGCATCAGTTTAAACGCACCCACGTCTTTGGTGTTCGCGACATGCGGGCCTCGACACAGATCAACAAAATTCCCATTTTTGTAGAATGAGACTTGTTCAATTGCTGCGTCGCCCTCCGCTGCAAGGCCTAGCTCATTGATGTCGAGATCTTTCGCCACAGTCGTACCGGAACGCTTGAGGTCATTGAGTAGTTCTTCTTTGTATGGCTGGTGGTTTTCCTGAGCCCACGAGATAGCCTGATCAACTGGCATCTCGAATCGTTCGAAGTCATCGCCGTACTCGATGATGCTACGCATGATCTTCTCGATCTTGGCAAAATTCGCTTCGCTGATCTTGCGCTCACCCAAATCGATATCATAATAGAATCCATTTTCAACCACAGGACCGACACCAAATTTTGCCTCAGGCCACAGTTTCTGTACTGCTGCAGCTGTAATATGCGCCAGACTATGCCGCATTGCATGGAGTTGTTCATCGTTCATGATCATTCCTTTCTTTTACAAATAAAAACATGCGATTCATAGATTCATCATATAAATCCACACATCGCATGTTTCGGGCCCGGGACACCAAGGCTGTTCCACCGAAATCTTTCACTCTTCCCATTCACGTTATCGTACGTAATAGGCAACCCCACGAAGCTCAGCGGGCAGTACTCCGCGTCAACACTTACTTAATATCCTAACCTAGACCCCCTTATATTGCAACATAGGCTTTCATCTGTTACTATTGAAAAGCTATGGGCGATTAGCTCAGCTGGCTAGAGCGCCTCATTGACGTTGAGGAGATCGGGGATTCGAATTCCTCATCGCCCACCATATTGCATCTGTTAAAACCTCGGTTACGCCGAGGTTTTTGTTATCCACCATTTCCACTATAACTTTTCCACACAAATTTAATGGTCATTTTATCCTACTGTATATCATGCATGATATATCAAGCATAAGTGCGTTAGTTGACTTTTTATAGTGAATATGCTAATATGTAAATATGTCTCAAACTACCGACAAAACATCTACACACACAAAAGCTCATCGCTCATCGCTTGAGCGTGTGAGCCTCAGCTTTGAATACAATGAGAGCTGGCAAGATGCACGTCGGTCTTTTAATGCAAAAGCCGCAAAGTCAACCGCAAAGTAGCATTAGCACACCCTCTACACCTTCAATTCCGCCTACTAGAAGACACCGCAAACTCAGAGGTTGAGCACACCAAAATCTTCTCTATCTCAGCGAGATTCTATTTCTTGTTTGTTTGCGACCATGCACGGCGTCGTTTAGCACGGTCAACCGTTGCGGCCGTCGCCTTTTCGGTAACATCAAACTTATCAAAATAACGCCCCAAAAGAAGCGCGGTCTGCGAAGTAAAGGCAGATGATGAGCTATATACGATACCCGTTACTGGCATCAATACCCATTGCGCTACCATCCAGACGGTGCGACGACGCTTGTAACGTGCTGGACGTGGCGGCAACATCTTGAACGTCAAGAAAACCATAATAAAAATGCCAATCATGGCTATACGCTGAATATAGCTAATCACTTCAGGAAGCTGATGAGCAGCAATGCTGTGTGCAGCATCTGTATTAATTAGGAGCGGAACCCAGCCGCCAAATGCAATAAGAATCGCAACACAAGCAAGTGTCACATGACTGTCCGTAAGTCGTATGAGACGAGCCATCCCACCAAAGAATGGTACTGTACGATGTTTCGAAAGCACTCGAACCGCTACATACGGGACATCTGATGCTCCGTACGCCCATCGACGAAGCTGAATAAACTGAGCTTTGAGTGTCTTTAGATAGGTATCAGACAATACTGCATCCTGATAGATTGGCACTAAAATGGGCGCCACCGCATAGTCACCATTAAAGTGGAAATAGCTGCGCCAGTATTGATGTCCATCTTCAACAATTGTTCTCGTGCTCCAGAAATCCATTTCCACCAATGCATCAAGTGGTTGCGAGTGTGACGCAAAATTACGAAGTGTATGTGGACGCATCGAGCTAATAATATTCCAGAAAGAATTACCGGTAGCCACAACACGCATAGGCGCAGGTGCATCCCATATATTATTAAGAAAAAGAGAGACCGGCTGATATGATAATCTTTTGCGATTATCATGAACAATATATTCATACGCAACATAATCAAAATAAGCAGCGTGTGGCCGATTATCACTATCGAGAGTTGTTATAATAACATCACTATACGAAATATGTTGTTTTTTAAACCACCCTTTTAAAAAGTTGCCCGCATACGTGATATTTCCCCCCTTACCGATCACTTCACCAGCCATATCTTTTGGGTGCTTAACAATATGAAAAGCAAAGAATTGCTTGCTAAATTTATCTTGCAGAAAACGTGCCGTTCGCTCAATCTCGGCACCTCCCCTCTCTTCGTATGCAAGCGCCACAACAATTTGTTCATTATTAAATGTCGTGTCGACAATTGATTGAATTGTCGGCTCAAGCACTTCAAGAGATTCGTTATATGCCGCAACAATGATTGCATGATAAAGCTGTGACGGTCGTGGATATTGATCCGAATTTTCAGCAAGCACCGCAAGATTACGCTGATGTTGCGCATACCCAAACGCGGTGTGGTCATGATTAATAACATGCTCACCGCTGAGCACCTCCTCCAACTGACCAAGGCGATGATGCCAATCAACTCTTTGAGCCTGATGGATACGGCGGTGGCCTTTAATCGTATGGTATGAAATACCGACAGCCTTCACAAGGGTTGTGATAATGACTAGCATAAGATAAATCGCAGCATATAACGGATCGATAATTGATAATACAATAAGAAGAATAATGGCGCCATAGCTGAGTAGAGCCGGAACCATTTCAAAGAAACGATACATCGGTGAGCGTTTACCAAGAGGAATTTCAAGATCTTGTTTTGTCTGCATAGTTCTATATTACTACGAAAATGAAGCCAATCGCATGACCTGCGCTGTAAATGTAAACGCAATCAAGATAATTGCACAGCCTAGCAATAAAAATGCAACCGCAAGATCTCGACCTTTCTGAGAGAATAGGCGGCACGCTAGTGCAATATAGAAACCAAGTGTCATAAGCCCGAAAACGATAAAATCAATAAGATAGTACCATCGATCGCGATAAAAATTAGTCGATCCAAATGATGTATAATGTGTCACCACCTGAAGATCGCTCACATGTATACTCAAGCTTACAAAAAGACAAAATAGTATTGTGAGGAATGTTAAAACAATAGCCGCAATCATAAATGAACGGTTCGAAAAGGCTGCTTTTGTGGTAGTAAGGATATTTGCTTTCATGGCTTTTCTATTCTGGTGCGGATACAGAGAATCGAACTCTGCTCTCAACCTTGGGAAGGTTGCATATTAGCCACTATACGATACCCGCATAGTTTGGAGCCGCTGTCCGGATTTGAACCGGAGACCTACGCTTTACGAAAGCGCCGCTCTACCAGCTGAGCTACAGCGGCATTATTATTTACTCTAGCACCATCATATTATACCAATCAGTACTTAAAAAAGAAAATAGCCGCATAGAATATTGCATATTACCACTAGAACTGCTATGCTACGTAGAGTATTGAGGCTCTCTCTGATGGGCTCGTAGTGAAGTTGGCCTATCACGCCTCCCTGTCACGGAGGAGATCGCCGGTTCGAATCCGGTCGGGCCCGCCAGAAAGCGCCTCAATGTCACATGAAAAGAACAAGTGAAAAAGCTTGTTCTTTTTTAGTGCCAATCATGCTATAATTACAGGTAGAAACACTCAACATAACATAAACACCATAACAGTAATGAAAATCCCGCGTACCATCTTTCTATATAGCCTCGCTATTCTTGTGGCATGGGGGTTTTCAATACCGCCAGTTGCACATGCCTCGGCTGGTACCCTCTTCTTTAGCCCCGGTAGCGGTCGGTTTGACCCAGGGTCGACGTTCACAATTGGAGTAAAGACAAACGTGGCACCAGCAACAAGTTTTGCGGGTGGAGCCACCGTCATTGTACAGTTCCCAAAAAACACCCTTCAGGTCACATCCGCCTCGACGTCAGGAAGTGCATTCGGAGGTTATACAACTATAGACAACAATGCAGGCACTGTTCAATACACCGCCTTCCTCTTCCTTCCACCCAACGGATCAAACCTTCATCTTTTTAATATCACATTTAAAGCCACAGGCACAGGTAATGCACCTCTAAACTTTGGCGCTGGCTCAAATGTACACGACGGACCAACAGCACTACAAAATGCCACGTACCTTATTGCAGCTCCGACATGTCCCGCCGGCACTATTGGGACACCCCCAAATTGCACGACACCACCCCCGCCGACACCTACGCCTACACCTACGCCTACCCCCAAGCCGACACCTACGCCTACACCACAACCATCCACTCCTGCACCTACGCCCACACCACCACTTGATCAGCTGATACTACCAGACCTATCTGAGCCTGCACCTGTCGTGACCTCTACCGGAAGTCTAGCAATCTCAAACGTAAAATCAACCCCTGCTTGGGAATCAGGCTCGGTCACATGGTCAACAAATCAGCCTGATGTCACGACCGTCGTTCAATTCGGCACATCAAAAAATAAACTCACCACAACCATCAACGCCCAAACTCAGGAGGATGGCACATTTCGTGTCACGCAAAATAAACTGACACCTGGTACGAGATATTACTACTTAATTAACGCCATTTCGACATCAAGTGGTGGACAGGCAACCTATAGTGGATCATTTACAACACGCGGGTATCCAACAAAAATCACTGTTCTGAATGGCAAAGAAGTTGTCGCGGGCGCAACAGTCAAACTTGAAAGTAACACATATACTACAAAGCGAGACGGTAGCTTGCAGGCATTAGAGCTTGCAGCTGGAGATTACAAGGTAACACTCACTGATACAAGTGGAGTTTCAAAGGAGACAGCCTTCACTGTTAAAAAAGTTGAAGTACCTACAAATGGCAAAAGCCCCGCAGTGCAATCCATTACCCTCGATATTGCAAGTCCAGGCACGAGCAATTCATTTGCGAACTCAATTCTTCCACTCATTGTTGCGGTCATCGGAGGACTCCTGTTCGTTGGTCTTATCCTCGGTTTCTTACTCTGGCGACGCAAACGAAACGAAGCGGCAAGTGGCTTACCTGTTGCCACGGTAGATAATTACGCTTGGGCTCCTGAGCCATCAAATACTATCCAATCAGTCGAACAACAGCTCGTCCCTGAGGCAGAGCAGCCTTACGCCGAGCTCGGTGTTCAAGATATCGATGCGCCCACACCCACTGCCTCTCAGTATGACTCCACCTTGGGTACAGATACTACTCAATATCCTGCGGAGTATATACCTGTGGATGCTAGTCCTGTACCTTATACTGAAAATTCAGGTCAATTGCCCGTCAGCGAGCCCGATGACATACTGACGCCAGTCACCTATAGCACGAGCCCTGACGAAGAAATACCTGCACTCACCGTGTACGAACAATCCCTTAACACCAACGAACTCGAGAATACCCCTCTTTCATCACCAGAGGAACAGCTCTACGCCCAAGAACAAGCTGGACAACCCAATTCTATTACACCGAACGATCCGCTCGACAACGAACCTGGAGGCCAAGCAACACATGACATAACCATAGAAGAGGTAGCTCCAGATGAACCGAGTGCAGTGTATGATGAATCGACCGGTGAATTAAGCATCATTCATCGCCAAGGTACACATATACAAGGAGGAGCCTAGTATGCGCTTCGACTCTATTCGTCACTTCTTCACGCGAGTTGCATACACCATTTTAGTAGGGCTACTCATACTGCCTTCCTCTATAAGTCTGGCTGCTGGTGAGCAACTCCTTGTTGATCCACCAAGCTCAACCATGTCTACCGATACTACATTTACCATCACTGTGCGGGGCTACTCTGACACTTCTGGTGTTTCGGCAAATGGCACCCTAACCTACCCTCAAAATCTTTTAGCAGTTACTAACACTTCATCGGATGGCAATAATTTTTCAGGGGTCACGATTAGCCAAGGCACCGGAACAATCAATTTCAGTAGTGGCGCCAGTACAAAAAAGGGACTCCTCGTCGTCATGAAAGTTACATTTAAGACCCTGGCGGGAGGCACTGCAAGCGTAAGATTTAGCGGCGGAAGCACTCTTGGAGGTGGGGCGACTATCCTCAAGGAAGGTACTTTCACAATCAATGCTCCGGCACCTCCAGCGCCAACGCCAACACCTGCCCCAACGCCCACTCCGGCACCTCCAGCGCCAACGCCAACACCTGCCCCAACAGAGCCAGTAACACCACCCGTTGAACAGCCAACCGAAGAAGATACTACACCCGACACCAGTGGGCTTATTAAGAATGTCACCTCACAAACAACGTACACATCCGCCACAATCAACTGGGAGCTTAATACAGCCGATGCAACAAGCACCCTCCTCTATGGCACAAGTAGCGATGCGGTCACAAAACCTGCACCTGTATCCAAACAAGGTACTAATTCGTTCTCAGGGGTGCTTGCGGAACTTACGCCAGGCGTCCGATATTATCTCATTATTAGCGCAACACGAGCAGACGGCACGACAGGCACATATAGTCGAACTATCATTACCCAAGGGTATCCAGTGAAACTCTCTATTACACAAGTCGGCGCACCCGCCTCAGCTGCAAAAATTACTATTGGGCAGCAAACATACGCAGCAACAAACGACGGCATTGTCAGCCTTGCACTTGCAGCAGGTTCCTATAACGGCACAATCGCCACTACTGATGGCGCTACCAAAACTGTCTCTTTTGCAGTAACTGCTCAGACCATTCCTTCAGGGAGCGATCCACCAAAAACTCAGTCCTTCAGCTTTGATTTGCCTAAAGGAACATCACAAGGTACCTCTGGTGGTTCATTCTCAATTCTCTTATTTCTTGGGGTACTTGTCGGTGGATTTGCAGTTGTAGCAGTAGCATTTATCGTATATGTTACTATCCGACGCCGCCGATATGAGTCATTTGGTTCATCCTCGGGCGCACAGCAGGCTGCTGTTGTGATCGATGATGGATACGACTGGGAGTCACAACCGGCTACCACACCTGTTCATCAGCCCTCAATATTGCCTGAATACTCACATAATTCAGTCCACATCGATGATGAAGAGCCGATCGACATGTTCGACACACCCTCCTCGACACCTACACGAATGACACAGGATTCGTCAAAGCTAGCAGCAAACGGCACCACAGTGCCACCATATAAGTCGCAGTCATAGTAACCCCCTAGTTTGCTATAGTGCGGTGTCGATCGGCAACAACGTCCCAATTAACAACGTTCCACCATGCTTTGACATAGTCATCACGCTTATTCTTATAGTCAAGGTAATAAGCATGCTCCCAAACATCAAGACCAAGTAGCGGCGTACCTTTTCCAAGCATAATGGGAGAATCCTGGTTGGGTGTCGTCATAATCTCAAAGTCAGGCAGTAACCATGCCCACCCACTTCCAAATACCGTTAACGACTGAGTGGTAAATTCATCGACAAATCCCTGAAAGCTACCATACTTTTCAGTCAACTTATCAGCTACAGGGCCTGATGGCTCACCGCCTCCATCGGGTGACATCCATTGCCAAAAAAGCGAATGATTATAGTGACCACCGCCATGATTACGAATTGCCTGCTGCACATCAGACGGCAGCGTATCGATTGATTCCAGCAGATTCTCAAGAGACCGCTCTTTGAGCGCCGGCGCCTGATCAAGAGCTGCATTTAATTTATCAACATACGCCTGATGATGCTTATCGTGATGCAACCGCATAATCGCACCGCTGATATACTGCCCTAAGGCATCATAATCATATGGTAAATCTGGTAATGTCATACTATGCATAGCACCTCCTTATAATGATTGCGGTTTTGCTTCGGGAATTGTAATATACTCACTAATTTTATGCTGCTTCTGGAGCATATCAAGCCGTGAGGAAAATACAGTCAGAGGAATTTTAATAAAAGCGTAGCTAATTCGAGAATTATTATCAGCATCGAGGAGCTTTACGACATAATAACCATCACCTGACGTTGATTTGAAGACGGGTGATACTTCGCCTTTTTTCAGAGTTGAGGCTCGTAATGCAAGCCCATCGTCTTGGTTAGAACGAGGCACCAGTGGTGTAATCGCAGAGGTTACCTTGGCAGCACCATTTCCACCGACCTCTTTTGCAATAGCATCAAATTCAACATTTTTTCCGAGATGGTCCTCAACAGCTTTTCGTTGACCCTCTGCGACATCATCAACGGCATAAGCAACTCGTTGCTGTAACAGCTTACGTCGCGTCACTTCACGAGCCTCTTGAGGTGTCCACCCGAAATGATCGAGAACAATAGCATCATAGGTCTGTTCCGATGCGACTCCATCTCGTGACCGGCGCTGACGCAAAATTGCATCATCGACATCTTTGTCACTCACTGAAATATCCTTTTGTTTAGCGATTTTCTCAGCATACACATCCGACTGCGCATCACGCATCGCCTTACGCTTAATAAACTCAACCTGACGTTTGCTATCAGGCGCGCCGAGATCAACCCCCTCTTTTACCGTTAAATAGTGAGCCTGAGATCGGTAGTTCATAAGATAGTAACTATAGGGGACTTGCTCACCATCCACTGATGCGACCGGAAGCGGAAGCGCACGTGTCATACGATAGAAAAATGTTGAAGTACTCTGAACTGAATAGAGTTGCCACCACACAAATATAATGAAAATAATAAGCGCGATCACACTAATAATAATAGTGTTGAATACAAGCCGATGACGAGCATACTGCACAGGATACTTAAATCGCCGACCACCAGCTAAAATTCGCTCACGATGTTCAGCAACAGTTTCGTTGGTAATACGCTCGTGTACAATTGGCGTTTTTTTCTTTCGCAATATCTTCTTCATAATCCCCTATATCTTTTCCTCGTCCGCCACGGCCAAAACCGCATCCTGTAATTTATTATACACCGCCTCTGGGTGCTCTACCTTGTGAATTACAAGATCACCGACATAGGTTTGAATAATAATCGTCCCAAAGCCGAATATCTCACCACTAAACCCCGGCACATTGTAGCTGATATTTTGCACTTTCGATAAGCGTAGCTCTACGACATCCTTGCCAAAAAAACCATGCTGTGTAATCTGGCGAAGTCGCTGATTCGTCAAAACGTAAATTGTAAAATACCACATAAGATAGTGGTAGCCAAAGAGGATCAATCCAAGCACCAGACCCACCATTGGAAGCAATACAAGCATGAGGTTATCTTGCCAAACCAAAAAAGGAATACTGGTCACAACTAAGCATCCGAGCAAAAGGTAAAAGCCCTTACGCATAGCAATCAAGTGGCGCCGAAAAACAAAGAGCACTTCTTCATCCTCTCGCTGACCCTCGAACGCCTGACTATCATTAACATTTTTTTGCTTGCGCATCATACCACCATTATACACATCTACCTGGTACCCCCATTACGATTCGAACGTAAATCTACACCTTAGGACGGAGTTGTTCTATCCATTGAACTATAGGGGCATACTATTTTAGAGAGGACATACTCCACTCTCACACCAGAGAAAACCCGGTATGAGGCGCACCCAAAGGCTCGCTCTATGCATCGATTACCTACAAGGTGCGCCTATTATACACAATTTATCGAACAAATTTCTCGTTTACACGCTCATAAGTATAGAGCTCAGCATCACTAAACCAGTGTGAAATTTCTTGCACTGCCTCTTCTGGATCGCCACTCGCGTGAATCAGGTTCGGGATACCCTTGCCTTCGTCATCGGCATACCCAAAGCTCATATGCGAATAGTCGCCACGGATTGTACCTGGCGCAGCCGAAAGAGGTTCGGTACCGCCAACCATTTTACGAACTTGCATTACCGCATCAACGCCTTCAAACACCATTGCGATCACAGGCCCTTGATTCATAAAGTCGAGTGTTACTTTAAATGCTTTATCACCACGTCGAGTGACCATTTTGCCGATCTCTTCATAATGCTTAAAATAATGGTCTCGATCTGGTGCAATCATCTTTGTTCCAACAATCTTGAGACCAACACGCTCAAAACGAGTAAGAATCTCACCCACGATACCTCGCTGTACCGCATCCGGCTTAAATACTACTAGGGTCTGTTGAATGTGACTATTATCTGACACGACTGCTCCTTTTATCAGTATTATATCTGTACTTCAGTATACCTTATTTTGTTGCTCGTCACTACCCAGGTAAGGTATGCTAAGAGTATCGTGCAAGAAACAGACCTCGACCTTTCATCTCTCATTTATGACTTTATTGAGTCGCTTGAAGTCGAAGGTGGTCGCTCAAGTAAAACAGCAGCCAACTACACGCATTATCTTGAGCGGTTCGTTGAATATATAGGTACCGATTGCACGCCCAAAGAGATATCGAATGAACATATCCGTCGCTACCGGCTTTGGCTTAATCGCTATCGAGATCCTAAGTCTGGACAGGAACTTTCTCTTATCACGCAAAGCTATCATTTAATCGCCCTGCGTGGTTTCCTCACCTATCTTTCTCGTCGTAATATCGAGAGCCTTGCCGCGGATCGTATCATCTTGCCAAAAGTAAGCCGTAAGCAAGTAACCTTCCTGCATTACGACGAAGTCGAAACACTCCTCGCGCAAATTCCCCTCGATACCGAAGCAGGTCTTCGAGATCGCGCGATTATTGAGCTATTATTTTCAAGTGGACTACGCGTATCAGAACTAACCGCGCTGAATCGCGATGACATCAACCTCACGCGCCGTGAGTTTATGGTACGCGGAAAAGGAGAAAAGGATCGTCCGGTATTTGTCAGCAGTAGCGCAGCCGACCACATCAATACTTATCTTGCAGCTCGCAGCGATACACTCCCCCCACTTTTCCTTAATTACAGTCGCAATAATAGCACAGCCACAAGTGGCGACTTTCGGCGACTCAGTCCACGCAGTATACAGCGTATGCTGAGTCAGTATGCGCGGCTTGCTGGCATCACCAAACATGTCAGCCCACATACGCTGCGTCACAGTTACGCGACTGACCTACTTATGAACGGTGCAGATATCCGTAGCGTCCAGGCGATGCTTGGACATAGCAACATAAGCACCACCCAAGTCTACACACATGTCACAGACGAGCATCTTCGTGAAACGTACGAAAGATTCCATAGTGATACTGAATAATTTATTTGTTCGTTTTTTGATACGTACTGGGGTCACATTCCTGCATCCCGCCATCATATTCATTTGCAGTATCGGTGACCATCATAGTCTTACATACATTTCCGGTGATATCCACTGCTGCTTGCGGATACGGAAATGTATTCGTTGCAATCTCAACACGGCTTTCAATTCGTCGAAATTGATCGCTCGCTCGCCCTGTTACATCAACAGTTGCTTGCACACCCGAAAAGCGCACAGGAGTTGAGTCTTTAAAAAGCTGGACACGAAAACTGTTCGCCTGGCTATAAAGACCATCGATTCGTAGGTAGCGATGAAGCGACGCACCATCAGTCCCTCCAATAGCCTGAGGCAATACAATTACCGTTCGACAGGCATACAAATGATCGCTGACATCTGGTTGACAGGCAACCTGCTGCATAACTCCATTTGGTTGCTTATGTCGCATATCTTCAGCTGCCAATATAATTGGATCTATTCGACCGACCAGTGCAGGATACAAAAATAAAGTTCCGGTATTCATCTTGCCATCATCACTACGATTATCAAAATCACTGAGTCTGAAGGTATCACCAAATTGTGCTAATTGCACCCTAAGAAGCGCCGGCCTGTTCTTCGGCCATGTATCTTTTTTAGGAAGCTGCGCAGCAGTCTCAAGGTCAATTTCGCCTGTGCTGCCCTGCTGCATATCTGCCGCACTAAACCATTCAATCAAAATACGATCAAACTCCGACTGACCCTTAAGAGGGACAAGACGGGCAGTTGCTGGATCAAGCATGCCTTGATAGTCTTGACTATCCACTTTCATTTTGACGCATGTATACGCCTGTTGAAACGCTACATCGTCATTCTGTTGCTTCACCTCAACCTCGCGCCCTCCCGTAGCAACACCAAGTTGTTGTAATGTTGTACACTCGTTTCTATGTATTACTGCAGTCTGGCGGTCGCATTCCGGTGATCCTTTCACCTGACATACCTGATGGTAACGGACAAGTGCCCGTTTCGCATCTTCGACACCCGCCTGAGCAGCATCATATGCACTCGCTGATATGTCAGAGGCACTAACTTGCTGCTGTGACTGTATCATATTACGTATAAATCCAATCGTCACTACAACTGTAAGAAGTGCCGTAAACAGTACAACAAAGAGCGATACCATTCCTCGCTCAGCCCCTCGCATACCACTCATCGACCACCCTCTGTACGGCCACCTGATTGTGCCGTGAATTCAAACTGCACCACTTCACAAGCCTCCTGTTGTGTGCGACTCGCGGTGGCCGCTCGACAACTAACCGACCCGCCCCTCTCCGCAGATACTAGTGATTCATCGTCATTTGTACCAATTGTAAGTGTGATTGCATAAAGAGCAGCTTGACGAACAGCGTCATACGCCACACGATGAATAGCTACATCATGGAGCACAAGAACTGTTTCGCCCTCCGGAAGAAGGTCTGTCATGTCATCTTGCTCTACCTCTTTTTGCACCTCGCTACAATACTTCTTTGAACGATCAAGTACCTTGACTAAGTGGAGTGGCATATCGCTACCTGCAATACGATTAGCAGGTGCAGTTAAACGTCCACCAAGATTCCATATATAGCTAACAGTTCCGAGACAAAAACGTCCACCGATGATGACATTGTCGTTATCTCGCTGGGGCAGAACGGCTACTTCACCCTTATCTCCAGTTGCAAGGAGTGGCGATCGTGCGATAGCCGTCTGTATATCCCGAGAAATATATGAACCCGCCTGATTGACCTGCGTTATAACTGTGCCCTTGTTATAAAAAGCACCAATCTGCATAATCATGACAGTAATGGCTAAAAGTAATAGTCCAATAAATGCCATCGCAAGCGTCAATTCCACAAGCGTAAAACCTTGCTGCCTAACCACGTGGCTCATATACCCTCACAATCGTCCCTAGTGAAACAGGCCGTTGCTGTCCAGGACTTTCCCAGCATGCGATAATATGGAAATCGTAGTAGCCTGTCTGGTCTTCAGTTTCCGCTGACCGAATAGCCTGGATCCATATTCCCTCCGCCTTTGGTTTAGCTTCGTCGTATCGAATACGAGCATATGTTAAAGGTGTTGCGTGAGGCTGTAGCAAAGCCCTGTCGCCCTTATTAAGTTGAGCGGTATCAAGTGTAAATGCTTTACTCACCGGTAGAACACATTCATTGTTCGAAACCACATCTGAGAATTGCTGAGCTTGCCCAGCAGCAATAGCGTTTGGCTCAATAATCTGATGCCATAAAGAAGTTGCACGACCATTTTTACCATAGTCGCTTACGTATGCATCTGCCAAAAACCGCAGTGCACGTGCCTGCGTATCCATTTGAGCACGTACTTGCGTTAGCTCCAGTGATCGCGCTGCCGTTGCTATCCCCTGGCCCATCAGACCAAGGCTCGTGACCGCAACCATACTAAAAAGAGCCGACGCAAATAACACCTCAACAATCGTATCGCCCGCCTGAGAACGTACACTTAGCATCTCGGCACCTCAGTTGATTGACGAATGCCTTGAGCACCTACGGCGCCGCCCGGTATAATCACTGCTGTGTGTGGCACCATAACTGGCATACTCGGCAATATACATGCCGTAAGACGCTGGTGGTATGCCTCACTAGATATCACTTTATTCTTCCAATCATTTGTAACATCACCCACTATAAATGTCATCATTTCACCTGACAACGGCGCACGAATAATTGCCATCGTAAACCGTGCACCATCGCCTATGTTGTCACCCCGAGCATCAACAATTCGTGCCACTGATCCCCAATCAATATCGACAGATACATCCTCGTTATGTTCCGACCCACTCACCTCCTCAATTGTCGTAAGACTCATAGTCTGCGTGAGTGCCTCAATATCACTCTTTGCCTGCGCAAGACGCTGCTCATCAATATTATAGCCAATAAGATTGCCAGCCGTAACATGCGCCCCATCCCGGAGCTGTATAAAGCGACCAAGAATCACGCAATCAGAAGTACCTGGTAATGTGCCAACCGATGTTGTACTCTTCAGTGATTGACCGCATACCCAGTCCTCTGAGCGATCATTCTTAACCGTTGAAGTCAGCGCATACTGTTGTCGCACTATACCCATAAAAGACTGGATACTGTCTTTGTAGCGCTCATGGATAACACCACTGGCAATTCCTGCTATAAGCACCGCAAACAAACCGACACTTACAGCCAGGAAAAGTACTGTTTCAATAATTGTAAATCCAGCCTGTTTCCGCCTACCCATTTAGGCATTATTATAGCATAACCGCTATGTGATAGCAGCCTAGGAGAGCCTAGAGCGGATAAAAATACCAACCAATAATGACCGAGCCAATCAGCCCTGTTACCAACCAACCAGCAATCAAGAAGGGGCCAAATGGAATCTGTGTCTTACGGGATACCTTGCCGCGCATCATATATGGCACCAGCACCGCACACCCAATAATATTTGCGAGGAATAACGCAACAAACGCGCGTTGCCATGTACCAAGCGAGAGCGCCAAAATAAGACCAAGCTTAACATCACCAAAACCAATCCAGCGGCCTTTGGAAATTACATAAAGAGCTGCATAAATACCACTTAAAATAATACAAGCGCCCAAGAGAGAGGTGGCAGCTGGAATAATTGATGGTGCAACTGCAAGCTGAGCGATTGCACCCACCAAGGCGACGCCGATGAGCGGAAACACGACCTTATTTGGTAATAGAAACCACTTACTATCGTAGACTGCAAGGATTGCAAGCCCCACCCCGACAATAAGCCAACAAATAAACGCGATGCCAGAAGCAATGGTTGTCAATTGCGGAAGCCATACAAAGTACGAGATGACAAAAAATGTTGCCATGCCTATCTCGAGTAAAGGTTCAAGCCAGCCAATTGGTTTTTTACAATAACGACACTTGCCAGCCAAAAACACCCAACTTACAACTGGAATAAGATCGTACCAGGCAAGCTTATGATGGCACATTAGACACAGCGAACGATCGGTACGTACTGATCGTGACGCCAGACCTTCCAGTCTTTTTAGTTCCGCTACGTCCACCTTTTCGCCAGCTGCCTTATCTTCAACAAGCTGCTTAGCACGAAGTCGCCATACCTGCGCCCCCGCAAAACTCCCCGCTACAAGCCCTAAAAGACCGAGCCCTATGTACCCTACAATATGTTCCATAGGTACATCATACCATACTACTCATGCTTTTTATTTATTATCGACGCACAAAAGATTAGCTTGATTCTCGAGTTTGGTGCGTAATGCATAGTTACGACGGCTAGCGCCTGTTTTCGTTACATTTCCATCATCGGTACATACCACACCAGTCTGGTAGTTAACTTCACCAAGTTCAGTTGGGTCACTCGTCGTTGCAATAAAGGTATAGCCTTCTCCTGTCGACGGGTCAGTATAGTCACCTCCCGCAACGTTGCCGGTACCGCGTAAATACTTCTCAACAAAAGTATTGATTTTATTCATAGATGGAATTGAGTTACGATTCGATGAGCTATAGTTACCAATCTGAAGTGTAATCTGACGCATATCCTTTGTTCGGCGCGAATCATGCTCGCCCCGCTGCAACATCGAAAATGCATTAAATACCATCAAAAAAATAAGTGCAGCAACCGCCAGCACAAGAACGACCTCAACAATCGTGAACCCCCGAATACTACGATTATTCTTTATGTTTGTTTGCGGCATCATAATCCTATCATAGCCTAACCATAAACAGTATGTCCAGGCACTATACCTGAATATTCCCTGCCAAGCTGTAGATAGGAAGCAGCACCGCCGCGATCATTGCACCGGCAAAAAGAGCGAGTATCACCATAAGTACTGGTTCGATTGCCGTTGAAAGTGTTCGAATCGTATCACTGAGTTCATCCTCGTAGAGTTTGGCAGACTTGCCAAGCATCATATCAATATGACCCGATTTCTCGCCAACGCTAATCATTTGAGGAAGCAGATCAGGGATACCCTCTTGTCCGCGTAGGGCGGTAGAAAGCGCCTTGCCAGATTGAACCTGCTCTATCGTGTGCTCTATCGTGTGCTCGACAATTTTGTTGTCAATCGATTGGCTCGCAATTGCCAGCATGTCGAGCATCGCAACATCCGCCGACAACAAGGTCTGTCCTGTTCGCGTAAAGCGCGCCACATAGAGACGCTGGAACATGCTTCCAAAAATGGGTGCATGTAATTTAAGCCGGTCAATTACCAACCGACCACGAGGAGTATGGGTATATTTATAGAGTCCATACCCAAGTACGCCGCACATAAGCAGCCCTACCCACCAAAACTGCACTACCACTTGCGACCCAGCGACCATAACTTGAGTCATTAGAGGAAGAGGTTTATGAAGATCCTGATAGATTTTTTCAACTTGCGGCACGACTATTGCTAACATAAAAAGCATCACGATGATAATGACCGCAAAAACAATCGCAGGATATGTCAAAGCACTGCGAATACGGCCAATCGTCTCACCGTCCTTCTCCTGTTGGTCGGCAACCCTCAGCAAAGCTTGATCAAGTGAACCCGATGCTTCACCGGCCGCAACCAGTGCCAAGAAGAGTGGACTAAATACAGAACGATGCTTTGCAAACGAATCATGCAAATTCTTACCACCCTCAACCGACTCTACAACATCGTACCCTATCTCGCGCAGTCGTTTATTCTGTGTTTGCTCGGCAACAGTTCGAAGCGCTTCGGCAATCGGGATACTCGCCTCGATCAAAGTTGCAAGCTGGCGAGCAAAGATTGCCCTATCCTTCATACTGATTCGATTAAAAAGTCGCGCGGTAAACACACTACGCTCCTGCTCTTCAATCCTAATAGGTCGTAACCCTTGTGCGAGTAGCACCTTTGCAGCAGCTTTTTCCGACTCAGCTGAAACAATGGCTTTTACCACCTCACCAGTAGCCGACTGTTTTGCTTGATAGCTGAATCGCTTCACCCTAAAAGGTTTCCTAACCGCGCATCAAACGTTCAAACTCAGATAAATCAACCGCAAAACTACGAGCGTCATCGTACGTAATCGTACCATCTTGCACCAAGCCTACTAATGTACGATCCATCGTCTGCATACCCTCTTCGGCACCAGTCTGAATCACAGCGTCAAGCTGATGCGTCTTACCTTCACGAATAATATTACGAACTGCCGGATTAGCAACCAGCACTTCGGCCGCGACCACACGGCCACCACCAATCGCTGGTACAAGACGCTGCGAACAAACTGCCATCAAGATATTCGCCAGCTGTGCACGAATTTGCGGCTGCTGGTGTGGTGGAAATACATCGACCATACGGTCAACTGATTGCGCCGCACTGTTGGTGTGAAGTGATGCCAGTACCAAGTGTCCGGTTTCAGCAATCGTAATCGCCGCCGAAATCGTCTCAAGGTCACGCATCTCACCAATCAACACAACATCGGGATCCTGACGCAAGCTTGAGCGTAGCGCTGCCGAGAAACTAAACGTATCGTAGTGCACTTCACGCTGCACAACAACCGAGCGCTTCGACTTATGTGTAAACTCAATTGGGTCCTCGATAGTAATAATATGATTCGATTTTTCTTCATTAATGCGATCGATCAATGACGCGAGCGTCGTCGACTTGCCTGACCCCGTTGGTCCTGTTACTAAAACCAAACCACGCGGAAAGTCGGCAAACGAAGAAACGACTGGTGGCACACCTAAATCATTAATTGACTTCATCTCGTTCGGGATCAAACGAAGTGCCGCCGCCAAATTACCTCGCTCATGAAATGCGTTAACACGAAACCGCCCCAATGTTCCAAATGCAAAACTAAAATCAAACTCTTTGTCTTTCTCTAATACCTGCTGCTGATCCGCATCGAGAATTGCAAATACCAAAGACTCAACAGCTGGCTCGTCAAGCGCATTAAAGCCGGCAACTGGCTCAAGCGCGCCGTCAATACGAATCATTGGCGGTAGACCGACCTGGAGATGCAAGTCCGACGCTCGACGGCGGACAACTTCCTCTAATAGTATTTCAATTCTGAGTTCTTGGTTTGTCATAGTGCCCTTACCCTTTATATTGTGTCTGCCGTGACACGATTAACTTCTTCCAGCGTTGTAATACCCTGGAGTGCTTTCAGATACCCGTCTTGTCGCATTGTAATCATACCCTGCTCGACTGCCTTTCGTTGAATTTCTGTCGTTGTCGCACGTGCGACAATCAGTCGCTGCACTTCTTCGGTCACTTCCATGACCTCATAAATACCAGCACGACCACTGTACCCATGCGGCGTTGACGGGGTATCCTTACCCTTGACTAAAGTATAAGCGTTTTGCCCTGCAAGTGGCAAGTCTTTATAGCCAAGATCTTCCGACACACGCGCTACATCCGCAGGTGTTTGCGGCAGTAAGTGCCCAATCGTCTGCAAAATACTCTGCGTTTCAATCGGTGTTGACTGATATACTTCACGCTGAGGCGCCACTCGTCGCACTAAACGCTGTCCAATGATAGTGTTCACGGTACTCGCAATCAAAAACGGCTCGGCATTCATATCAAGAAGGCGCGGCAAAACTCCTGCAGCGCTATTTGTATGAAGTGTACTAAATACCAAATGACCAGTAAGCGCCGCCTGGATCGCCAGGCTAGCAGTTTCATCGTCACGTACCTCACCAACCATCACAACATCAGGATCTTGACGCAGCACTGACCGCAGACCGTTCGCAAATGTAAGGCCAACTTCACCATTCACCTGAATTTGATTAACACCCTCCATCTTGTATTCCACCGGATCCTCCAGTGTCACAATATTAATTGTGTCATCTTTTATCTGTCGAATCAGTGCATACAGACTTGTCGTCTTGCCAGATCCTGTTGGTCCCGACGTTAATATCATCCCATTTGGACGTTTAATACTCCGTAAAATCATACGAAGTGCCCGACCGGTATATCCCATCTCATCAAGATTAAAACTGTTATCGGTCTTATCGAGTAAACGAATAACCACTTGTTCACCCCATACAACGGGACTTACTGCGATACGTAAATCGATATCTTTGTTGCCTACTTTTACGGCAAACTGGCCATCCTGCGGAATACGATGCTCATCAATCTTAAGGTCGGATAAAATTTTTATACGACTCACAAGAGCAGGCTCAATTGACTTTGGCAGTTGCATGACCTCGCGCAGCACTCCGTCGACACGACACCGAATCTTCACAGCCGCCTCAAGCGGTTCGATATGCACGTCGCTTGCGCGTGACTTTACTGCATACTCCAAAATCGTACTAAGCGCGCGACTAATTGGTGAATCCTGTACAAGCGTTTTAACTTGATTATGCTCCTCATGGAGCGCTTCCTTTTCGGATGCTTCAGCCGCCTCATCAACAGCGCCAAGATCAGTTTTATACTGGTCGAGGATATGTCGCACCCCTGCCTCTGATGCCATAAACACTTTAAGTGGTCGCTCGATAAGATTTGCAAGATAGTCGACTGCTTGTACGTTACTTGCATCAACCATCGCAACCGCAAGACGCCCCTGTACCTCAGCAAGGGGTACTGCCATAAATCGTTCCGCAACATCAACCGGCAATAATTCCAATATGGGTTGTGCCACTACACTTGTTGTTAAATTAACATATGGAACTCCTGATAACTGTGCCATAGCGTGCGTAAGCATCTCATCATCCACAACTCGACGTTCTGACAGAAGAGTAAAAAGCGGCTTACCAAGGCGCTGGGCTTCAGCACGAAGTGTCTCTACCGTATTACGATTTACGATACCTTCTTCCGTCAAAAGAGCAATCAATTTATTCTGCATATCATCTGTTAGTAGCGTCATTTTTGCGTCCCCTCTTTATCCTGACCGCCAATAAGCACTTCAACTGTGGGGTTAATCGCATCTCGATTAAACACTGCAGAATCGGGCTGATCAACTGTTGAGGATATCGGCTGCACTGTAGGTACTTTGGTAGACTGCTTACCGCCCACTTGGGCCACAATTGCCATTGTGACAATATACGCAATAACCATCCCTACGAGCGCAATCATAGCAATACTCGCAATATCTGACCGTTTCATTAGCGCACCACCTTATCTTGAAGCTGTACGGTTTGCGGTGGTGCATAAAAAGCCCTCCCTGTTAGCGTCATAACTTGTCGTGTTCCTGTACTTTCAATTGAGACGCCCGTGAACTCAAAAACCCGAATTGACTTTTCAGTACGAAGAAGCAGCTGGCGAAATGCGTCCATATTATTTGCGCCCACGGAAACGGCCATGGTGAATTTCATTTCGCCCAAGCCAGCCCCATCAACTTCCGGTTCATCACCGACAGGATCAATAGTAATCGACTCAAGCGTCACCCCTGGTATTGCACCAACAATCTTTGTTGCAAGCGACGACCCAAGCGCCGTGTCGTTCGCATCAGCAGGTAAAGCATCAAGCACTGATTGGATTGGTCGATCAGTATCGTTAATTCGAACCGACTTGAGATTATCGTTCGTGTCCATCACCCTAATATTATCGCGTAACTGAGGAATAGCAGCGATATTGCCCTTTAGCGTTTTCTCGGTCTTTACCTTTGCGGCAATCACCTTATTCATAAAAATAATCCGCTGCCCTATCACCAGACTTACCACCAAGCAAGCGCCAACAACGACTGACGCACCTGCCACCCATAGAAACATGCGGCGATTCGCCCGCTGCACTTGTCCGCTTCGCCATGATCCTACACGAGCCATCAGCGCACACCCCCTTGGCCAAAGAGACTTTGTGGCACACGAAGATACGAGTCTGTGGCATTTGATTGCGATGGGCTCTCGATCGAAAGATTGGTCGATGATTCAGCAAATAGCGCATCCGGGTACGTAAACGTCATTGTTAAGCGCAGAACTTTCTTACCAAACGAATCTTCACTCACACCCACTCCTGACGATACGACATCACTCGCCTGCTCAACCAACGGCACTGTTTCTTGCTTGTTATCACCATTCACAAAGCGAATACTTGTCCCTACAATCGTCTTCTTAAATGCTTCAGCTGCATCATACAGCCCATTACTTGCACGTCCATCAATCGAGATTGTCTGCTGATCCGCATCGAGACGTACACCTGTGATTGTAATCGCATTTGGCGGGGGTGGGTTAATCGCCTCAAGAAGCGGAAATAATCGTGACGTCACCTGCTTATTCGCATGCATCGATGACAAGAGCGATAGCTGGTGCTGGATGGTTAATATCTTCGAAAGATCCTCCTCGCCTTTTAGTTGAGCTGTTTTTTTCTTAATCGAATCATCAACGATAGTACTCGTTACCGCTTGTCCTGCGAGAACAACCGACAGTACTATGACCAGTGCAATCGCCACGACCGAAGCAAGCAGCGAAATATACGTAACGTACGCACGTGCTCGCTGCGCACGCAAAAAATCTTGCTTACTGTCAGGGATGAGATTAATCTCAATCATACTCGATCACCTCGCTGAGCAAGACCAACCGCCACCGGAAACTCTGCTTTCACCGCACTAAGCGGCTCACTATACTGACCAGTTGCAATATGTTGCCAAACATCAACAACTGTTACCGGAAGAACAATTTTTGTGCCGATATATTGACTTAAACCCGGAATTGCCGCTGCCATTCCCGATATCACAATCTCGCTGACTTTGACGCCTGGGTAACGATTCTCAAAAAATCCAATTGATTTGCGAAGCTCTGACACAAATCCTGCGATGACTGGCTCAAGTGCACGTACCACCTGCCCTTCAAGCTTGTCGGTACTTAATCCAAACTTCAGAATAAACTGATGCGCCTGCTCGCGCTCGACCGATAATGTCTGAACGATAGCCATCTCAAGCGAAGCGATACCATTGGGGATTGTCCGCACTAAGCGAGGAAGCTCTTCATATACTACCGCCACATCTGTTGATGTCTCGCCAAAATCAACCACCAAGCGTACTGTATTTTGCTGTCCAGCCTCGGCCGCACGAAGCATCGCAAGCGAGTCCGGCTCGGCAGCAATGACATTCAAACCAAGTGATTCCAGGAGGTCAAGCCGCGTCTCTACAAATCCGTTCGGCGTACTGGCAAGAAGTACCTCCTGCTTCGTTGCACCATCTTGTGCAGGACCAAGCACTTTCCAGTCTACTTTTACATCATCGCTTGCCATCGGAATAAATTCATCTGCTTGATATTTAATCATCCCACTTAACTCCGCATCCGATACTTTTGGCATATCAACGACGGTCACGAATGTCTTATTCGAAGGTAAACCAATCGCCACATTTTTAGTTTTCACCCCACTCTGCCCAATTGCCGTCGTCACTGCTTCGCTCAAGCGTCGCTTAGCTTCATCTGTCTCAGCCTCGGCCGTCTTCTGATCAATCGGCACATGCGCATAATGGAGAAGTGTCCATTTCTGCGCCCCTGCACGGGCAAGCTGAACAACACGAACAGCCGTCGTGCCAATATCAAGACCGAAGAATTCGCCCACGCCTTTAGTCAGTAGCATAACACTTTACATTATACACAAGCGGTATCAATCAAGCCAGAGTGTTCACGTCTGACTAATCATTTTCTACGCATCGTACCATCCTAGTATTCTACCCCTGTAAATGATATACTTGATTCTATGAGTTCACTTTCTATCGGTATCGTGGGTCTGCCTAATGTTGGCAAATCAACCCTCTTCAATGCTCTGACTAATAACGATATTCTGGCAGCTAATTACCCGTTTGCTACCATCGAGCCAAATACTGGCATCGTACCCGTGCCCGACGAACGGCTGAGTGTGCTCGAACGTATGTATAGCGCCGAAAAAGTCATTCCAGCAACCGTGACGTTCGTCGATATCGCTGGTCTCGTGGCCGGTGCGTCCAAAGGTGAAGGCCTCGGTAATAAATTCCTCGATAATATTCGCAAAACCGATGCGATTGTGCACGTCGTCCGTGCGTTCGAAAACGACGACATCTTACGACATGACGAAGTACCGGTCAACCCAAAGGCTGACATCGAAATTATCAATACCGAGCTGATCCTCGCTGACATGCAGACGATCGAAGGCCGCCTGCCCAAGCTCCAAAAAGAAGCCAAGGCCAAGCCTGCTGCTCGCGAGCAGATCGGCTACCTTGAGTCGCTCCTCCGTCACCTCGAAGGCGGCACGCCGCTCTCGGCCCTGCCTTCGCTTGACCACGAAGCAATCAGCGATCTTCACCTTCTGACCGCCAAGCCCGTCATTTACACATTTAATGTCGACGAAGCCACACTCACCGAAGAAGCCAAGCGACAGGAACTCACCGCTCTCGTCGCTCCTGCTCGCACCATCTTTATCTGTGCCAAAATCGAAGAAGAAATCAAAGACCTACCCGAAGAAGAAGCACTTGAGCTCCTCGAAGCGTACGGTGTCAAAGATACCGGCCTCAACCAACTCATCAAGGCCGCGTATGACACGCTTGGCCTCCAGAGCTACCTGACTGCCGGGCAAAAAGAAGTCCGCGCCTGGACTATCCACCAAGGATACACTGCACCGCAAGCTGCTGGCGTCATCCACACTGATTTCGAGCGTGGCTTCATCGCCGCACAAATCGTTGATTACAACGACCTCGTTGCCACCGGCAGCGAATCAGCTGCCAAAGCCGCCGGCAAGGTCCGCACCGAAGGTAAGACCTACGTCATGCAGCCAAACGACGTCGTCGAATTTCGATTTAATGTCTAGCTACCACGTAGTCTAATTGTTTTCGCGCTGCTGATATCAATAGTTCCATGATAGACAATATGCGGTACGAACTGGTAATTAAATACCGGTTCGCCCGTACCGACCATACTTTCATAGTAGCCACGCGTGGCCAGCGGAATATCTTGAATCTCTGTAAGATCGACATCACGAAGCCACTTGACGGTGACGTGCTCATCGCCGGGGGCTGTTTTGAAAAACACCACTGTCTTATCCGGATCGAGCGCGCTTGGGTCAATCCTAAAGTAGCGGTAGTCAGGAAGCTCAGTGATAAGCCCAAGTTTTTGTTGTAACTCAAACAACTTTCGTGGTAATAAAGGCAACAATTGCACTACATCATTCCATAAGCAATCGAGCAATGGAATCTTGCGCTCCAGAACCTCTTCGCGGCCTTTGTATTTTTCGAGATATTTGTCGCGCAGCTCTGCATCGACCTTCATCATTTCGTTGAGTGGTATGAGTTGATTGCCCCTGAGGTCTTCGGGCACACCGTGATAGCAATAAAGTTTATTCATAATACTCCGAGTATACGCTAGTCTTTGCGCATAATCGACGTCCGAGGGTCACGGATTCCAAATGTCCCTGTTGTCTCGAGGTTCGGTAATATACCTTCGGCTTTTAGGTCTTCGAGCTGGTGAAACTGACTGGCTATAAGTCTCACGTCACCCAGCTCAAACCCTTTATTTGATGCGTATCTGTCTGACTCGTTGGGCCGCTTCTCAATCCGACCGACCGATACTCGCTGAGTGGCTGCTTGGTCATCGCGTGTCGCAAGAAAATAAATCTCCCCGGTTCCCGCAGTAAGCACGGGCTGGAACTCTATATTCTGTCCAGCATCCGCCCCCGGTAAGCGTTCAAGTGCGCGGTAGAGCACACCTGCTTCGCTCAGTTCACGTTGGTGCATTTCGCGCACATATCCAAGATGCTCTGTTGCCTTTTGATACTTGCTGCGTAGTCCAACGCCTCAAACGCAAGTCTTGTCTCATCATCGAGCTGCCCTATCTCTTTCTCTAATTACACGAAGAGGCTATCGGAGCTCGAGCTGTCATCGAATTCATGACTGGTCATGAATTTCATTTTAACATAATTATTGTCTTCAGTCAAATCTGTTAATTGCTTTTTGGCACAAAAAGTAGTAAAATATACATACGTCGCGAAACCCGTGACCGTCCTCCCATACCTGGGAAGTTGACAATTCGGACAGAAAGAGTCACGATGTACGCCATTGAAATCGTTGCATGCAAGCATCAAGATACGACACAGTTTCCGTATGCTGACGTACGTTTATCGGAGAATCTACATGATAGGATGCCTGTCAACGGTACAGCTCGACCCTACCCTCATGCCGGAGTGTGCAAAAACCATAAGGTCCGATGCACGACCGATAAGACTTTCGGCGTCACACTGGACAATACCGGTGAAAACACCTGCGCAATCGTCCTCGAGGAGGTCAGTTACCTAACGGGCGTAGGCATGATCGACATCGACTTGCGAGTCAATCGTCTCGGTGCCGATCCAGGTCTCAACGGCAGAATTCTACAACTCGCACGAGAAATACGTGCCACCAAGATGAGGCTCAACTTGCGCCCCGAGCTCATCCACGACCAGACCATCACGTTCAACACGCACGTCACAACATAGAAGACGATCGACGAGGCTCCAGACACTCTCTGTCCTCGTACCAAAGCAATCGACGCGCTCGATGATTTTGGTACGAACAATTTATATAAATTGACATTGTTATTAATATATGATAATATATAACAGACGCCATGTCAGAAACAAAAACATCAACGTATAACCCCAACAGAATAAGCAAGTCCTCAACCAACCCAGAGGAACTTGCCCTCCGCAAAGAAAGCTCACGGCAGCTTGTCCATGATCTCCTCGGTGACAGCGGTGAATTATTTGATGATCCACAAACACGTCTCGATTTTCTAGCGGACCAGTCACCTGAAAAATTCTATGAAATCGCCCAATATATCAACCGCAGCATGCGTGGTATGACACCCGCGGAAATGCGCAACCAAGCACAAGACAAAGGTGGCTTCTTACAATCATTTCACACACCCACGCACGAGCATAAGCTTGATGCCTTTTATAAAGGCTTCGAAGTGATTCGCGAGTATATCACCCATTCCGAAGACACCATCGACACAAAACTTGAAGGTGTAAGCATGGCAACCGAAGCACTCGTTATCTGGGTGCATCCATTTGACGACGGCAACGGGCGAACAAGCCGCTTTCTCGGAGAATTTATTGAACACGGTACACACGATATCGATAAGCTTATCGCTACGACAGCAGATCAGAAACATAGATATAGATTTTACGAAGATACTGTCACTTCTCGACAATCCCGCCTGAACGACGCAAACAATATTGATCTCATGATTGAGGATAATGAGCGTGAAGCACTGCGCAAAGAGGCTCATACATACCCCGATGACCCCGAAGCTGTCGCTCTTAGTGTCAAACGGCTACTTGAGGATGGCGAGATTCGAGAAAAATCCAACCAATATCAACACTACCAAAGGCCACTACTTGATCGTCTTCAGTAGATAAAATCGTTCGCGATTCCCTTTGGTGCCGGCAACTTCGCTATCACGCTTGTCGATAATCACAAAATACTGCTTCGCCCAGGTTTCAAAATCTTTTAAAATCTGGCGGCGCACGGCGTCATTTTTAATCACGCCTTTATTCACCTGATCGCGGCCAGCTTCGAATTGCGGCTTGAGCATTGCAACAATCTGAGTACGTTTGTCACTCAGGTTTTCGGCAATATGCGGCAAAATCTCCCTGAGCGAAATAAATGACACGTCCATCACCACAATATCCGGTGCTTCATCGAGATAGAAAGCTCGAATATCTGTCTTTTCGTGTAATTCAATCCGCACATCCCCCCGCAGGCTTGGATGCAGCTGGTCTGTCCCGACATCCACCGCATACACTTGCGTTGCACCATGTTGCAGCGCATAGTCCGTAAAACCACCAGTGCTCGATCCCACATCCAATACCGTTTTATCACTAAAATCTACCTTCAAAAGGTGAGTAACGCTCGCTAACTTTAACCCAGCGCGACTCACATACTGCTCATCCGCTACTAGTTTAATGTCAGCTGCTTCATGGACGAACTGCCCCGCTTTGGTCGCTACACGGCCGTCAACCGTCACTTTACCAAGCCCAATCCAACTCTCCGCTTGTGATCGACTTCGCGTTAACCCGCGCCGTGTCAGAGCTATATCAAGACGCTGTTTTGTCATATCCCCTCTCCCGTAATTGAAATACTTCGGCAATTTCCCAAGCCCGTGGTGGCGCGTGAAGCGGCCGGCGCGCAAGATACAACTCCGAAATGAGTAACTTATCTCCCGCTCCCCCCAAAGCCTTACCATTATTATCGGACACATGTGGATTATAGCTTGGACCAACATAGGTTGCGTCAATCACCATGCCTGGAAACGGTGGCCTATGCCCCATCATTGCCCCAAGGAGCTCATTGTGGATAGCGTGGAGTCCAGCGCCACCGATCTTTCGAACATGAATTTCCCGCCGCTCAACCTGATCTGGCGTTCCAAAATAATCTTCCTCACCAACCTCTACGATGATCGCTTCATGACGACTCAACACCTTACTTAAAAGACTGCCGACCTCATGATCAGCAGTCTTGTCGTGAATAAATTTTGGCAACACCGTAATATGCAGCGGCAACGAGCAACGCTCTTGTTTCAAAAGCTCCGTACCGATACTGGCAAAAACCGTCGACACAGTCTGCTCGATGCCCTTCATGACTACTTCTTTCGTTCGCGATACTCACCGGTGGTCGTATCGACCGACACGATATCGCCTGTTTTGATGAAGGCTGGCACTTTTACCACAAGCCCCGTCTCAAGCGTAGCATCTTTCAGCACGCTGCTTGTCGTATCACCTTTAACAACATCTTCTGTGTACGTCACTTCAAGAAATAGATTTTTTGGTAATTCAACATTGATGACTTTGCCGTCAAAGAACTGAAGTGTAAGCTCATCACCTTCTTTCAGGTAACTAGCGGCCGTATCAACAACCTCAGCACTGAGCTGAAACTGCTCGAAACTCGCCGGGTCCATAAAATGAAAATCCGCGCCATCCGTATACAAATATTGTACCGTTTGATTCGTTACTTCAGCATGCTCGATTTTATCCTGGCCCTTGAACGTCTTTGGAATTAAGCTCCCATCAATCAGGTTTTTAAGCTTAACGTTCACGATCGAGCCGCCACGTCCCATCACCTTTTGTGAATATTCAACGACACGATACGGCTTGCCATCAATCTGACAAACGGTACCTTTTTTGAGATCAGTCGGCTGATACATACTTTATAGCTCCTTATGATTTTCAAAATAATATCTTGTTGCTGGCGTCATACTGTCGAGTGTAGCAGGGATATCTTCTTTTTCCAGATAGACAATCGCGCCCTCTTTGGCACGTATCTCGACCGTCTCCCGAACGCTAACATCGAACACTTCGACATGAACTTTCACCACTTCTTGCTTATCATCTGATACAACATCATACTTCATAGCGTGACGATAGGTCATATCACCAAGTCCCAATGTCGTTTCCTCTGATAGCTCGCGCGAAACCGCCATCTCAGCAGTTTCGCCCGGTTCTATCTTCCCACCAAATGCTCCTATCAGCCCTGCCGCACCGATCCGAGGGTCATTCGCACGTCGCTGGAGGACATACCGATGACCCTGACGGACCACGCCGATGCTGATAGAAAGCTCACGCACGTCTTACCCTTGAGTAACAAATGGTAGCAATGCAAGATGGCGTGCGCGCTTGATTGCAGTAGCGAGTTGACGCTGCTGTTTTGCACTAAGGCCAGTCTTGCTAATTGGTTCGATCTGACCGTATACATTGATGTAACGCTGCAATGTTTTGACATCTTTGTAGTCAAAGTATGCTGGCGTGTCTTTTTTGAATCGTTTGATTGCCATGGTTTGGTTCTCCTAGAATGGTATCTCGCTGAGATCGATCGGCTTGTCGTCGATATCTTCGATCACAACATCTTTATTAGCTGGTTTTTGAGAAGGAGCACTTGATCCCCCGGCATTGTCACCGCTTGGACCATCGAGGAATGTCACGTCAAACGCAACAACTTCCACCTTGCTACGCTTCTTGCCAGAATCTTTGTCGTCCCAGCTATCTTGGCGTAGACGGCCCTGTACGAGACAGCGACGGCCTTTGCTCAGATACTGTGCAACGAGCTCACCAGTCTTTTCCCATGCTGTAACATCGAAAAAGTCTGCTTGGTCGTCTTGTCCCTGGCGGTCAACCGCGAGACTAAAGCTCGTAACGGTTTTGCCGCTTGGTGTTGTACGTGTCTCTGGGTCGCGCGTTAGGCGTCCCATCAAGATTACTTGGTTAATTCCTCGTGCCATCTCCCTATCTCCCTCTCGTGTATAAAAATCTTATTCTTCGCTTGCTTCACTCTTCTCAGCGCGCTTCTTGTCTTCGGCGAGGAGTGCTCGACCTTTTTCATCGACAGTCACTAAGAGGTAGCGGAGTACTTCATCGGTGATGTTGAAGGTATTGCTGATTTTGAGTGGAGCTGTTGCCGGAAGGTTCACTTCCATGTATACGTAGACCGCAAAGTCTTCGCGATTAATAGCGTAGGCAAGCTTTTTCTTGCCCCAATTGTCTTCGCTGACGATTTCGCCACCAGCGTCTTTGATGATACCGCGTACTTTACCAAGCGGCGTCTCCAGATCTGCTTCCAGATCAGGATGAATCAGAACGGTGAGTTCATATGCTTTCACAAGTTCCTCCTTTGGAATCCTTATGGATGTCTATGCTGAAACATAGACTGAGTTAATAACTTCTTTATTATACCCGATACCTCTGTAAAATGCAATGTCGCTCTCTCTTTGTGTCGCCATAAAAAATAAGCCGGTTTCGAGGCACCCCGTAGGGCACCTCGAAACCGGACATGGATATGGACAGGGCTGGAGCTACTTGGTCGGCGTGACCGGCTGGCCGTAGCTCGGCTGGTAGGGATTGATCCCGTGCTCGAGCGCCTTCGCCTTCAGGTAGTCATCGACCGACGGGTAACCCGCGATCTCTGCCTGCTTCTGCAGCGCCTGCTGGCGAGCCAGCTCGGTCTGCTTCTCGGCAGCTGCCTTGTCTGCCTCGGCCTTGGCCTTGGCAGCGTTGGCGTCAGCGACACCCTTAGCCTCAGCAGCACGCGCATCGGCGATGGCCTTCTGCTCGTTGATGATCGCCTGCTTGAGCCCGGCGTCGACCGGATCCGGCTTCATCACCGTGACCTGGAAGTTCTTGAAGTAGGCCTTGCCATTGGTGCGTGCCTTGGAGGCGTTGGGGAGCCCGTCGCGCAGCGCGTTCTGGAACTCCATGCGCACTGCCTCGTTGTTCCAGATGTCCCGCCAGGGGTACTTCTGAGCGACCGAGATGAGCGTCTGCTCCATCGGCTGGCCGACGACGTAGCGAAGGAGGCTCCTCCATCCGTCGGAGGTCGTGCCGTCATCGTTCAGCCATCCCTGGTACTTCGTGCCGAAGTTGCGATGGAACTCCTTGAGCTCCTCGCAATCACCGGTCAGATCGAACGTGACCGTCACCGGAACTCGGAGTTCGGCCGGAGCCGAGGCATTACTGACGACCACGGTCGCCTGTGCCTCGCTCTTGTCGGCACCAGTGGCATCCCAGCTGATCTGCCGGGCCGGGTACTTGTAGGCCTTGAAGCCGCCGGGTGGGTTGAACGCCGAGGTCTCGGGATCGATGCACCCCTCGACCGTCGGGTCGGTGGGGATCATCATGTAGTCGTCGACCTTGACGGCCCGCTCACCGGCTGCGATCTGTTCGGCGCAGCCGGTCAGGCCCACCGCGCCGAACACCAGGGTTGCAGCGGCGATGGTCTTCTTCTGATTGAGGTTCATTCCGGTTCCTTCTTGTTGAGGGTTGGGGTCGTAAACGACCTGACAGCGGCGTCAGTTCGTTCCTGGAGGTCGAGATTGAGCAGCGCCACGCGGCGCTCCTCTTCCTTGCGGGCGATGTTCCGCAAATCCCGCCTGGTCAACGCCAGACGAGGATTGTCGGACTCCCGAATCTTGCGGCGGAGATGAGCGACGTACCACGCGAGTACGATCACCGCAATAACCAGTAGCAAGACAAGGGGTGCTAGAACTCTCATTCCTTTCTCCTTCTGTCCATGTCCAATAAGGTGCGACATCCTCACAGTATCATCTGCGGCATGTGTCAGCTTGCTATTATAACAGACAATAGAAAAATAGTCAATAATTTATTGTTGGAACTATATAAATTATGTTTCGATGATATAGCATAGATAATTGCGCGTCCTATTTGGGGATATTACCCTTTAGTGATACGATGGTGTAATCAGGTAATCGCAGCAGGCATTACCCTCTCTCGACATTAATAACACATTTCAGAACGGAGGTTCTATGCACCATACTCTTTATATTCGTGGCCGAGAAGTAGTTCTCGCCGCACCACAAAACTACGTAGACGTTGATATCGAAGCTGATGGCATCGCAGGGTTTGGCTCAATGCTCTCAATAGGAGCTCAGAGCCCGACTGGCGAGTCATTCTATAGCGAAATCAAACCATATAGTGCTGATTTTCTCCCTGGTCATCGTGCATTTTGCGAGGAGCACGGCCTCGAACATGAACGACTGCTTGATGAAGCCCCCGAAGTACACGAAGTCATGGATGCATACCAAGAATGGCTCGTCGAGTTGCAACGTAAAACTGGCAAGCAAGCTGTCTTCACCGCGTTCAACGCAGCGTTTGATTGGGCGCATGTCGATCTCGCATTCGTACGGAGCGGCATCATAGAAAACCCACATGGTATCGCGCCCTTTGATCTCAAATCACTCGCCCTTCCGCTCGCCGGCTGGGACTGGAAGAAAACCGCCAAAAGCAAACTCCCACCCGAAATCATCCCCAATGGTGATTTCACCCACCACGCACTCGAAGACGCGCAGTATCAGCAAAAGATTCACTTTGGCGCTGCTGCCTTGCTTGGTGATCGATACAAGAATACTGTATAGCTCGCATTTGGATGGATGCCTCTTGACGTCCTCCGCTCCCACTCATTAGAGCGGAGCACATCATTTCTAGATATCGTCGCTTCCGCCGAGTTCACTCAGATCACGCACCAAAACATCACGTGGCTTAGAGTTACCGCTGGCAGCACCCACCACACCTTGTTCTTCCATCATGTCGATGTAACGGGCGGCTTTGGCATAGCCAATACCCAACCGACGCTGCAGCAAGCTCGCGCTGGCCTTGCCACCCTCAACCACAATCCGCAGTGCCTCTTGGTACGTCTGGTCACCGCTGGTATCAGTCGCGAAATCCATTACCACGCCACCCTTGCCGTTTAACTGCACGGGCTGACTGATGATCTCATCATTGTATTGCGGTGCTGACTGCAAGCGTAAGTGATCGGTAATTTTGCCAACTTCCTCGTCCATCACCCACGCACCCTGAATACGCTTTGGCTTACTCATACTTGGGGTCAACATCAGCATATCACCTTGTCCCAGCAGCTTTTCGGCACCGATTTGGTCCAAGATAGTACGACTATCGATCTGCGAAGCAACCGTAAAGGCAATACGCGCCGGTACATTGGCCTTAATCAAACCAGTAATAACATCAACACTTGGGCGCTGCGTTGCCAATACTAAATGGATACCGACCGCACGGGCTTTTTGCGCCAGACGCACAATCAGTGCCTCGACATCACGAGCCGCTACCATCATCAGGTCGGCGAGCTCGTCAATCACAATGACAATATACGGCATGGCACCATCTTCATGCTGCTGCACATTGCCGTCTTCATCTTCGACAGCGATTTTCTTGCCTGCCTTTTGCAGGCGCTGATTGTAGCTTTTAATATCACGAAGCTTTTCTTCGGCCAACAGTTTGTAGCGGCGCTCCATCTCATTAACCGCCCATTTCAGCGCGCTAATCGTCTTTTCGGGTTCGGTAATGACTGGGGTCAAAAGATGTGGAATATCTTCATATGGTGCCATCTCAACTTGCTTTGGGTCAACCAAAATCAACTTCATTTCGCTCGGACTATTGCGATACAGCAGGCTCGTGAGCAGCGTATTAATCATGACCGATTTACCGCTACCCGTCTGACCAGCAATCAAAAGATGGGGCATTTTATTGAGCTCACCAACCACTGCTTCACCCGAGATATCTTTACCTATCGCAAAACTCAGCGGCTCACGGTTATTTTTCCACTGCTTGCTTGTGAGGATACCGTACAAGCGCACATCAGCCGCCTTGCGGTTTGGTACCTCAATACCAACGGCGCGCTGGCCCGGAATTGGAGCTTCGATACGCAGACTTTGAGCCGCAAGATTCAGCGCGATGTTGGTCTCAAGCGCCGTAATACGCGTCAACTTCACCCCACTCGGTGGTTTCAGCGTATATTGCGTCACCTTTGGCCCAATATTTGCGCCTTCCATCTCGACATCAATATTAAATTCGCTCAATGTATCTTTAATCGTCTGCGCATTCTGCTGTACATCACCGGCATCAGCCGGACTTTGCTTTTTCTCAAGCAGCTCAACACTCGGTGATTTCCAATTGGGATCATTAACTGCCACAAGAGCCGCGGCTTCTTCAGCTGGTTTATCCTGCTTCACGCTTCCGCGCAGTGTCGACAATCGATTTGACTTCTTTTCTTCGGCCGGTGCCTCACTCGCTGGGTCAAGCATTGGCACACCTGCGTTCAGTTTGAAATCACTAATTGGAGCCGATCCTTTTTTATCCTTATCATCGTCTTTATTGCCTTTTTGCTTTGTTTCGGCTGCCTGCCGCATAACTTTGACGTTTTCTGTATCAAACTCTTCGGTACGGGTCAGTGCCCATACCTTCTTGATAACATCGAGCGGTGACAGACGCAATACAAACAGCACCGTAATAAGCACCAAAACAATATAAATAAAGACAGCAACCGGTTTCTCTACGAGCGACAGCATTGCTTGATTCATAAAATATCCAATTGCTCCGCCGCCATCTGCCATCGGATTCGCTTTGGCAGCGACCGATAATTTAGTAAAGAGCAGCCCTGAAAGACCCGCGCACCACACAATCAACAGCGCCGTGGCAAATTTCATGATCAATGGTAGCTTGTAGCGCTCTGCTCGAAAAATCTCAACTGCAACGTACACAAAAAGAACCGGCAGAATATATATCGCCCCGCCAACAATTCCCTGTGTCATATCCTGCATCCACTTAAGCACTGGCCCGCCAGCACCAAACCATGCCACAACGAGCAATACTGATAGCGCAATCAATACTAACGCAGTGACTTGCTGCCAAAACCCAGCCGGCAACATATGTTTTGGTGCGGACGAGACAGCTTTTTTCTTGGAGGCTTTTCGTTTTTTCGGCATAATCTATTGGTCTTATTATATCGTCTTTGTTCTTATAACTGTACCCTTCTATTATATCAAATTTCACAACATTTTGCAAGCCGCTTATCCTTGAAAATACGTCAAAAAAGCGTATAGTCTTCTTCATCACTCCACCTCATCGACCCGAAAGTGAGGAGTAATGCACCTTCCATCCACATTCCGGAGGAAACCACAGGTTTTCGCACCGCCGACACTACGCCCTATCGGACCGCCCAGTATCACTGAGCTGGCTGAAGCGAGAGAGCAGCTTACCTTCGTTGAGCTCGAAGACCCGTATGGCCTACGCCGCACCTGTCTGGAGATCACCGATACACCAGGACTACTTACACAGCATCTCGTGAAGCAGCTGATTGAGCAGTCCAAGGAGCCGCGCGACCGTTGTACACCCGCACTGCTGCGGCATCCCAATGTGAGACAGCTACAGCCTGACGATATTACCTGGTCGCTTGCTGCGCTCACCGAAGGCGCTTCCAATCGACCAGGCGTCATGATCCACCGCTCAATCACGGCGGACATCGACGAAAATAGCCAACTGGTCCTGCAGTACAGCTATCTCGACGGTGCTGCCTTCTGTCCACGTCCACGCCTTCTCATGAACCAGTGGCCTATGACGGTCGTTCATCTGTAGCTCCCCCAGAACCCTCCGACCTGAAACACCCTCCGCGCTGTATCAGGGCGGAGGGTGTTTTCGTTATAACGACACGTAATCTTAGTAAGCAGGCGCATCGTTTTTGACACGGCGAGCCGGATCATTGGCCTCAGTGTCGGGTACTTGGCGTGGTGGGAATTGCTTTGGTGCAGCAGCATGATAGGCCTTGCCCGCTTGGCGATTCGCACCCTGCGGTCGATCGCTATTACGGCCGCCATGATCACCACGATCCCGGTTCTGACCACCGCCACCAATTTCATTAATCACCGGGATCACGATTGGCGTACGACGCGTCTGGTCATAGAGAATATGTGTGATCTCGTCTTTGAGTTCTTTCTTGATCTGATCGAGATCAATCTTTTTGCCACCAAAACTACGGGCAACTTTTTGCTTGAGATATTGGCGGATCATTCCCATCAACTCTTCACTGTCGCGCAAGTAGATAAACCCGCGGCTGATGATATCCGGACTCGTCATAAGGCGACCGCTGCCTCGCTGAACCGTGAGCACCACAACAAACATGCCTTCCTGAGACATGTGGATACGGTCCTTGAGCACCACTTCACTCACAATCGCACCACTATCATCATACATAATACCACCTACAGGGATACGACCATTCTTTTTGGCACCTTCCGCCGTAATCTCGATCACGTCACCACTATCGCACACAAAAATATGATCGCGTGGAATCGCGGCTTCTTTTTCCGCAAGCTCAGCGTTGTGGACAAGCATGTGGAATTCACCGTGAATTGGCATGTAGTAGGTTGGGTTCAACGCGTTAATCAATTTGACATGATCATCGTAGTACCCGTGCCCCGAAAGGTGAAGTGGACCAACACCCGTCAGGTGCGTCTTGCCATTCTGAATAACGTCCGAACCTTCGCGCATAAGGCCATCGACTGTACGAACAACATACTTTTCGTTGCCCGGAATCGGGTTCGAACTAAAGACAACAACATCAGAGTTCTTAATCTTGATAAATTTATGTGCACCGGTTGCCATGCGGTTCAGCACCGCGTTAAATTCACCTTGACTACCCGTACAGACAATCGTCACCTTGCCATCAGGCAGTTTAACAACGTCTTCCATCTTGACTACCACGTCTTTTGGAATCTTAATTTCACCGGTACGAAGTGCAATCTCAAGGTTCTGGATCATGCTAAAGCCAGCAAACGCAACCTTGCGGTCGTGCTTCTTTGCCTCTTCCAGAATAACCTGCATACGATGAATTTGTGATGAGAAGCAACTCAAGATGAGGCGGCTGTTTGGATATTTATCCATTACCTGGCCCATCGACGCCTGAATATCGAACTCGCCATGGTGATGCGTACCTTCGCTTTCGCAGTTGGTACTCTCATTCATGAGCATCAAAATACCTTCTTTGGCTGCAATTTCTGTCAGGCGCTCAAGGTCAAACTTTTTACCATCGACCGGATTATCCTCAAAGCGCCAGTCACCAGTATCCACCAGTACACCGAGTGGCGTACGAATGACAACCGCAGTCGCATCCGGAATAGAGTGGTTCACGCGTACGAGCTCAATACTAAAGTTATCGCTCACCTGAATGCGTTCATGCGCTTCCGGATCCATCTCGATATATTCAGGCACATAGTCACTGGTTGCTTCTTCCATGGTACGTTTGACCATACCCAGGGTAAATTTACTACCGTACACTGGGGCGGGGATTTTTTCAGCCAAATGGCGGAACGCACCAATATGATCGAGGTGTCCGTGTGTGAACACCTGTGCGCGAATTTTATGCTTATTCTCTTCGAGATAGCTGATATCGGGGGTGATGTAATTGATACCAGGATAATCACCACCAGGGAACAAGAAGCCAGCATCGATCACGATGATGTCGTTTTCGTATTCGATCGCCATCATGTTTTTGCCGATGCCCATTTCGCCCAGGCCGCCGATTGGCATAACTTTCAGCTTTGGTCCGGCGGTTCGTGGCTGTTTTTTGAAATCAGCCACACTAAACTGACGGCCCCCATAGCCGTTATAGAGTGATTTATTCACTGGCACGTTAATTACATGCTGGCTCGCGCGAACATTGACGTTCTCGCTCACACGGCGCTGCGCACGAAACACCTCGCCCTTACGCGTACTCGTATTGTTAAGTACCGTGTTATTTGATTTTGGTTTCTGCTGGCTGGCCGGCCGTTTACTTTGGTCGTCTGGGGCAGCATTGGTGAGTCGTCGTTGACCCATAATTACTTGTCTCCTTTTCTTCTGTTGGATTCTAGAAATATTCAAAAAATAAATAATAATGCGAGATGAGAGGTGTCAATGACAGTCATTCCCTCTCTTGCAAAGTATCTCCATTATAGCACAGTCGAGTCGTAAAATCAAGCCGCTCCTCCGCATATATCGTGATACACTAGAGGTACTATGGTGGGAATAGACGAAAAAACAGACACTCAAGCACATATTGAAGCTTTAGTTGCGGCGCTCGGATCAACTGAAGCTGCCGCTCAAGCAGTACTCGACTACCATCATGCCCCACAACAAACAGTCGAACCAGATACACCCGTCCTCATTGATATAGAAAACCTCGCTAAAATCTACAAACTCCATCGTCAAAAAATTCCTGCGCTTCAAAACATATCACTTCGCATCCATAAAGGTGAGTTCATCGCGTTGACTGGCGCCAGCGGCAGTGGCAAAAGCACGTTATTGCAGTTGATCGGTGGGCTCGACAAGCCGACGAGTGGCACAATTACGATCGATGGTACCAACATCAACAAATTGCGTGATACAAAATTATCGACTTTTCGCAATCAAACCATTGGCTTTGTATTTCAGTTCTTTTATCTCCAGCCATTTTTGAAACTCAGCACGAACACCGAGGTCCCTGGTATGTTCCGCC
>JASLDG010000018.1 GCA_030146045.1 Candidatus Saccharimonadales bacterium | reverse complement strand
ACCAATCGCCTGCCGTTGCAGACGCTCATAGTAATAATCCATCTGGATTTTACGATTACCAGCATTCCAGTCGGTCATCAATGCGCCAAAATTAAACGTTCCCGCAACATCAGGCGCAATTGCGTCAAGATCACGTAGTTGAGACTCACCCATATATGCTTCAAGGATAATCCTTAAATTTCGATCTTCGTAGGTATCGTCGCGGAGTACCTGACACATCTCCCATACGTATTCGTGCAGCTTCACTGGAAAGTTACAGCTATTATAGCGAATGAGCTGGTCGTACGGATTGTCGCACCACTCTTCGTTGTAGGCTGTGTTCACCTCTTCGTTCACCAGTTCCATATTTTTCCCTGTGTGGTTAACTGCGTCAACTCGAAACCCATCAACGCCACGATCAATCCAAAACCGCATTGCATCTTTCATAGCGGCTCGCACATAGGGGTTGCTCCAATTTAAATCAGGCTGCTGGACAGCAAAGCTATGCATATAAAACTCACCGCGTGCCTCATCCCATTTCCACGCAGAAATCGGCGGCGTCCATTCTTCAGGACGCAACCAATCCATCTCTCCTTGATCACGTGCCTGACGATTTGGCATTGAAAACACGCTCGCCCAGTTGTTCGGTGGAACATGATTCCCTTGCTCGTCACGTGTACCCGGATGCCAAATATACCAATCGTCGTAACCATCTTCGCGCCGACGAGACTTCTGAAACCATTCGTGCTGATCAGACGAGTGATTTGGAATAAAATCGATCATTAAACGAATTGAATGCTCATGTGCAGCCCGCACCAGACTATCAAAATCATCCAGCGTGCCAAGTCCCGGGTGAATATTTTTGAAGTCGGCAATGTCATACCCACCGTCAATCATGGGCGACGGATAGAACGGTGAGAGCCAGACTGCGTTAGCACCAAGTTCGGCAATATATGGTAGCCGTTCAATAACGCCGCGAAGACTACCATGACCAAGCTGCGGATCGCGTTCCGTATCTTCGGCAAACGTCCATGGATAAATCTGATAAATAACCGCGTTATCCCATGTATGGTGCCCACTCTTCATTCAGTCTCCCTTTTATTGCGACAATAGTTTACGTACACGTTTGAGTTTTTTGATTACCTGACCTTTTGGCATTTTTGGCGCTTTAGGTGCTTTGGTGCGACCGCCATCAATGATCTCCTGGAAAGCTGCCTCGTACCCGTCAACCATTTGCTTAATACCAAATCGTTGCTCGACATGTTTGCGACAATCAGCTCTTTTGATCATGTCAATCTGTCCGACCTTTTCAGCCATCTCACCCACGCTCCCCACAATAAAGCCCGTCTTGCCATCTTTGATAATTTCGGGCGCGGCGCCACGATGCAGCGAAATGACGGGCGTACCGCAAGCCATCGCTTCGATGGTCGTCAGACCAAAGGGCTCTTCCCACTGCACAGGCGTGAGCAGTGCCTTGGCTTTTTGGTAATACTTTGGCAAGCGATCCTGGTCAACACGACCTAAATACAAAATTTTATCATCAAGCTCCGGACGAATATACTGATCAAAATACCCTTGATC
Source organism: Candidatus Saccharimonadales bacterium (assembly GCA_030146045.1). Taxonomy (GTDB): domain Bacteria; phylum Patescibacteriota; class Saccharimonadia; order Saccharimonadales; family Saccharimonadaceae; genus JASLDG01. Next base: position 9,178 of record JASLDG010000018.1, on the reverse strand, counting down.
AGCTGCAGCCACCGGCCCAATAATCAGCAAGCGGTGATTCGACTCGCGTGCGACCTGGATTGCCTCTTTGATACCTTTTTGCGGCGCCACGCGTCCTGCGTACAGTAGGTAATCTTCGTACTCGTCCGAAAATGTAAACATATCAACATCGGTGCCATTATACACGGTTGCTGCATACGGCAAATCTGGCGCATCGCGGCGCTGATTGTTAGAAATTGAAATATAGTGTTGGTTAGGTGTTTTATAGAGCTCAAACATCTCACGGTAATAACTATATACCGGATCATGCAGGGTATACGCGACAGGAACTGACGGATGATTCGCTGCCCCCGTCAATGCCGTTTCGGGATGATGGAACCATAGCATGTCAAACTCACCTCGTTCGGCGCGCACAAACATCTCGTTACTCATATAACGATCCCACAGACCAGGGATGTCATGCATTAATATTTCGGTGTTTTTCATCAAGTTTGCAAAATCTTCTTGGCCATTCACCAGTGCACGCAGATTCATCGTTTCAACCGTCACGTTCTCACCATGCACCTGTGTGCCGATCGGCGCAAAAATCGTCACATGATGACCGCGCTTGCCAAGTTCTTTGGCAACATGGATAGTCAGATCAATCGGCGCATAAATCATGTCAACGGGTCGCGGCATCGGAATATACGAGCGGACCATAACGGCAATGTTCAGAGGTTTTTTCATAGGTCTCCTTACCTCTAGTATATCATGCTAGAGGCCGGCTTTCAGCGCCAGGTACACGCCGTTGGTCCAACCAAAGCCATCCTGCAACGGGTATTCGCCGCCACCACCGACGCGTGACGGATGAGCAACGTCGTATTTTTCGATCATTTTATGCTTGTTGGTATACACTGTTTCGACTGATGCAAGCCAGCGCTTCTGAATCTCGTCAGCTAAGCGTGTGTGTCCATACTCACGCAGACCCTTTATGACGACATACTGTAGCGGCGCCCAGCCATTTGGCGCATCCCACTGCTGGCCATTTTCAACGAGTGTCGTCATCACCCCACCGTCTGACAAAAAATCTTTCTCCAAACGATCAGCTACTGCCTGCGCCTGCTTGGCAGTAGCAATCTTAGCGTACAGTGGAAATACCCCAGCTAGTGTGACATGTTGCGTCGACTTGCTGAGGCGGAAATCATAATCCATATAGAACTGCTCTTTTTCATTCCAAAGATACTTTTGAATCGTCTGCGCTCGCCGTTCGGCAAGCACCTGGAAACGTTTTGCAAGCAGTGGTTGATACATCAGCCTATAGGTCTCAGCGATCATCGTCTCGAGCTGATAGAGTAAACAATTAAGGTCGACCGGCACGATATCAGTCGTGTGAATCGTGCTAATATCATGCGGGTCATGAAACCACCGACTACTAAAATCCCAACCGCTTTCCGCCCCAGCGCGAAGATCCAAGTAGAGCCGCTGCGCATCATGCAATCCGGCTCGTCCAGCCGTTTCAATGTCTTCGCGCTGCGATTCGGGCCGCGGTGTAGTTTTATTATCAAAATAACGATTCAAAATTACCCCGTTAGGCATCTGCACGACACGTGCAAAACCTCTAGTATCGATATGTTCCGATACCGACCGACGGCCCTTCATCCAAAATCGATACTCGGCCAACATATACGGTAAATACTCCAGATAGGTGCGACGGCGGCCATTATGGCGTGCTAACAAACGCACCATCTGACTAAAAAACGGTGGCTGACTACGACTAAGGAAATAGGTACGATTGGCCGTTGGTATAAAGCCGAACTTACGAATCATATAGGCATAATTCTTCATCATGCCTTCGATAATGTCCCATCGTTCATCGACCGCAAGCCCAAGCATAATAAAATACGAATCCCAATAAAATTGCTCGCTAAAGCGTCCTCCCGGCACGATATAACTATACGGAAGCGACAAAAGAGACCCACGATCACGGCGATTTTTGCGCTCAAGAACCGGCCATAGCGCCGTAATATGCTCATGCGGCGTCCGGGTCTCGTCAATCTGAAATGCCGAAACTGTGTCGTGCTGAAATTCATAAAAATGCCGACTCACAAAATCTCGTAAATCAAAATGCGGGTCTTGTTTAGCCAGCTTATATTCTTTCTTGATTTGCACCGCACGAGCTCTTGGAATCAAGTCGACGAACGTTTTTCCGTCATCGTACACACGATGTGCCTGCACATGCTCAAACAATTCACCGAGCGCTTCGTCGGGACTTTTGCTGGCACGCAGCAGCATACCGGTCGTCGTTACCAACGCCGAACGCAGCCGGTCATCGGTTTTATGCGGAATTTTAGGAACGCGCAGCTTTTTTACCATATACATTTAGTATAGTAAGAATAGCCGTCGAGCACAATTATGATATACGCCTTACCAACGCTCAACAGGCGCAGTGCGGTCGATGCACCAATGATACGCCAATTGCTGTGCACGCTGACGACTATTCTTGAATACGCGTGGGTCAATCCACTCCGATGCATCACCGTCTACGCCTATGCCATACTCCGGCTCATCACGTTCAAACGTCACTTCGTAGAGAATCCACATCAGCCATGCATCTTTTTTCGGTACAAACATACAGTCAACACCAAGTGGCGTATACACAAACGGTTCATCGATAAACGCTTCTTCGTATAATTCTCGTTTCAAAGCTTGCTCGGCAGATTCCCCATGGTCAATTCCACCGCCTGGCAATGTCCAATCGCTGCCATTCTCTTTCACAAACAGCACCTCACCTTTGGCATTGCGAATAATCGCTTTTAGTGAAACGCGATAAAATGCATCTGGATAATTCCCGGTCGGCATAGTTTTCATTGTTGTGATTATTACCTTTCTCCGAACCCATCCTGTGCGTGTTCGGAATACCTCCCGGGTTAGTTTTTACTCGCGCGTTTGCGTTCGTTTGCGTCGAGATAGCGCTTGCGCAGACGGAGACTCTTCGGTGTTACTTCAAGTAATTCATCGTCTTCAATAAAATCAATACACTGCTCCAGTGAAAGATCAGTAAATGGCGTGAGCTGCACCACGCCATCGCTTGAACTTGAGCGCATATTAGTTAAGTGCTTTGCTTTACAGACATTAATTTCCATATCTTCCTGGCGGCGATTCAAGCCAATAATCATGCCCGTATAGACCGCTGCACCCGGCCCGACGTAGAGCTCACCGCGCGCTTCTGCTGCTTGTAATGCATATGGCGTGGTCGTACCCGCCTCGAAAGCAATCAGCACACCATTACGAGACTGCGTCAGTTTAGTCCCAAGCGGCTGGTAGCCGTGTGGCAAGCTATTCATAATGACCGTGCCCTTCGTTGCGGTCAATAACACGTTACGCAAACCAATCAAAGCACGAGTTGGCAAAATATAATCAAGCCGCGTTGTTCCGCTTGTCGTCTGCTCCTGACCGCGCATCTCTGCCCGGCGCTGTCCAAGCTCCTGGCTAACTGCTCCAACAAATTCCGCCCCCACCTCAATCATGAGCTCTTCGACAGGCTCTTTTGTCACACCGTCTTCCTCAATGGTCACTACTTGCGGACGCCCTACTTCAAATTCGTAGCCTTCACGGCGCATCGCTTCAATCAAAACACTCAAATGGAGCTCACCGCGCCCTGACACTGTATAGCCAATGCCGTTGTCTTCAACGCGCAGACTCACATTTGTTTCGAGTTCCTTTTTCAGACGATCGCCAATCTGACGACTGGTCGTAAATTCGCCCTCTTTACCCTTCATTGGGCTCGTATTTGGACCAAGATACATACTGAGCGTTGGCGCCTCGATATCAATTGTCGGCAGCGCTTCGGGATTATCCTTATCGGCAATCGTCTCGCCAATATGCGCATCAGCGATACCAACAAGAGCAACGATATCACCCGCATACGCCTCATCAATTTCTTCCTTAGCAAGACCGCGATAGCCAAAAATCTTTTCGATCTTAGTACTTACCTGCGTCCCATCACGCTTGATCAACGTCACCGGACCCCGCTTAGCATACCCCCGTGAAATACGACCGATCGCGTATTTACCAAGAAATGAATCGTAGCTCAGGCTCGTCACGAGCAACTGTAGAGGGCCATCGACATCAACGGTCGGTGCTGGAATATCATTCACGATCGCATCAAAAATCGGCTCAAGATCAGCATGTTGGTCGGTATTGTCTGGCAGATCTTTCCATGCCTTACCTTCGCGGCCAATCGCATAGTAAATAGGATAATGGAGCTGCGAATCATCGGTTGCGAGCTCAAGAAAGAGGTCAGCGAGCTCATCCTCCACTTCATCAATACGACGAGCCGGTTTATCAATTTTATTAATCACCACGACTGGCTTCAGGCCAAGCTCAAGCGCCTTCGACAGTACGAACTTCGTCTGTGGCATCGGGCCTTCCTGCGCGTCAACGATCAACAGCACGCCATCAGCCATATTCAAAGTACGCTCAACCTCACCCGAAAAATCGGCATGTCCTGGCGTATCAATGATGTTGATCTTGTAGTCGCCATGATAAATAGATGTTTGTTTAGCAGTAATCGTAATGCCGCGCTCATGCTCCTGATCGCCTGAGTCCATAATCAAACTCTGGTCCATTTCCGCCTGATTGGTACGGAACGTATTTGATTGTTTTAGTAGCCCATCAACCATGGTTGTTTTACCGTGGTCAACATGGGCAATAATGGCGATATTGCGAATAAGCTTTGCGTCTTTCATGAAATATACCTCGATTTGACGAGGCTCCTTTATTCTATTATAGCAAATTTCGAGTATTTTGTCACGCGCCATTGAATTTTTAGGACGGGTACGCTATACTAACCAAGAATGCGCGTGTGCTGGAATTGGTAGACAGGCTAGCTTGAGGGGCTAGTGTCCGCAAGGGCGTGGAAGTTCGAGTCTTCTCACGCGCACCATAGAAATTATCATAAAATATTCGCTCCCATACGAGCGAATATTTTTATTTTCAATACACCGAATTACTTGCTACGGTGTTTTAAAGACAGTCGTCTTACCTGCTGACCAGAACTGCACGTCGCCATAATGATCGTCAGGACTCACCACGACGCCATCTCGGTCGATCGACGTCATGTTCTTACTTTTGACATAGAGCATATTTGGCTGATAAAGTCCGATCGCCGGTGCATCGCGCAGCCACTCACGCGCAAAAGCTTGGTACTTCACTGCACGGAGCGCTGCCGTATTGCTGCCTCGCGCGCTCGTGAGAGCATCATCAGCTATCGGATTACTGTAGTTTGCAAAGTTTAACAGCCCCCTGGAATGCCAGTAGGCAAACACATCCGGATCCGCTCCAATCGTTAGTTCATCGAGCAGTACATCGTAGTTACGCGGCTGCAAATACGTCTGCGTAAAATCACGCCCAGCAGCCGTAGTATCGACGACCTGCGCATCAAGCACCACGCCAACCTGCTGCCATTGCCGCTTTAATTTAGCAAGCGTGTATTCAAAATCAGCATCTTTACGCGTTACCACTCGAAGCTTAAGTTGCTGCTTGTCTTTTGTGCGTACGCCATCAAGACCTGGTTTCCATCCAGCCTGGTCAAGCAGCTCTCGTGCCTTCGCTAAGTCAACGACCGGCTGACCTGGGACTGTCACACCTTCGAGTTGTCGCGAGACAAATGGGAGCCACAACGCCTGCGACTGACCATAAAGCCCCTTTCGAATATCTTTTGTATCGGTTGCAAGTTGCAATGCTTGACGTACTCGCGATTCCTTAAGGATATCTTGGGTCGTGTTAAAAATTGCATACACGCCATTATTAACTGGCCTTGCAACTACTTCGTAGCGTTTGCTATCAGCACCCCGTGCTATTCCTGCGCTTACGCCCGCCGCTGCACCTACTTCACCCGTCCTCAGAGCTCGGTCGATTCGGTCCATCGACGAATAGACATGAAGCTGAAAACGATCCAGTTTCGGCTTGCGCTTAAAGTAAAATTTATTCGCCGCCATATAGGCAACTTTATGACTGCCAGAATCGCCAATTGATTGCAAAAGGGTAAATGTAAAAGGTCCGCTCCCAATCGGGTGGGTACTAAAGGCATTTTCACGAAGACGAGCTGGGTCTACTTTTGCAAGAATATGCTTTGGTAATACCGAAAAGGTAAGTGCCTGCGGGAAAGCTGCGTAGGCCGCTGGAAGTGTAAATTGAATGGTCGTCTGATCAATGACTTTAGCCTCGATATCTTTCCAACTTGCGATCATCGTTGAGCGAGCTCGAGGGTCTTTCATTAATGCAACCGTAAAAAATATATCGTCAGCCGTGAGTGGCGAGCCGTCTTGCCATACGACGCCAGGACTGATTGTGACCGTATAGACTTTGCCTGTCGGATCAATTTTCATCGTTCGAGCTAAGTCACCGTTCAAATGACCAGTCGTGTCATACCGATAGAGAGAAGAAAAGATTAACCGTCGAGCTGACTGCTCAGCCGTTGTTGTTGCGTAGAGAGGGTTAAGTGTTGCGAGTGGACCCTGTACCGCCTCGGCATACACGTCGCCTCGATCCGGTGCAGTCGTGAGATAGCTACGTTGAAACCATACGGCCTGCAACCCAATTAAAACAATCAAAACCGCCACACCACCCATCCAAAGAATGATATGGCGCCGCACGCTACGAAGATTATCGAGTCGTCCTACAAGAAAGCGACGCGCATGCCGAAGTGTGGCGCTCTCTGCCTTACGAGCACGACGCGATAGCACCCCTTTTTTAGGTTTGAGAGCCTGAAACCGGCGCCAATTTACTTTACGTTGCATCGTCCCACTCACCCCTTGCCGAGATTACTACGAAGGTAGCAATAAGCCCGTTAGGATAGAAAGAACAAAGACAACTGCCAAGACAATAGTCGCTTCGAATAAGTTCTTATCGAGACCTCGACGAGTCGTGAAGAGCTCGCCTGAACTGCCAAAACCAGCGCCAAGACTTGCGCCACGTTGCTGCAGCAAGATACAGGTTACCATCAAAACGGCAGAAACAACGGTAATAATCGGTAAAATTGTATTGATATCCATGATTAGCTCTCCTTATTGCGACGCTCGTAACTCAGTTCGAGCGCGCTGCTTACTATATAGTTTATCAGACTGAGGATAATTCCGGTAAAAATCGAGTTGATAAATGACATTTGTAGACCTGGCGTTAACTTAAGCGACAGATAGACCATGAGGCCATTCACCACCAACACAAAGAGGCCAAGCGTAAGAAGAATCGCTGGCAGTGATAGGATAATAATGATTGGCTTTAGAATACTATTGATAATCGAGAAGATGAGGCCGCCCAGCAGAAACACTGTTGCGCCTTCGGGCGACGCTGTATCGTACCCCGTGCCAAATAGGCGAATGGCGATCCACAATCCAAACGAATTGAGGAGCCACCGAACCAAAAAAACAGCTAACTGTCGTCTCATGTATTGTATCCAGTATACAAAGTTACGAGAGCGCTGTCGAGAGCTTGGCGCTCAAGTTACGATGACCCGTTTCGGTAATCAGAATGTCATCTTCAATTCGCACTCCCAGCTTTTCTTCGGGGATATAAATCCCTGGCTCCACCGTCAGTACCATGCCAGGCACAAACACCGTTGGCTTACCCAGTGCATCATGAACATCCACACCAAGGCCATGACTAATTGCATGCGGGAAGTATCGACGATAGCGTTCATCTTTACGATCCGCCATAAGTCCAAGCCCGATTAATTCGTCAGCCATAATAGCATCAACCGCTTCAAGATACGTACCGACAGGCTCACCAGGCTTCAATAATGCAATGCATGCCGCCTGTGCTCGCTGGACTGCCATATGCACAGCGCGCTGGCGTTTCGTGATAGCGCCATATGCATACGTGCGTGTAATATCTGCTGCATAGCCTTGGTGGCGAGCGCCGATATCAAGCAGAACGAGCGTACCCTTTTTCAGTTTACCGTTGTTTTCAATGTAGTGGAGCGTGCACGCATGCTCACCAGCCGCCACGATCGGATCATACGCATGACCCTCCGCGCCATTTCGTCGAAAGAACTGAGTAAAATCCGCTTCAATCTCGTACTCATACTTATATGTCGCAATCCGCTCTTGTATTAGCTTAAATGCATCGACCGTTAGGTCAACCGCCGCCTGCATCGCCTCGATTTCAGCTAAAGATTTCACAGCGCGCAACCCCGCCAGTTTCGGACGAAAATCCTGCACAGTATCAAACAAACGCGTCAGATGATCACGCATATCACGTGCCGCCGGATTCAGTGTGAAATTAAAATAATCACTCGATGGCTGATCAACCGTGTACACAAATCGATGCGATCGTGCCAGCTGACGAAGCCGCGCGAGGCCAGCCGCTCGGTCAACGACCTCATCAACACCGCTTATACTTAGTGCATCCTGCAGACTAAGTGCTCCGTCAAAAAGTGCATGCACTTCATCAATCTTTGGCGCCACCAGTGTCGAGTGCGCGCGCTTGCCGTCAATGATAAGCCACCAGTCCGGCTGATTGATTCCTGCCAAATACCAAAAGTTTGCCTCTTGTTCAAATCGAAACGCCGTATCATTGCTACGCTGCATCGATGCGTAGCCCGGCACCACCAATATACTCCCCTTCAGCAACGCAACCGTTCGTTCACGGTTTGCCGCAAAGAAATATTTATCGAGCGTTTTCATACTCTCCATAGCATAGCACGTACGCAAAGAGCACCCAAGCAACAACGCGAGACCCTGCTACAATGGAGCTATGCACATCGAGCCTTTCCTCCGTCATCTCAAGCTTGATTATACCGATACGTCGGAATATCCCTTTTCGATACCAGCCGTCCAAGCAATTGAGTCACTCGATCTCAATCAACCAGTCACCTTTTTGATGGGTGAAAACGGTAGCGGCAAATCGACACTCGTAGAAGCGATTGCGGTCGCCGCCGGATTCAATGCCGAAGGTGGTACCAAAAACTACAACTTCACTTCGCAAGATTCAACGTCGAATCTTGCCGAACATATCACACTAGTACGCGGCGCTCGTCACGAGACATATGGATATTTCTTACGCGCGGAAAGCTTTTACACTACTGCCAATTATGCCGAATCAGGTACCTGGGGTGCTCTTTTGTTTGATGGTAAGCGTATTCACGAGCAATCCCATGGCGAGGCCTTTCTTTCGATTATCAAAGGGTTCAGACCTGGGTTGTTTATCTTTGACGAGCCCG
>JASLDG010000048.1 GCA_030146045.1 Candidatus Saccharimonadales bacterium | reverse complement strand
CTTTAACGCTGCCGGTAAGGAGTCCAACCGTGACACCAAATGGCTCAAGGAGATTCGCCAGTCTTTTGGCGTGCTGCGAGGCCAGAATTTCGGTCGGTGCCATGATCGCTGTCTGAAAGCCTGCGTGAGCCGCTTGACGTGCAGCAAGACCAGCGACGACCGTCTTGCCCGACCCAACATCACCTTGCAGAAGTCTGTTCATTGGTGTCTCATGTTCAAAATCCTGCACAATATCCCAGGCTGCACGTCGCTGTGCATCAGTGAGCGCAAATGGTAGTTGAGCGACAAATTGTTTTACTACCTCAACATCAAATGGAATTCGCCAGCCTTCGAGCTTGGCATTTTCCTGTTTGTTGAGCTGGCTTGCGAGCAGGAGTGCGAATACCTCCTCAAAGCCAATGCGGTCACGGGCTTTCGCGACATCGTCCATCGACTCCGGGAAATGTAATTTCTCGATTGCCTCAGCGTGCGAAAGTACCTTCTCGGACTGAATAACCTCAGGTGGCAATGTCTCTGGGTAGAGCCTCATTAATGGACGAACCTCTGTCAGGAGCTTGCGCACTAACTGACTCTTGAGACCCTTGATACTGGGATATTGTGGTACGATTCGATCTGCAGAGACGGCCGCTTCGACTTTTTCGGCACTTGGGTTAGTGAGTTGATATTTGTTGTAGTTGAATTCGAATTCACCGGCAAAGAGGAATTCATCGCCTGTCTTGAGCTGTGATTCGCGGTACGGCTGATTGAACCATATAGCCTGCACTTTACCCGAATCATCGGCTAGTGTGGCGGTCGTCAGACGTAAGCCACGACGCACAGGGCGTGTTGAGATATTCTCGCACCGCGCTCTAATAGTGCGCTTTCCAGGATGCAATTCAGCAATTGGCGTCACCTCTGAGAAATCATCATATCGCCGTGGTAAAAAATGGACCAGATCATCGACCGTTTTGAGTCTGGCCGCGGCCAACTGTTCGGCGGTTTTTTCGCCCACGCCTTTTATCTGTGACAACGGAGAGGCGAAGTGCATGACTACTTTTCAGTTACGCCAAGAATGCCTTCGAGTACGTAAGCGGTATCTTCCCATCCCTCAACGGCAATTGAATCGATCCCCATCGCCTTGACAGGGTAATCATTGCCGCCTTCCTGTAACTTGTCGCCACAGAAGAGGATATCATCTTGACTGATATCAATTGCTTCAATCAGTTTACGCATGCCATAGGCTTTGTCGATACCGATGCGTGTAATATCAACGCTTGTCGTGCCACCGAGGCGTACTTCGAGCTCGGGGAGGCGTTCGGCAATGAGGTCACGAAGTTCTTGCTTGGCTTCTTTGTTTGCTTCTGCCCAAGCATATTTTTCTTCAGCAGGTGCTTGCTGTCCGAGAGCTGAGTAGGTAACTTGGCTGCCGCGATCTTCGATAATTTGACCATACGGTTGCTCTGCCCATAGCCCAACTTCACGTGCTGACTTTTCGACTACCGTGAGAATCTCTTCTTTTTGTGCTTTTGAAAGATCCTCGGCATATTGGATCTTCCATTCCCCGGTAAGCTCATCATAACGGTAATATCGTGTCCCGCAAGTTGGCATTAAATGCATACGGTTAAGCTTATGGGCTGGCGCTTCAAGGCGGTCGACAACTTGCTTTTTAAATTGCTCAAACTTTCCACCAGAGATAATGCAGACATCATAATGGTCAAGAATATGAACGAGAATCTCACTCATGCGGTCAGAGATGGGTGATTTCGTAACAGCAAGCGTATCATCAAGATCAAAGGCAATAACTTTCTTGGTCATAGTGGACATACTCCAATTCCAAATTTATGTAGACTGAATCGTAATAATTCCATTCTATTGTAGCATGGGTATGGTTTGCAGTGCTCGACGCTTATGCTATGATGGATGCACATGAGTAAAGTGTCGAGTTATCTAAACGAGCATGTCCGAGGAGAAGTAACGACCAACAGTGCGGTGCGTCAAGCGATGGCGACCGATGCAAGCGTTCTCACAATTACCCCTGAGATGGTTGTGTATCCGCGTACGACAAGTGATATCCGCAAAGTTGCCCGCTTTACGAACCAACTTGCCGAAAAAGGCCACGTGATGCCAATGACTGTCCGTGGCGGCGGCACCGATCAGACGGGTGCAGCTATTGGTAAGGGGGTTATCATCTCGACGACGGCACATCTCGATACCATCTTCGAAGTCGATGCTAAGCAGAAGCTTGTGCGCATGCAGCCTGGAGTCACTTTCGGAGCACTGAATCAGGCCATTGGTCTGTCTGGTCTGACGATTCCTTCGGCGCCCGTTTCGGCTGCTTATAGTACCATTGGTGGTGCAATCGCAAACAATGCTGCTGGCGCCTGTTCGGGAAAATACGGCACGATACGTGAATGGGTACATCAGCTCGAGGTTGTCTTGGGTAACGGAGATGTGCTGCAGACTGGGCGTATCAGTAAGCGCGAGCTTGGCCGCAAAAAAGGCCTCCAGACATTTGAGGGTGAGATCTATCGAAGCATTGATAATCTCATCACTGACAAACAAGAACTCATTGATCAATTATCGGCTGAGCCAAATAATACCGGCTATGCAATCCAACAGGTGAAGCACAAAGATGGGTCTATTGACCTGGCGCCGTTATTTATTGGGGCGCAAGGTACGCTTGGAGTTATCTCTGAAATTATTATGAAAACGGCGGAGCGGCCTTTTACTGAATCGTTGACAGCAATTGCTTTTGACAGCTGGGAGCGTGCTCGTGATGCGCTGGATGGTGCGCGCTCGTTGATGCCGTCATGTCTTGAGTTGATCGACGTACGCTGGTGTGACGCAGCGCATGTAGCGGGGAAGCGTATCGGATTTTACACTGACGCGAAAGAAAAGGGCGATTGCGTCGCGTTCGTGATTGTTGGGTTTGACGATAATAGTGACCGTGCTCGCAAGAAGAAGATTAAAAAATTATACAAGCAGCTTGGAGAATCGATGCTCGCAATTGACACAAGCGAGGATGATGATCCGGGCGGTATTCGTGACCTGCGCAATGTGATGTACTACGGGCTGAATCCTGAAGATGATGTTGAAACGCTGCCGCCGGCGATTGACGGTGCGTATATTCCGCCCGATCGGTTTGAGGATTTTATGCAGGCGCTTGATATACTCTCGCAGAAAGTGAAGCACCCACTTCCGCTCTATGGCTATGCGCTCGAAAGTGTATATGTTATTCGGCCGCACTTTAAGCTTCGTTCAGTTACCGATCGTCAAAAGCTCCTGGCTTTTATCGATGAGTACGCCAAGCTTGTCACGAGTTATGGCGGGAATGTTGTGGCACGCTCTGGAGAGGGTCGTTTGATCGCTCCGTCTGCGTATAAGCACCTTGATGACGATGTGCGTGAACTATATCAGGCGATCAGAGACATTTTTGATCCGCTCGGCACACTGAATCCTGGAGTGAAATCTCCTGAAACGCTGAAGGCGCTTATTCCTCTTATGTGCAAAGAATATACCGCTGCTCGACTGGCGTCATACGCGCTATCGGTGTAGCTTGAGTTTTTGGTGTGCAATTGCTATATTGGTGAAGATGTAAGTGCGTCTGCTTATGTGAAACACACCTTGAAAGACACTAAACCTACAAGTACATCATTTTTATATAGTATGCGGATGTGACGGCTGCGTGAAACGCAAGTAACCGTAGACGCGAGCGCGCAATGTCCTTGAAAGACACTAAACTTACAAGTACATTACTTTTATATAATACGCGGATGTGGCGGAATTGGTAGACGCGCTAGCTTCAGGTGCTAGTGATAGCAATATCGTGGAGGTTCAAGTCCTCTCATCCGTACCAAAGTAAAATGACTCCATTATACGGAGTCATTTTACTTTCCTATCTACACATCATGCAAACAACTTCTTAGGACTCATCGGCGTGATAGAGGCGGTCGGTATGTTAGTATAACAAGTTGTAAGGTTCTCAAGAAACTTGATTTATGCTATACTTAGTCTTAATAAGGAGAAAAAATGGCAAAACATCGTAACTGGCATGGCGCAGATATCAAGCGTGCGCGTAAAAAGAAACTCAAAGCGCTCAAGAAAAAGAACCGCGCGCTCTAGCATATACATACCTCGTAAACGCGGGGTATGTATTATTTTATATGCACGGTGTACAATCGATAGACACTGAAAGAGTAATGGAGGGATACTATGCCGCAAGAGTCGAGATATGCAGAGCGTCACGAGCAAGAAGCACCGGTTGAGGAGTCAACGGCAAGAAAAGTCGGGAGCGGAACCATATCCGCAGCTGCTAAGGAAGAGACAGACGCAATTCTCGACCTCATTGACGAGATATTCGAAGAAGAAGGTATTGATCAGGAAGAGGCGGCTCAGGAGTACGTCAATAGCTTTCGGCAGCTCGGTGGTCAGTAGGGTATAATGACCACCATACGTCCTCGAATTGTTGGCTCTGAAATGGAATGGCCGCTCACCGTTGAGTATGATGACGGTGTAAAAAAGCAGCTACCCGTCAAGTCTGGGCTTATTAATAATGATTTGCACCCTGACATTCGTACTGCTGGCGACATGATGAGTAACGGCGCACGCTATTATGCGGATGTTGGTCAGCACCTTGAATACGCCACCCCAGAAGATACCGATATCCAGCAAGGCGTGGTTCTCAACGAAATGGCCGGTGAATTATTCATCATCGACAGTTTGGCGCGCAGGATGAAGGAGGATACGTCGATTGCGAAACTCTATGTTGCAAAGCGAGTTATCGATAGCGCGCAAACGGCGTGGGGGTACCATATGAACCTATCGACAAGGAAAGATACAGTTTATAAGGTTGATGATAAGCGCATGCATCTACTTGGCCTTCATCTAGCAACGAGTCAGCCGCTCCTTGGAGCGGGCATGGTGTATGAGGGGTCTCAAGGGTGGGCATATAGTTTTAGCCAAAAGATACATACAATTTCTGATACGTATGGAAGCGGAACGACGAACAATAGACGGGTGCTCATCAATGATCGTGATGAATCCCATTCGCCATCATCACTCGATCGGCGGCTGCATATTACCAGTATGGACGCTCATATCTCTCCGTGGGCAACTGCGATGAGTTTTGCGACGACCTCACTGATACTGCGCGCAATCGAGCAAAAGAAAGCCGATAGTCTTCGACTTGACGCGCCAGCGTACCATGATGGCGCCCTTGCGTCTCTGGCAAGACGAAATATGACAGACCTGGAGATGCAGCGCACGACTCAACTAACGGACGGTAACCGGTATACGAATACCGAGATACAGAAAAAGATTCTCGAAATTATCGATACGGTTGAGTGTACGGACGAAGAAGCCTATTACCGCGAAGAGTGGCGACGTGCAGTGGATGATTTGGAGCGGGACGTATTCCTGCTTGAAGACAGGAGTGATGCAATCGCAAAGCTTGGGCTTTTACGTGCCGCGCAGCAGCGTAGAGGGCTTGACGCGTGCGACTGGAGAGATCCGCACCTTCAGGCTATTGATCACGCCTATGGTCACATTGCGGTGATAACGCGAGATGGAATCACACAGACTGACGAGCTTGATGCAGACCCTATCTACACTACATC